>NZ_JAGMUF010000126.1:438-156511 GCF_019049125.1 Streptomyces sp. AC602_WCS936 | reverse complement strand
AGCCGACCCGAGAATCAGCGGCTACGAACTCTCTGCACGGCGCCCAGCTGACGTAACCAGACGCGAGTACCGATCAGTAGTTACGGGACAACGCTTAGAAAAGAACGTACGTCCACGTGGGTTGAGGTGACCAAGGACGCGTTGATGCCGCAGCGCTTCCGATTCGTTGATCCGGACGCCTTCCGTGCCCGTATCGCCACCATGCCGCTGGGCGCCGGTGAGCTGACCGATCTGTCGTACAGTCCGCTTGTGTCGGAGCGCACCCCGCAGCTCATCCGCCGGAGCGACCCGGAGCTTTACCAACTGGCCGTCGTCCGGTCCGGGGAGCAGGGGATCGAGCAGGCCCGCAACCAGGCGCGGCTGAGACCCGGTGAAATGGTTCTGTACGACAGTTCGCTGCCGTTCGCCGCGCAATCCGCACTGACTCCCGGGACTTCGACATCGATTGTTCTGCAGTTTCCCAAGAGTTCACTTCGCATTTCCCCCCGGCGAATGCGGGATCTGCTGGCAGTGCCGCTTTCAGCCACTCGCGGATCCGGTGTCGGACGTGTTCTTCTCCAATTCCTTACGGAGGCCGCCCGCGAATACCCCCACTGCTCGCCCCGTGACACGGCCCGGCTGGGGCAGACGGCGCTCGACCTGGTCGCGGCTTTCCTGGCCCGGCACACCGACCGGAACCCGGGGCTCTGCCCGGAGTCGAGACGGAGCGTCCACTTCACGGTCATCACCGCCTTCATGGAACGGCACCTCTCCGACCCCGCCCTGTCGCCCGCGTCCTTGGCCTCCGCCCACGGCATCTCGCTTCGGTACCTGCAGCGTGTCTTCCAGGAGCAGGGCACGACCGTCGCCGGATTCCTCCGCGAGCGGCGCCTGGCGCGCTGCCGTCGCGACCTCGCCGACCCGGCACTGCACGATCTCCCCGTCCACGCGATCGGCGCCCGCTGGGGCTTCCCACGCGCCTCCGACTTCAGCCGTGCCTTCCGCGCGGGGGTCGGTGTGACGCCGGGGCAGTACCGTGCGTCCGCCGGAGGGCTTCGCCGGCGTGGACGGTAGCTCGGTCGAAGGCTGCCGATGAAACGCTCGGTCAGGCTCACGCCCTCCCGAGCCCGTCGTCCCAGAGATTCCGGTAGCGCCCTGCCCTGCCGGCCAGAGCTCGGACGACCTCGACCTCCCGTCAGCGCGGTGCGACGGCTTCGACCCAGTCCTCGACGGTGACGACCTCCGCCCACTGCGGGAACAGCTTCTCAGTGAGCATCCGGTGCACCTCGGGGTCGGTGTCGAGGCAGCCGTCCGCCAGGACGGTGAGACCGAAGTCCAGGTCGATGGCGTGCCACAGGGTGGAGAGCACTACGGCGCTGGTGGCGATGTTGGTGAGAACAAGGCTGTCGATGTCGCGAGCCCTGAGCACGAGGTCGAGGTCGCTGCCCGAGAACGCGCTCCCCCGCCTTTTGGTGACCACCACGTCGCCCTGCTGAGGCGCGACATCGTGATGGATCTCGGTGCCAGGTGCTCCCTCGGTGAACAGACCGGCCCGCAGGACATTGGCCATCACCCTGTTGCGAGGGCTGGCCACGGGATCGCCGGGCCGTAAGCCCATCACCACGTAGATCACGGGGATACCGGCAGCCCGGGCACCGTCGATCGCCCTGCGCAGGCGCGGCAGATATCCGGAACCATCGTCGGCGATGGCCACGACGTCCCGCTGGACGTCCATCACCAGGAATGCGTTGTTCGCCATGCGTACCGTCTCTTGTCCGTTGGAAAACGAGAGCAGATCTAGCTGGACCGACCGAGCCCGTGACGGAGGTTGCCTGGACCCTCAGCAGGTCGCACCGCCGTGCGTCAGCCCAAGGTCTGCGTCAGTTCGCTGCGGCCCGACGTGTGGACGATCCGGCCGATTGCCCCGTTGACGATCGGCATGTAGGGCGGAATGTGGCCGCACTCGACGTCGGCGATGATCGGCACGTTCAGGGAGCCGAGCGCGTCGAGGACGGCCTCATGGTGGCTGAGGGAGCTGTGGCCCGCTGCGCCGCTGCGGCCGACGACGACCGCGTTCGCGCGGTCGAAGAACCCGGCGATCCTCATGCCGTGGAGGTTCCGGCAGATCGTGAATACGTCACTGCCCGCGTCCTCCACGTACACGATGAGCCCGTCAGGGGACTCGTCGCGTGCGAAGGCGGCGGTATCGAGGTAACTCGTCCCCGCGAGGTTGCACAGCGCCTCGACACAGCCCCCGATCAGTCTTCCCTCGGCCTCCACGTCACCGGTGCCGTCGAGCCGGGTCCACGTGCCGACGGCGTCCAGCGTGTACTCACGTATCTCAGGATGGCCGACGAAGTCGTCGAAGCCCGTGGTCCGGTGGCGACCGGGCGGGTACTGCGTGAACCGGTGGCCCGCGGGTGCGGTGACGACGTCGAGCCACGACGACAGTCCCTCGGGGACGCGGTAGGGCGTGTCCATGAGGTTGTTGCCGTGGAGGGTCGCCGTCCCGGTGAGCAGGGTCGGCGGGGTCATCAGGCTCGAGATGTCGGAGAACCCGACGAGCCAGGTCGGCTCCGTCTCACGCAGTCGCTCCCAGTCGAGCAGCGGAACCAGGTCGATCGCGGTCTCTCCGCCCCACGGCGGCACGACCGCCCGGACGGTGGGGTCGGTCAGCATCGCCATCAGTTCCCGTGCCCGGTCCGCTGCCGGGGCGCTCACGTGCCCCGAGCCGTCCATGCACTCCCCGACGACGACCTCGTACCCACGTGCCCGCACATCACGGACGGCGACCTGGAGCCGGTCACGCATGCCCTTAGGGACACCGCTCGAGGGAGCGGTCACGCCGACACGGTCACCGGGGCGCAGGGGGCGTGGGTATCGGACTGACATGCGCGGATCCTGGCACGGTGGCCTGCTCGGGCGACATCCGATTTCCGATCTCCCATGCGGCGACACGTTGGTTGCTCAAGCGAAAGCCGACGGCCGCCCCAAGTTCATCGGGCGGCGCGCGACGGCCACGGATCGATCCGGGGGTACGTGATGGAACTGTCCACGTCCGCCTCAGGCCGTCGGATCCCACAGCCCACCGGCCTCGCCCCGGGCGAGGTGCTCGGCGTAGACACCGACCTTCCAGGCGATGACGGCCCGGCACTCCTGCAGCGCCTCGATCTGTGCGTCGACGCGCCGTTGATGGGCGTCGAGCAACCGCAGGCGTTCCGCCTCGTTGCCCGGCCCCTGCCGTACCAGTCCGGCGAACTGCTTGAGGTCGGCGATCGGCATGCCGGACTCGCGGAGCTTGACACAGACCAACAGCCACTCGACGTCGAGGGACGTGTACCGCCGGCTTCCGCCCGAAGTGCGCCGGACCGGCCCGACGAGCAGCCCCTCGCGCTCGTAGAAGCGCAGCGCGTGCACGCTCAGTCCGGTCCGCTCTGCCACCGCCCCGATGCTCAGCGACTGCACGGCCGCCTCGGCGCTCGTCATGCCGCTCCCCCTGGACCACTTGATCTAGACCTCGCTCCAGATCGTAGCGTCGGCGCCATGACCAGCATCGACCAGCAGCCGCTCAACTCGCCCTTCTCCGCCGCCACCACCGCCCAGGAGGTCATGTCCGGCCGCGACCTCTCGGGCGTGACCGCTGTGGTGACCGGGGGCTACTCCGGACTCGGCCTGGAGAGCACCCGGGCTCTGACGGCCGCCGGGGCCCGCGTCATCGTTCCCGCCCGCCGCCCCGAAATCGCCCGCACCGCGCTGAAGGACGTGAAGGGCAGCGACGTCGTCCCCATGGACCTGACCGACCTCGGCAGCGTCCGTTCAGCCGCCGCGCACATCCGCGACCGTATCGCCCGGCTCGACCTCCTGATGGCCGTCGCCGGAGTCATGGCCACACCGGAGCTGCGGGTCGGTCCCGGATGGGAAGGCCAGCTCACCGCCAACCACTTCGGGCACTTCACGCTCGCCTGCGAGCTCTATCCGCTCCTGGCCTCCGCGGACGGAGCACGTGTCGTGGTGAACAGCTCCGCCGGACACGCCCTGACCGACATCCGCTGGCACGATCCGCACTTCCGCACCGGCTACGACAAGTGGCTGGCCTACGGCCAGGCCAAGACGGCCAACGCCCTGTTCGCCGTGCACCTCGACGCCCTCGGGAAGGGCGACGGCGTCCGAGCCTTCGCCCTTCACCCCGGCAAGATCCTCACCGGTCTCCAGCGGGAGATGACGCTCCAGGAGCAGGTCGACCGCGGATGGGTGGACGAGCACGGCAAGCTCATCGGCGCCGACTTCAAAACCCCCTCCCAGGGTGCCGCCACCGGCCTGTGGGCCGCCACATCCCCGCTCCTCGACGGACGCGGCGGCCTCTACCTGGAGGACTGCGACGTCGCAGGTGCCTCCGCGCCCGGCACCCCCATGGACGACGGCGGCGTACGCGCGTACGCCACCGACCCGGACAGCGCCGCCCGGCTCTGGGACCTGTCCCTTGCCGCGACGGGTGCGACGCCGACCACTCGATGAGTGCGCCTTCTCTCCGCAGGAGCCGCGAGGCACGAGCTCAGCCCAGAACCGCGGCCCTGCGGAAGCGCGGATCCGATCCCATAGGGTGCCGGGCTGAACAGCCGTCGTCAGGGAAGCGGGCAGTCCTACCTGGCGCAGGCGATCAGGCCCGGCCCCACTGCTCGGTCCCGCAGCTGGACCAAACGATCTTCTGTTCGCTGTAGTCGCCGAGGCACGTCATGTAGTTGACGGCGTAGCCCTCGGTGACGTTCCCGTAGGACCGCTCGGCGCAGGTGTTGTTTCCGGTCGTCACCCATTTGTTGCTGACCGACTTGCCCAGGACGGTGGCCTGGACGACGACGGACCAGCCGTCCGCCGAGCGGTCACACACCCACATCTTGTCGCCGTTGGGTACCCATCGACCGAAGCCGGACCCCCAGCCGTCATTCGAGTAACAGCCGTACATCGTGCATGCGTCCTCGTTGAGTGCGGTTGCGGGTGCCGCGGTGGCCACGGTGAGCATCAACGCACCGCCCGCTGCCGCGCCGTACAGCAGCTTCCTGCCTGCAGAGCTCTTCACAGGTCCTCCTGATCGCGCCGTCAAGTCGTCCGGAACGAGCCTCGGAACAGGGGGAGATGCTAGGCAGCGGGCCCAGGTGGCGCGTCAACCCGATGACTTAGGTGCGGGGTAAACCTTCGCGGTATGCCCCGGCCACACCTCGGATGAACGCACAGCCCCGCCTGTACCTGTTTGGTCCGGGAACGACGTCACTTCGAGGCGGGCTGGTACCGCAGGAGTACGGTCCGGGAGTCGAAGACCTGAGAGTCGAGGAGCTGGAGGTCGAGTCGCTCCTCGGTTTCGGGGAAGAGCGCCTTGCCGCCACCGAGGACAACCGGATGCACGACGACATGGTGCTCGTCGATCAGGCCATGGGCCCTGAGCCCGGCGGCGAGGGAGGAGCCGCCCATCAACACCATGTCCTTCCCCGGCTCCGACTTGAGCGCGGTGACCTCCTCGACCAGGTTCGCATCACCGATCACGCGTGCGCCGTGCCCGGGGTCGGTCAACGTGCGAGAGAACACGATCTTGGGGCTGCTGCGCCAGACCGGGGCGAACTTGAGGTCGTGCGGGTCGTCGGACATGGACTCCGCGTTCGGCCAGTAGCCGGCCATCATCTCCCAGACCGGGCGGCCGTACAGGAGGGTGTCGGCCCGCTCCAGCAGACCGAACGAGTACGCGGACAGCTCCGTCCCCATGACCGGCCAGTCGAAGTCGCCGTTCGGGCCTTCGATGTTGCCGTCCAGCGAAGTGTGGACGAAGTGGATGATCTTCCGCATGACTCGACTCCTTCGTGACTGTCACCCCGTAGTTACGCATGAACGACCTTGTTGAACGGGCTGGATCATCGCCGAAGCGACTGTGGCCTGCGCCACATGTCAGCTGGGTTCGACTCTGACCCCGCTCACGCTCATGCGGCCCTGTCCGATCTTGTGCCTCAGACCTCCGACCTCCGGCAACGACCCCGCCAGGGCCGGAACGGGCCCCTCCGTGATCATTCGTGGCCAGTTCGGGCCTCACACCACCACCCTGTGTGGCCGCTACATTCACCCTCGACCGAACCCACTCGACCAGGGGGGAACAGGCAACGATGCGCTCCACACGACCCGTCAGTCGCATCACCAGATCACTCACAGCGGTGACCGCCACCGCGGCCACCGGGGCGATCACCGCCCTGACCCTCGCCGCCTCACCGGCCGCCGCGGCACCCACCGACACGACGCTGCCCCGGCCCGGCGACAGCTGTACGGCGACCGACCTCGGCACCCGCCACCCGTACATCAAGACCACCGAAGTGTCGCCGACCATCACTCACTTCAAGGGCTGGTACGTCACCGAGGGCACTACCGGTGAGCAGACCGTCAGCACCGACACCACGACGGTCATCAAGGTCTCCGTCGGCCTCAACGACACGATCGAGACCAGTTTCGCCGTCGAGGCGCTCAGCAACGTCAGCGCGACCGTCGGTCTGAACGTGATGCTCGAGTACGCCTCCACCAGCAACGAGTCGAACTCGGTCACCTGGAACCTGACCCAGCCGGGCTACTACGGCTTCTACAAGGGCACCAAGAAGGTCACCGGCACGTACGGAAGCCTCAACTGCAACCGCGCCCAACAGGACGACGGAAGCTGGGCGCTGGAGTGGACCGAGGGACCCGGCGGCGGCAGCTTCACCACCTTCACCACCCTTGAGGAGGGCGCGGTGCGCTGCCAGGACAGCGTGCCCGCCGACAGCATCATGGCCAAGGCACAAGCCCTCCTCGACTGCGGCTCGGCCGCCGCGAAGGCAGACCACCCGGCGGGCGCGGTCGCGCCGACGGCGCAGCAGAAGCAGGCTCGCCCGCCCGCGCCGGACCCGGCTCCCACCACCGGCACCTCCGCCGAACAGCCCACGGCCACCGCGCACAGCGCGCGGGCCGCTCTCGACTGCTCGGCCGAGGCCTACAAGATCGCCGTACCCGGCAAGCCCCTGTCCTGGGGAGCCCCGCTCCTGGCGGACGACGGTGTCCGGCTGCGTCCCTCGTCGATCTTCAGCGCCCACCTGGACAACTGGCGCCTGTGCAACGTGACAGAGCGCGACGGGGTCATCGAGGCGCCCCTGTGGAACTGGGGCAACGGCGGTTGCGCGACCATCGCCGAGCAGAGCGCGTCCACCGAACGAGCGGTCCTGATGACGGTCCCCTGCGCGGAGGACGACCTCCAGCGGTTCTACATCTACCGTGATGTACCCGGCAGCTCGAAGATCGGTGTCCAGAACAAGTACACCGGTTCCATGATGGGCTACGACCGGTACGCGGACGGGGAGTTCATACGCCAGTACTCCAGCGGCCGGCAGGACGGCACGGGCACGTTCGACCTGACGGCGGTCTGACGGCCCGCACCCTGTGAGCGGCCCCGCACATGAGCCCCCAAGCCTCGAGCTCCCGGCTCCGTGCGGGGCCCTTCCCTGCCGATCAGTACCCTCGGGGCAGTCGCAGCCGCGGCACCTGTGCGTGCAGCAGCCGCTGTCCGTCGCCGTCCACCCGCAGGGTGTACGTCTCCGGCCCGGGCCGTCCCGCCGCGTCGAAGGCGTCGATGAAGTCCTCGACCCGGCTCCACACCTTGAGCGGGCCGCCCTCCCGGACACGCCAGTCCCCACCCTCGGGAGTGAGCGTGGCGACGGACCCGGAGACCACGTCGATCAGATGCAGCACCCCGTCGATGGTGACCATCTGCGCGTCCGGTACGGCACTCTGGGCGAGGAACCGCAGGTGGAAGGCCTCCTCGGTCGCAGCCGTGAGCCGCTCCGGTGCGTGCCGCGCGGACCGGGACCGCTCCTCGTCGAGCCCCGCGACCCAGTCCGCGGGATTCCCGTACGCCGGTGCCGCATCGCTCCGGGCGGGCATGAAGGAGATGGTCCCGGGCAGCAGGGGCCCCTCGGCGGTCCCGTCCCCGGCGACGGTGAGCAGGACGCGGGCGTTGCCGTAGAGCCACCCCGACAGGGGCAGCAGGATCTTCCCGCCGGGACGCGCCTGCCGGAGCAGAGCGGGCGGCACGGACCGGAAGGAGCAGGCGGCCACGATCCGGTCGAACCAGGCCTCGGGCCAGTACCCGTACAGCCCGTCGGCCCGGGCGAGCGTCGGCGTGTAGCCACAGCCGTACAGGGCGTCGGCGGCCCCTGCCAGCCTCGCGGGATCGACCTCGACGCTGGTCACGTGCGACGAGCCCAGCCGTTCACAGGCCAGCGCCGTCGAGTATCCGGTTCCCGTTCCGACCTCCAGAACCGTGTGCCCTTCGCGGACATCGGCGTCCGACCACATACGCAGCACGAGCGAGGGGAGCGTCGACGACGACGTGGGCGCTCCTCCATGCCGTACGGCCGGCTGTTCCCAGTCGGTCTCCTCCCCGTCGAACTGCGTGACCAGCGTGGCGTCCGAGTACGAGGCCGCGAGCCAGCGGCCGTAGTCGAGCTCGGACGTCACCGGCTCCCACACCGTCAGCCCGTGTACGTCCGGTTCGTCGGCCGGGAGGTAGAAGCCGGGCACGAAGGCGTGGCGGGGCACCTTCCCCGCGGCCGCGAGCCAGTCCGGGTGGACCGGTTCCCCGGCATCGGTGAGGCCCTTCACCATCGCCGCGCGCAGCGCCCCCGCGTCGTTGGCGAGGTCTGTGGGCAGAGTCATGAGCTGCCAGTCCCTTCCGTGCTCAGAATGTCGGCGAAGGCCTCAGTGATCGCGGGGGCGTCCGGAAGCCAGCCCCACTGACCGTTGGGATTGCACTCGATCGCGTACCAGTTCTCCGGAGCGCTTCCGTCACCTGTGAGCGCGAAGTCGAAGCACCCGAAAGCCAGCCCGGAAGCGGCCAGGTAGCCGTGCAGGGCGGCTTCGACGACCGAGGGCACGACGACGGGCGCGTGAACCAGATCGCTCCAGTCCCCGCACCGCCAGTCGACTGCACCGCCCGGGGAAGTGATCCGCTGGGCGAAGACGCGCCGACCGACCACGGTGATCCGTGCGTCGCTGCTTTTCGGAACCTCGGCCTGGAACAGATGAGCCGTCACCGAGAGCGAGTCGTCGAAGTCCTCCGACTGGACACGCTGAGTCCAGATAGCCCCCGCACGGCCGTCCTCACCGGGCGGCAGCCCGCGAAAGGACTTGCAGACGACGGACGGCTGCGCCTCGGCGAACTCCTTCGCTGCCACGGCATCGTTGGTGACAAGCGTCGCCGGAATCCGCAATCCCAGTTCGGTGAAGGCTTGCAGCTGCCCCGGCTTGAACTCCGCGCGGGCCACAGCCGCCGGATGGTTGACGTACCGGACGGAACGCAGACTCCGCAGGACACCCCCGAGCCCGTGCCTCGCCTCGGCCGCCGCGAATTGCCGCTGCTGTCGCGGCAGCTGTACGAACCGGTCCAGGTAAGGGGTGGGGCGTCGGTAGTAGACGGCTCCGATCTCCCCCAGGTCCACCTCCCGGCTCTCCGTACGCAGCGGCCCACTCCAGGCAGGCTCACCGGCCCCGATTCGGAACCCGAAGGTCAGCCGTCGGCCGATGTCGGCCGGGTCGGCCCTCACCACAGGAACCTCGCGCTCATTCAGCGCGGCGATGACCCAGTCCGCGGTCACGTCTTCCAGGGCGGTGAGCACCAGAACGGTACGTGTCATCGTTCAGTCCGACTCGTAGTCGGTCGTCGTGTCGTCCTGAGACTGAGGCTGCGGCTGCTGCCCGTCCCCGCCGCCCGAAACGGACGCCGTACTGCTCGTCCGGGACGTCCCGTGCTTGCCCATCTCGACCACCTTGCCGAGGGCGTCGGTGTAGCGGGCGGTCTGGGTGGTGGCGTCGAGGGTGACGGATGCGTAGGGGGCGGGGGTAACCGGCAAGCGGTCGGTGACGAGACGCATCGCCCAGAGGGCGTGGGTGGAAGAAGCGGAGTTGAGCACCCGCTCCCGGTGCATGGGTTCCATGAGTTCCATGCCGACCAAGCTTGGAATGCCTGGGAACACCGCTCAACGAACGTGCGCCGACTTGCACGTATTCACCCGAGCGAGTCGATCGCCGATGTGATCAGCGTGCGAGCGGGGGCGCCGTAGACCGCCGAGTCGGCGAGGGTGGCGAAGGTCTGTGCGTACATGCCGACTTCGTGGGGCTGTGTGATGGTCAGGAAGGCGGAAACCAACTCGACGTTGACCTGGGAGTCGTCGAACACCCAGAAATCCTCGACCGGCCACAGCGCTGTGCGGTCCGTGCTCAGCGGAATCACGCCCAAGCTGACGTTGGGGAGCGCCGCCAGCGACAACAGGTGTCCCAGTTGCCCGGCCATGGTCTCGGGCCCACCGATCAGGTGCCGAAGCGTGCTCTCCTCCAGTACTACGGCGAAGCGGCGTGCTCCCTCGTACAGGACGCGCTGCTTGTTCACTCGGACGTCGACGGCCGCCTCAAGGTCATCAGGCAGTGCACGGCGGTCGCGGATAGACGTCAGCAGTGCCCTGATGTACGCGGGTGTCTGGAACGGGCCGGGTATGAGCCACGACGAGTACGCGCGGAAGTGCCGGGTGCGCTCCCACAAGGGAATGACCGATTCCTGGGCACGACGCAGTCCAGCACGCTCCATACGTCGCCACTCGACGTAAGCCCCGTCGATGTTGCGAGCCGTGGCGATCAGGTCGGCTGTCTGGTCGGCCGCGGCGCAGTGCAGCGTGTACGCGCGCAGATCGTCATCGGAGGGTGGCGTACGGCCGTTCTCGATGCGACTGCACTTGCTTTCGTGCCAGCCGACCCTGAAGGCAAGCTCCCGGGCGGTGAGACCCGAGTCCTTCCGGATCTCGCGCAGGCGCTTGCCCAGGGCCTCGCGGGCCTCCTGAATGCTGGATGACGTCGACATGGGATGTGGCGGGCGGTTTCTGTCAGGTCGGCCGGTACTCCTCATGGGGGATCGCCCGCTCCCAGACGGCAGCGAACGCGGAGGCGCACAGGCTGACGACGCTCTGGTCGGTCGAAAGTTCCTCGCCGGTCATGGTCCCGTCCCCGGCGAAGTGGTTGAACAGGACGGACGTGCCGTCGAAGAGCCAGAAGTCGTTTCCCGGCAGAGCGAGGCCCGAAGCCTGCCTGCGGGGTAGCCAGCGCACGTCTTCGCCGGCCTTGATGTTGTGCCCGCTGGTCAGTTCGTACTCGTACCGAGCGTAGGAGGACAGCGGTTCGGAAACGACGCGAGCGCGGTGCACGGCCACGCCGCGGGCGACCGCCGAGGAGACGAGCTCGATCCACCAGGGCCAGCGCTCCGCCGGGTCGAACCGGTGGCCCGCTGACCACTCCCGGTAGTCCTCGTCAAGGCCGTACGCGTCGCGCATCTCGAGGTGATAGGCGCTGTGCCGGGCTGACCGGAAGAGCTCCTCAAACGTCGGCTGCGGCACCGCCGCTCACCTCCGGGAAGAACTGCATCATGCGCCTGGGGAACTCGATCACTGTCTCGTGTCCGGGAATGTCCAGCTGCGCCAGGCGCTCAGCATCCGTGACCCGCCAGCCTTGCAGGATGTAGTTCCCCGTCTCGTCGTCCAGGTACACGGTCGGAGAGCCGTTATTGGGGCTCTCGGGGTCCTTACCCAGGCGGTGCAGCGCCATGATGCCCTCCGGTGGCATTGAGGTCTGTCGCGGTGACCAGGCTTGCGTGGCCGCAGTTCCGCGGGCCAGTTACTTGCACGAACTTCTACGCGTCGGGCCTTCATGAGTGGCCTCGCCCCGAGCATCCCGCTTCAGATGCATCGTGAGGTCGATGCCTTCCTGGACGGCGACGTCGAAATCGGGGTCCTGGCGCAAGCGGATTCGTCCCCGGTAATCCAGGATCACGGCGGCCACGGAAGTGAGGTCGGTCCCCGGGGTCGCCTCCAGGGCGCGCTGCAGATCGACCTCGAATGCCTCCTGGTCGCCGGGGAACCCATGGCCTGCGAGCAGAGCCGCCCTTACGTCATCGACGGTCAGCAAGCGAAGCGGTGCGGATGCGCCGGTCTCCACGTTTCCGCCCTTCCCCGTGCGAGTGAAGAGGCCGTAGCCGTCTCGGTCGGTCAGGAGGACTGCTGCAAGTCGCGGCGTACTGAGTCGATGAATCGGCTCCAGGCGCTCAGCTGCACGCCGAGTGTGGGACCGTCGATGTGCTTCGAGTCGCGTATCAACGCGCTACGTGAGACGTAAGCGCATTCCACGCACTCAGTGCCGCTGCCGCCGCTGTAGGAGGACTTGAACCAGCGGGGCTCCGGGTCGGCTGCCATCAAGACTCACTCCTTGCTGACTCGGTCGATGAGTTCGACCGAGGACTCGAGGTCGAGCGCCTGGGCGCTGAGGTAGTCGAAGGCCAACCTATATCGCTCCAGTTCCTCCGGCTTCTCCATGAAGAGCCCACCACCGAGCAGGTCGACGTAGACGACGTCCAGTTCACGGGATTGACCACGAAGTGTGACGAAGCTTCCGACTGCGGCCGCATGCGCTCCCAAGGAGAACGGAAGGACTTGAACGGTGATGTGCGGGCGCTCGGCGCAGGCCAACAAGTGGGCGAGTTGCTGGCGCATGACCTCACGGCCTCCGACCTGACGGCGGATCGCAGCTTCGTCGATCACGCACCAGATGCGCGGGGGCTCATCACGCTCCAACAACTCCTGCCGTTTCATGCGGATGTCGACCATGTGCTGGACTTCGCGTTCGTCACATTGCACCTCTGAAGCGCGATGGACCGCCTCAGCGTAGGCGCGCGTCTGGAGGAGCCCGGGGACGTACATGCACGCGTAGTGGTCCTCGCGCACCACCTCGTCTTCCAAGGTGAGCATCAGGTTCATGGAGTCGGGGATGGGATCGGCGAGCGACCGCCACCATCCCTGGATCTTGGCTCCCTTCGCCAACTCGACGAGAGCTGAGCGCTCTTCGTCCGTCGCGTCGTACTCGCGGCACAGAGCGTCGACGGCCGGCCACTTGACGGTGCCCTCCTTCGTCTCGTAGCGACTCAGCGTCGCCTTCGAGATGCCGACACGTGAGCCCGCCTCTTCAAGCGTCAGTCCCTTGAGTTCCCGAAGTCGTCGCAGGTCGGCGCCGAGTTGGCGCCTACGGGTGGTGGGTCCGACTGGCATGGCCTCAGTCCTTCGCGTTGGTCCGGTAGATCGTCGTGCCCCGCTGGCGGTCGCGGCAAGACGGTGTGCGCCGGGGGCGCGTGCCATGGCCGTGTGCCCCCATCGATCCGCAATGAGAGTTCCATTTCGAGAGTTTCAATGCAACTCTGAGTCGCGAGTCCGTCACAGTAAGCACTGGTAGTGGGGAGCGGGTAAGGCATGAATGACTCTCTATGGCAGATGACGCGTCCGTGGAGGCTGCCGTTTCAGGCGGCGGCAGACCAGGTGGGGGCACTGCGGCGCGCTTTGCGCGTCCACCTGGAGTACTGGGGGTTGCACGAGTTGGTCGACTCCGCCGAACTCTGCGCCGGTGAACTCGTCGCCAACGTCGTCAGGCACGTCGGACCGGACACGCCGTCTACTCTCGTCGCCTCACACGATGGCTCTCACCTGCGCATCGAAGTGCACGATCCGGATGCTCGCGCACTTCCGACGCTCGCGTGCGGAAGCCTCGAAGCGGAGGATGGCCGGGGAATGGCGCTGGTCGACGCCATGAGTGATCGCTGGGGCGTGGAGCTTGCCGGTGATCGCAAGGTGACCTGGTGCGAGTTCCGTATCGACGTCACGTGGACCGAGCGGCGGCACATGCCGCTGCCGCGCCTGGCCCGTGCCGCAGACGTGCTGAATCTGTACGGCGGCTCGGGACCTTCGCGGCAGTCGGTCGATCAAGGCCGAGTGACGGCGGTATTGGCGGAGGAGGCCGCCATCAACGCCATCACCGACCTCCTCTACTGGTTCCGCGCGCGAGGATGGGACATCGATGACGCGCTCGACCGGGCGCAATCGCACTTCGAGGCGGAGTGCGAAGCGCGACTGCCCTGAGCAGGGTGCGTCCTGGCCGACGTACTGAGATCAACTCGCCTGGATCGCCGCCGAGTACGTCCATACGTCGGCCGGGAGTGGCTGCTCCAGGCGCCAGGTGATGGCCATCGGCTTGCTGCCGGTGTGCTCGACGTAGGTTGCCGGGCCCAGGAGCATCCACGGTTGGGACTTGCCCGTGTCCGTGTTCGCGTAGCGGCGCATGAACAGCAGAACGTGGGTGCCGCGACCGGCGTGCTGCTGGTAGCGCTTGCCGGTGGCGGAATCGGGGGAAGTTGCGTTCTGGGATTCCCAGTGGAAGAGGTTCGGGCTGATCGCGTAGTCCTTGTACCGGACGGTGGGTGAGAAGTCCTTCTCATCCTTCTCCAGCGTGATCAGCAGAGCGTCGGTCTGGAACTCCTCCGCCCACTGCACGCCCTGGGCAAAGGACCTCGGCATCTGTCCACCGAATCGGGCGATGCCGAGGGCGGCCAGGATCTCCGACCGGTTGTACGAGCTGTGGACTTTCAGCGGCACCGTGCCGAGGCCGCCGGACAGCGGGATCGGGACATGGTCGGCGCGGTCGATGGCGTACGACAGCACCTGCCGGAGTTCGTCCCTCAACGCTCGTTGCGAACCCAGAGTCGCGAGCCCCTCCGAGAAGCTGGTGAACCCGCCCGCGTTGTCCCACAGGTTGAAGAAGAGCATGCGGGCGTAGGCCTGGTCGGTCTGGTCGAGTTCCTCGTACGGCGGGGCGTCGTCCACTAGAAGGTTCAGGTAGGCCTCCGCACGCTCGGGATCGTCCACGTGCAGGAAGGCGTGGACCCGCTTGAGTAGCGCCTCCTCGCCCGGCGGGGCCGGTTCGGTGGCCAGTCCGGCACGACGTAGGAGCAGAGTCCAGGAGTTGCCGTTCTTGTACAGCTCCTTGATTTCTCGGCGGCTCTCGCGGAGGTAGTCGGCGAGGAGCGGAGTGCTGTACTCCCTGACCTCCTTCACGAGCGTCTTCACCGTGGCGGCCAATTGGGTTCTGATGTTGTCGAGAACCAGCTTCTTCGCCTTGCCCTCCAGGATGATCTGGCACCCGGACGGCAACTGCGGAAAGCCTCGCTCGATGTGCTCCACCAACCGGTTGCGCGACAGGTTGGTCATGGCCCGGAACTGCTCCTCGAAACGGAACTCCGCTCGGTGCTGTCCGATGAAGTCGAGAACCGTGAGTACTGGCTTCGTTTCGGTGCGCCGTAGCCCTCGCCCCAGTTGCTGAAGGAAGACGGTGGCGCTGTTGGTGGGCCGCAGCAAGAGCAGCGTGTCCACGTCCGGGATATCGAGTCCTTCGTTGAACAAGTCCACCGAGAAGATGACCTGGAGCTTGCCGTCTCGAAGGTCGAGCAGAGCCTGTGTCCGTACCTCCGCGGGCGAGTCGCTGTCGAGAGCCGCAGCTTGAAGACCGGCCTTGCGGAAGTAGTCGGCCATGAAGTGGGCGTGCGCCTTGGTGACGCAGAAGCCGAGTGCACGCATCCCACCGGGGTCGGAGATCTTGTCCCGGACCTGTTTGAGCACGATGCGGGCTCGCGCAACGTTGCCCGTCAGGACATTGCCGAGCTCCCGATCGGCGTACGAACCCCTCTGCCAGGTGACATTCGTCAGGTCGGTCCCGTCAGGGATGCCGAAGTAGTGGAAGGGGGAGAGCAGGTCGTTCTCCAGTGCCTCCCACAACCTCATCTCGGCGGCGATTCGACCCTCGAAGTACTCGTCCTGGACATTGCGCCCGTCCATCCGCTCCGGGGTGGCGGTGAGCCCCAGCAGTTCCTTCGGCGCGAAGTGGTCGATCACCCGACGGTATGTGCCGGCCGTAGCGTGGTGGAACTCGTCGATGACGATGACGTCGAAATGGTCCGGAGCCAACTGCTCCAGCCTTTGGACGTTGAGTGACTGGACGCTGGCGAAGACGTGGGTCCACTCGTGCGGCTCGCTGCCGCCGTACAGCAGCTCGCCGAACGAGGCGTCGTCCAGCACTTCGCGGTACGTACGCAAGGACTGTTTGAGAATCTCCTTGCGATGCGCCACGAACAGCAACCTGGGCCGACCGGAGATGGCCCTCTTGCTCAGATCGCGGTAGTCGATGGCGGCCATCACGGTCTTCCCGGTGCCGGTCGCCGCGACCAGAAGATTGCGGTGCCGTCCGCGGATCTCGCGCTCAGCGCTCAGCCGCTCCAGCATGTCCCGCTGGTGCGGGAAGGGATGGACCTGAAGGCCGGACAGATTGATCTTGAAATCGGTGGTTGGGCCGGTGCCGCCCGCCTGGGCCAGCGCCGCGTCCAAGCGCTCGCCGTGAAGATCAGGGTCGTACGTCTCGAACGCTACGTCGTTCCAGTACGCGTCGAAGGTGGCCTCGAACTTGTCTATCACCGCCGGGGTGGCCACCGACGACAGGCGAACGTTCCACTCCAGGCCGTCGAGCAGTGCCGCACGGGACAGGTTCGAGCTGCCGACGTACGCCGTGTCGAATCCCGTCCGGCGCCGGAAGAGCCATGCCTTGGCATGCAATCGTGTCGAGCGGGTCTCGTAATTCACCTTCACCGTGGCGCCGAACTCGCGCACGAGCCGGTCGAGCGCACGCCGCTCCGTAGCACCCATGTAGGTCGTGGTGATGATCCGGATCGGGACGCCGCGTTCCTTCGCTGCGAGGAGGGAGTCCTCCAGCACCCGGATGCCGTACCACTTCACGAATGCGCAGAGCAGATCGATTCGGTCGGCCGTGGCCAACTCGGCCCGCAACTCCGCCCCGAGGTTCAGGTCTTCCGGGGAGTTGGTGAGAAGTGAGGTTTCGGAGAGCGGGGTGAGCGGGCGGATCGCGTAGGCACCGGGTGCTTCCTGCTCCGCCAGAGCCAGCAACTGCCGGGGTCCTTCGATGACCGCACTGACGGAATCAGCACCGCTCTGCTCACTGACGTCGTCTGCCAGAGACTCAAGAACTCGGTTCACAAAGGGCACACGGTGATCAGGCCGCAGTTGGGTGAGATGGCGGGCCACTATGTCACCGACATGCCGGGCCAGTACATGGGGTGACGATTCTGCACCGACCATCGCGTCGATGGCCTTCCAACCTGCGCCCTCGAGCTGCTCGAGTTCACCGCGCACACGGTCTGTGATCAGCTGCTCGTAGACCCCTGCGACCGGCTGCTCTCGATTCCCCGGCTGCTCCACCCCGACCCCCTTCACCACCACGTTGATGTGGAGGTAGTTGTAGCAGGAGGCACTGACACCCGAGCCGGGTGGTGGTGGACCTGCCGCGCCTGACACCACCGCCGCGGTTGTTGGGCAGAGTCACAAATGAGCGGGGCGTGAACACTTCACCGGGAAGTGTTCACGCCACGTGAGGTCGGTGTGCTGTCGGCAGGCGCGGGTCGGCCCAAAGGTACTCAGCCCCGCCCCCCGTCCCCCAGAAACCCCTCCAGCCCGTCCAGCAGCATCCCGCTCCCCTCCTCCGCCATGTCCCGCTCCTCCTCCGTCTCGCAGGTCTGGCTGAGGACGATCACGGTGTTGCGGGGGCCCTGCTCCGTGAGTTCCATGGTCATCAGGGTGGGGTCGGGGCGGCCGGGGATGTCCATGCCGAGGGTCAGGCGGCTGTGGTGGTCCACCTCCACGTAGGAGCCGGTCAGGGGGAACTCGGCGCCGTCGGGGGTCTGCATCGTGGCCTTCCAGGCGCCGCCGGGGCGGACGTCGAGTTCGACGGAGCCGGGGACGGCGTGGGCCCACTGGGCGTACTGGTCGGGGGTGGTCCAGGCCTGCCAGACCTGGGCCGGAGAGGCGTCGAGGGTGCGGGTCAGGGTGTAGGAGAAACCGTCGGCCGGGGTGGAGGTCTGGTCGGTGCTCATGGTGTCCGTCTCCTCGGGGTGAGTAACGCTGTCGCACCTTTAGACGTCCGACGGCGCCGGTTCTCATCGGTCCGTCGGGGTGTCCGCTCCGTGGCAGTCCGCGTACGGGCGGTCCGAGCCGCACCAGCAGGCCGCGCCCCGCTGCGGCGGCCACGCCACCGCGCGGCCCCGGGCCGCCAGCGTCGTCGCGTACTGGGGGAGGAGGGTCGCGTCGGCCGGGGAGGTGCCCTCCGAGGCGGCGAAGGCCTCGTAGGAGGGGACCGTGCCGCGGACCACGCCCAGGTTGGGGGTGCCGGAGGAGGCCAGTTCGCGCAGGGCCGCCTCCGTCGCCGTCAGGTGGGCGTCGTAGGAGGGGTACTCGGCGGAGAGGGACGGGTACGCGTCGAGGAGTTCCGTCAGCTCGGCGGCCGGCCAGTGGAGCATGGCGACCGGGAAGGGGCGGGAGAGGGCCTCGCGGTAGGCGCCCAGCTCGGCGCGCAGGCGGGAGATCTCCGCCTCCAGGTCGGCCGGGTCCTCCGAGCCCAGGGACCAGACGCGTTTCGGGTCGTGCAGCTCGTCCAGGGAGACCGGCATGGTGTGGAGGGTGTCGGCCAGGGTGTCCCACTCGTCGTGGGCGAGGCCCAGCATGCGGCGGACGCGGTGGCGGCCGTAGAGGAGGGGGTGGGTGGAGTACGGGGGTTCCGGGACGTCCGTCAGGAGGAGGCGGGCACCCTCCGTGAACGTCTCGTGCGCCGCCTCCAGCTCGTCGTGCGCCTCCAAGGCCTCCGCCGCGATCACCCAGGGGGCCGGATCGCGCGGCGACGCCGTGCGGACGCCGTCGATGATCGCCCTGGCCTCCGCCTCGTGGCCGTACTCCCACAGGTTCGACGCCTTCAGGGCGCGGACCAGGGACGGGTTCTCCAAGGGGGCGTCGGAGGCGAGCAGGCGGTCGTAGAGCTTGCTCGCGGCGGGGCGGTCGCCGGAGAGCTCCAGGTGGGCCGCGGCGCGCAGGAGCAGGGCCTCGGCGTCCTCGGGATAGAGGCCGGCGGTCCGTTCCAGGCGTGCCGCCTCGGCGGCGTGGTCGACGTTTTCGGCGGGCGTGTCGGGGCGCATGGAGGACACCGTACTGCCGTGGGGTGACGATGGTGAGGGGCCCGGGGGGCAGGGACCGGGGACGCGCGGTCCCGGTCCGGGGGCCGTACCGGCTCGCGCACAGCTCCTGTATAACTGGGGCAAACGCGTGTGTGGGAGTGAGCCGAGGGGAGGGGCGCGGATGAGCCGGGGACGGACCGTGGTTCGGGTGTCCCGTGCGCTGCTCGTACTGCTCCTCGTGGTCCTTCCCGTCGCCGCCGTCGACCTCGGCAGCCTCTCCGCCGCCGTCGCGCTCGCCGCGACCGCCGCCGTCGGTTCCGCGCTCGCCGTCTGCGCCGTCATCGCCGCCCGCTGCGCGCCCGCCGTGCCCCGCACCCGGGTGCGCACGGCCATCAGGGACCGGGACCTGCGTACGGCCTTCCTGCCGCAACGCGATCCCGACGCCCCCGGCCGCCGCCGGCCCCGAGCACCCGGACACGCCCTCCCGGCGACCACCGCGTAGGGCACTTCCCCTCATCCAGGGCACATCCCCGCGCGGGTCGTGTCGTCATGCCGCCGTTTCCACCTCACCCCGGCACGACGAGACCCCCGGAGGGCTCACCCACCCATGTCCGTTTTCGCCAGCCTGGTCGAGCGCCTCGCCGACCTGCTCCAGCCGCTGTTCGGCGCGTCCGCCGCGGCCGCCGCCATCGTCCTGTTCACCGCCCTCGTACGACTCCTCGTCCACCCGCTGTCCCGGGCCGCCGCGCGCGGACAGAAGGCGCGCACCGCGCTCCAGCCGAAGGTCGCCGAGCTGCGTCGCAAGCATGCGAAGGACCCGGAGAGGCTTCAGCGGGCCGTGCTCGAACTGCACGCCGAGGAGAAGGTGTCGCCGCTGTCGGGGTGCCTGCCGAGTCTGTGCCAGATCCCGGCCTTCTTCCTGCTCTATCACCTCTTCTCCAGCTCCACGATCGGCGGGCAGGCCAACGAACTGCTCTCGCACCGGCTCCTGGCCGCTCCGCTCGGCGGGCGGTGGGCGGACGCGCTCGGTGACGGCGGGGTGGTCGGCGGTGCGGGGGTCGTGTACGTGGTGCTGTTCGCCGTGGTCGCGGGGGTCGCCGCCTTCAGTTACCGGCTGACCAAGCGGACGATGGCCGACCGGCCGGTGCTGCCGTCGGCCGGTGACGGCGAGCCCGTGCCGGGGCTCGGCGCGGTCACCAAGGTCATGCCGTTCATGTCCTTCTTCACGCTCCTCACCGTGGCCGTCGTACCGCTGGCCGCCGCGCTGTACGTGGTCACCAGTACGGCGTGGAGCGCCGTCGAGCGGGCCGTGCTCTACCGGTGAGCGCCGCCCGCCCCAGAGGCGTGGCTACGGTCCAGTACGTGAACGGGGTATTGCGGAGTGGAACCGGACCTTGGAGGATCGAACAGTCCTCCGATGGCTGTCGCGTCCCTGCCGCACCCAGGTCGCACTCATCGGGCGGGCCGGCCCGCGAACGAGGAGTTGGGTACATGAAGCTGTTGCGAGTCGGAACGTCGGGGTCCGAGCGGCCCGCGCTGCTCGACGCCGACGGAACCCTGCGAGACCTGTCGGGCGTGGTGACGGACGTCGACGGGGCACTGCTCGCCGACGATGCCGCGCTGGAGCGCGTACGGTCCGCGGCCGCGGCCGGTGAGCTGCCTGCCCTGGACGCGACCGGGCTGCGCGTCGGTCCGCCCGTGGGGCGCATCGGGAAGATCGTGTGCATCGGGCTCAACTACCACGACCACGCCCGCGAGACCGGGGCCGAGCCGCCCGCCGAGCCCGTCGTCTTCTTCAAGGCGCCGGACACCGTGGTCGGGCCGGACGACACCGTGCTCGTGCCGCGCGGCTCCGTCAAGACCGACTGGGAGGTGGAGCTGGCGGTCGTGATCGGGCGTACGGCCCGCTACCTGGAGTCGGCCGAGGAAGGACTCGCCTGCGTCGCCGGGTACACCGTCTCGCACGACGTGTCCGAGCGGGAGTTCCAGATCGAGCGGGGCGGGACCTGGGACAAGGGGAAGAACTGCGAGACGTTCAACCCGCTGGGCCCGTGGCTGGTGACCGCCGACGAGGTGCCCGACCCGCAGCGGCTGCCGCTGCGGCTGTGGGTGAACGGGGAGCTGAAGCAGGACGGGACGACGGCGGACCAGATCTTCCCGGTGGGGGAGGTCGTGCGGTACGTCAGCCAGTTCATGGTGCTGCGCCCCGGTGACGTCATCAACACCGGGACGCCGGCGGGGGTGGCGATGGGGCAGCCCGAGCCGAAGCCGTATCTGCGGGCCGGGGATGTGGTCGAGCTGGAGGTCGAGGGGCTCGGGCGGCAGCGGCAGGAGCTCAAGGGGGCCTGAGCCGGGCCGGCGGGAGTGTGCGCCGGGAGGCTGTTCGTGTGATCGTCGTGCGGTCCCGGAATGTTTTCCCGGGAATGCGGGCGGCCGACGTACAGCCTGTCGGCCATGCACTCCATCAGACAACGCATGGCCGCGCTCCGGCCCCGCCTCGGCCGGACCGGACTGGCGTGCGCACTCGTGGCTGGCCTGGCGCCCGTACTGGTCGTCGGGACGGGCGCATCCCCGGCGCAGGCCGATCCCCTGCCGGGCGGCCTCGGCCCGTGCGTGCCGGGCGACTGTCCGGACCCGTACCCCGAGATCAACAACGGCCCGTTCGCCGGACGGGACAACGGCATCAACGTCTTCGCCGGTGACGACTTCCTCGTCCGCGGGCGGGCCGCCGAGGCGGAGGGCCGGGTCGTCGTCCTCGACGACTTCGACATGGACAAGGACGCGGGCGGCAGCGCGGTCTACGACATCGGCATCGCGGGCGTCGGCTCGCGCGTGCCGCCGCCCGACGGAGCGGACTTCCTGACCACCGGGGGCGACGTCACCGTCGCCGACGGGCAGCGACTGCTCGCCGACGGCGGGGTCGTCCGCTACGCCGGGACGCTGACCGGGACCGTGACCGGCGACCTCGAGTACGACCCGGACGCCGCCGAGCCCTACCTGGCGCTGCGCGACCAGCTCACCGACGCCAGCCAGTGCTACGCGCGGGTGGACGGCCAGTCCCGGCCCGCCACCGGCACGGCCGTGAACCAGGGCTACCAGACCCTGTTCACCGGCGACGGGACGTCCGACATCCAGGTGTTCAACGTGGACTTCGACCTCGCGAGCGCCACCGGCGGCCAGCAGGGGATCGTCTTCGAGAACATCCCCGACGACGCGACCATCCTTGTGAACATCCTCGGTTCCGACCGCGTCATCAACACGTACAGCGGCGGCATCGACGACGCCACCGACCCGCTCAACGCCTACCGCGAACGTCTCCTGTGGAACTTCCCCGACGCCACCACCGTCGACCTCGTCGGCACGGGCCAGTTCCAGGGCAGCGTGCTGGTCGGGCAGCAGGACTCGATGGCCACGGTGTCGCTGCCCGGCATCAACGGCCGCTTCTTCAGCGGCGGTTCCATCACCCACACCAGCCCGCAGACAGGCGTCGAGTTCCACGCCTACCCGTTCGACGGCGACCTGCCGTCCTGCGGTGACGACCCCGGGCCCGGGCCGGACCCGGTGACCGGTGAGGTGCGGGTCGGGAAGACGGACGCGGAGAGCGGGGACGCCCTGGCAGGGGCCGAGTTCGAGCTCTGGGAGGAGACCAACGGCGTCACCGGTCTCCAGACGGACGGCGCCGACCCCGACACCCAGGTCGGCGGTGTCTGCACGACCGACGCGGAGGGCATGTGCGCGCAGACGGTCGAGCCGGGCACGTACTACTGGCGTGAGACGACCGCGCCGGACGGCTACGAGCTGCCGGATCCCAACGTGTTCGGCCCGCTGGAGCTGACCGAGGACAACGCCGAGGACGGAGTCCAGGTCGGCGCCGAGAACACGGCCGGTGACGATCCCGGCCCGCAGTCGGGGCAGGTCCGGGTCAGGAAGACGGACGCCGAGACGGGCGAGGCACTGCGGGGCGCGGAGTTCGAGCTCTGGGAGGAGACGAACGGTACGGAGGGTCTGCAGACGGACGGTGCCGACCCCGACACCCAGGTCGGCGGCTCCTGCGTGACCGGCGCCCTCGGGCTGTGCGCGCGGTCGGTGGACACCGGTACGTACTACTGGCGTGAGACCGCCGCGCCCGACGGCTACGAGCTGCCCGACCCGAACGTCTTCGGGCCGCTGGTGCTGACGGACGAGAACCTCGGCGAAGGAGTCCAGGCCGACGCGGAGAACACCGCCGAGGACGAGCCCGGCCCCGGTCCCGAGGACGAGGGTTCCGTCGAGGTGGAGAAGACGGACGCCGAGAGCGGGGAGGCCCTCGCCGGGGCGGAGTTCGAGCTGTGGGAGGAGACCAACGGTGAGGCCGGTCTCCAGACGGACGGAGCCGACCCCGACACCCTGACCGGGACGTGCACCACCGACGCCTCCGGCGGCTGTGCCTTCGACGGACTCGAGCCGGGCACGTACTACCTGCGGGAGACCGCCGTACCCGACGGGTACGAGCTGCCCGCGGACCCGGTCACCGGACCCTACGAGCTGACCGAGGACAACGCCGAGGACGGCGTCACCGTGCGGATCGACAACGAGCGCGACGATTCGGACGGCGACGGCGACGGCGACGGCGACGGAGATGGTGACGGCGACCACGGCGACGGGGGCTACGGCGACGGCGACGGCGGCTACGGGGACAAGTAGGTAGCGACGCGTCCGGAACGATTCATGCGCCGGCCGCGGGGCAGCAGCCCCGCGGCCGGTGTTTCACTTCAGGAGCGAGGCGAGCCGGCGCCAGCCCTCCCCGGGCAGGGACGTCATGTCGTCCTCCACCAGCTGGAGGGCGACGTGGTCCGCGCCCGCGTCGTGGAAGGCGTCGACGCGGGTGCGGATCGTGGACTCGTCGCCCCAGGCGAAGACCGCGTCGATGAGGCGGTCGCTGCCGCCGCCGGTGACGTCGGCGTCGGTGAAGCCGAGGTTGAGGAAGTTCCTGGTGTAGTTCGGGAGCTCCAGGTAGCGGCCGAGGTAGGCGCGGGCCGTCGCGCGGGCGCGGGACGGGTCGGAGTCGAGGACCACCTTGAACTCCGGGGCCAGCAGCGGGCCCTCGCCCAGCCGCTCGCGGGCCTGCGCCGTGTGCTCGGGGGTGACCAGGTACGGGATCGCGCCCGCCGCCCGGTCCCGGGACAGCTCCAGCATCTTCGGGCCGAGCGCCGCCAGCACGCGGTGGCCGGGCCGCACGCCCGCCCTGTCGAGGTCGTCGAGGTGGTCGACCATCGTCGAGTACGGGCGGCTGTAGCCCTCCACGCGGGGGCCGTGGCTCACGCCGAGGCCGAGCAGGAAGCGGCCTGGGTGGGCCACCTCCAGCTCGGCGAAGCGGGCCGCGGTCTCGGAGGCCTGGTGCTCCCAGATGCTCTGGATGCTGGTGCCGACGACGATGCGCTCACTCGCCTCGATCAGCGGGGCCGCGTCCTGGGCGGAGGTGTTGCCGCCCAGCCACACGGCGCCGAACCCGAGCCGTTCCAGCTCGGCGACGGCCCCGACCCGTTCCCCGCGGCGGGCCGGGTCGTCGGCGCGCAGGGCCGCGCTCCAGACGCCGTACCGTCCGACCGATTCCTTGAGGCCCTTCGGCGAAGCCGTCGCGTCGTTCATCGGTTGAGATCCCTCCGGTGGGCACCGTGATCATCCTGCGTACCTGCCTGCCAACCACGGGTACCCACCGCTGATTCCCCGACCACACGGGGAGAGATCCGAGAGCTCCTACTCGCCCAGGAAGCGTTCCAGCGCCTCCACCACCAGCCGGTGGTCCTCCACCTGCGGCAGCCCGGACACCGTCACCGCGCCGACCACTCCGACGCCGGCCACGGTGACGGGGAAGGAGCCGCCGTGCGCCGCGTACGTGTCGGGGTCGAGGCGCGAGGACTCCTCGAACGTCGTGCCCTTGGCCCGGAAACGGGAACCGACCAGGTACGACGCGGAACCGTACCGCTCCACCACGCGGCGCTTGCGGGCGATCCAGGCGTCGTTGTCGGGCGTCGAGCCGGGCAGGGCCGCGTGGAAGAGCTGCTGGCCGGCCCGGTGGATGTCGATGGCGACCGGCGCCTCGCGCTCCCGGGCCAGCTCGACCAGGAGGGAGCCCAGCGCCCACGCGTCGTCGTTGGTGAACCGGCGGAAGACCAGGCGGCGTTCCTGGGCCTCCAGTTCGTCCACGGTCGGGGCGGCGGCGTCGGGGGAGGGGCTCACAGGGCTCACAGGGTCACCACCAGACCGTCGCGGGCGGACTTGCGGGCCGCCTCCAGCACGTCCAGGGCGGCGGCCGCCTCACGGACGCCGACCGGGTTCGGGCCGCCCTCGCGCAGGGCCCTCGCCACCGCCGCGTAGTACGCGGGGTAGTCGCCCGGCACGGTCGCCTCCACGCTGCCGCCGCCGGTCACCGGGGACTCCCCGGCGCCCACGCGGCCCCACAGCGACTCGTCCTCCTCGCCCCAGCCGGGGCCCGGCCGCTTGCCCTCGCGCAGCGCCGCCTCCTGCGGGTCCAGGCCGTGCTTGACGTATCCGGCCTTCGAGCCCAGGACGCGGAAGCGCGGGCCGAGCTGGGCTGCGGTGGAGGAGACGTAGAGGTGGGAGCGGACGCCGTTCGCGTGGGTGATCGCGATGAACGTGTCGTCGTCCGCCTCGGCGCCCGCGCGCCGCACGACCGACTCGGCGTACACCTGCGTGGCCGGGCCGAACAGGACGAGGGCCTGGTCGACGACGTGGCTGCCGAGGTCGTACAGGAGACCGCCGATCTCCGCCGGGTCGCCGGACTCGCGCCAGCCGCCCTTCGGCTTCGGCCGCCAGCGCTCGAAACGGGACTCGAAGCGCCATACGTCGCCCAGGGCGCCCTCGGTGAGCAGCTTGCGCAGGGTCAGGAAGTCGTTGTCCCAGCGGCGGTTCTGGAAGACGGAGAGCAGCAGGCCGCGCTCCTCGGCCAGCGCCGCGAGCTCGCGGGCCTCGGCCGCCGTGCCCGCGACCGGCTTGTCCACCACGACCGGCAGACCGGCCTCCATGGCCCGCCGCGCGAGCGGCACGTGCGTCTTGTTCGGGGACGCGATGACGACGAGGTCCAGCTCGGCGGCCCGGTCGAACAGCTCGTCGGGGGTGGCGACGGTCCGTACGTTCGGGAACTCGGCGCGGGCCTGCTGCTGCCGGTCGGCGTTCGAGGTGACCACCGTGTCCAGGACCAGGCCCTCGGTGGCGGCGATCAGCGGGGCGTGGAAGACGGAGCCCGCGAGTCCGTAGCCGACGAGGCCGACGCGCAGGGGGCTGCCGGGAGGAGTACCAGTCATGACACCCACTTTCGCAACGGTGTTGCCAAAGTGCAAGCGCCGGGGACAATGGGGGCGTGAACAGGAGCGACGGAGGAGGAGCGTCGGGTACGGGCGCAACGGGCGCGGTCCCCGTCGCGGCCGGGGGCGGGGTGCTGGGCGCCGGAGGCGGGGCCAACCTGCTCGCCCTGCGCAGCCACAACACAGCGCTGGTGCTCGACCTGCTGCGCACCGCCGGTGCCGGGGGGATCAGCCGGCTCGAGCTCGCCGAGCGGACCGGACTCACCCCGCAGGCGGTCAGCAAGATCACCGCCCGGCTCCGGGAGGACGGCCTCGCCGCCGAGGCGGGACGCCGTGCGTCCACGGGGGGCAAGCCGCGTACGGTACTGCGCCTGGTCCCGGAGGCGGGCCACGCGATCGGCGTGCACCTCGACCGGGACGAGCTGCGGGCGGTGCTGGTCGATCTCGACGGGGCCGTGGTGGCGGAGCGGCGTTCCGGGCTGGATCTGGGGGCGGGGGCACGGGCCGTGGTGGAGGGGGTGGCGCGGGCGGCGCGGGAGCTGGTCGCGGGTGCGCTGCGGTCGTCGGACGGGACGCTCGCCGCCGTCCCCGGTCTGCTCGGCCTCGGTGTCGCGCTCCCCGGCCCGCTCGACCACGTCCGGGGCGTGCTGCACCGCGTCACCGGTTTCCCGGAGTGGGACGGGTTCCCGCTGCGGGACGCGCTGGCGCGGCGGCTCGGGCTGCCGGTCGTCGTCGACAAGGACACCAACGCGGCGGCGCTCGGCCTCGCCGTCGGCGGTGAGGGCGGCGACGGCGGCTCGTTCGCCTACCTGCACCTCGGTACGGGACTCGGCGCCGGTCTCGTGATCGGCGGGGGCGTGCACCGGGGCGCCCGGACCGGCGCGGGCGAGTTCGGGCACCAGGTGATCCAGCTGGACGGTCCCCCCTGCACCTGCGGCGCCCGTGGCTGCACGGAGGCCCTGTGCCTGGCCGCCGTCGCCCGCGGTGACCTCGCGGAGGCGGCCAGGGTGCTGGGCGCGGGCGCCGCGAACCTCGCCGGGCTGCTGGACATCGACCTGGTCCTGCTCGGCGGCCGTACCGTCGCCGCCGCACCCGAGGCCTTCGTCCACGGGGTCGGCGCCGTCCTGGACGCCCGCGCCCGGCGCGAGGGCGGTCAGCACGGTGCCGTACCGGTGCGGGTCGCGCCCGGCGGGACGCGCGGGGTGGCGGAGGGCGCCGCCCAGCTGCTGCTCGCGCCGCTCTTCGGGCGGGGCGACGCCTGACGGGGCGCGGCCGGCGCCCCGGTGCCGGGCAGACTCCGGAGGCTGCGCCGGCCAGGACCGACGCCCGGCGGCTCAGTGGGGCGGCCGCTCAGCGGCCCACCGCGCACGCGTCCCCGTTGAGCGTGAACCGCGGTGGCGGCGACGCGTCGCCGGTGTGCTCCGTCAGGTAGCCCAGCGAGACGCTCGCGCCCGGCGCGATCGTGGCGTTGTGCGGGGCGTTGGTAGCCGAGACCGTGTTGCTGCCCTGGGTCAGCTCCGTGTTCCAGTCGGAGACGACCGTCTGCCCGAGGGGCAGCGGGAACGCGAGCGTCCAGCCGCTGACCGGAGTGCCGCCCGTGTTGGTGACGGTGAGGTCGACCGTCGTGCCGGTGCCCCAGGCGGTCACCGTCCGGTCCACCCGGCAGGTCGGCTCCTCCTGTGCGAACGACACCCGGTGCAGGCCGCCCGGCAGGTCGTTGACCACGTAGAACTCCCCGTCGACGGTCGTACCGACCGACGTCACCTGCGTGGGCATCTCCCCGATCTCGGCCTGCTCGTAGCCGCCCCGGCCGTCGGGACGCAGCGCCCAGACGGTGGACGAGCAGTAGTCGGTGGCGATGTACACGCCGCCGACCAGGTCGGCGTACTCCCGGCCCCGGTAGACGTGCCCCCCGATGACCGAGCAGCCGCCGGTGTACGGGGAGTAGGTGAAGACCGGCTCGGTGTACTGTCCGCCGGGCGCGCAGTCGCCGCCCTCGAACCTCTCCAGGCCCTCGTAGCAGGACCAGCCCAGGTTCAGCCCGCCCTGTCCGGCGGGGAGGTGGTCGATCTCCTCCCAGCGGCCCTGGCCGACGTCGCCGATCCACATCGAGCCGTCGGCGCGGTCGAAGGTGAAGCGCCACGGGTTGCGCAGGCCGTACAGCCAGATCTCCGGGCGGGCCCCGGGGGTGTCGACGAAGGGGTTGTCGTCGGGGACGCAGTACGCGAGCGGAGCGCAGGCGCGGCTCACGTCGATGCGCATGATCTTGCCCAGCAGGGTGTCCAGCCGCTGGCCGGAGCGGAACGGGTCCCCGGAGCCGCCGCCGTCGCCGATGCTCCAGTACAGGTGGCCGTCGGGGCCGAAGGCGAGCTGGCCGCCGTTGTGGTTGCTGTACTCGGCGTGCGGCTGGGCGAGCAGGGGCTCCAGGCGGGACTCGTCGAGCCGGTAGCGGGCGAGGGTGACCGCGCCGTCGGGCAGCGCGGTGTACGCCAGGTACACGTCCCGGCTGTCGGCGAAGTCGGGCGGGAGGTCGATGCCGAGCAGGCCGCGTTCGTTGCCCGACTCGTCCACGGACGGGGTGATGTCGAGCAGCGGGGTGGAGGCCAGGCCGGTGTCCGGGTGGTAGACGCGGACCCGGCCGGACTTCTCGGTGATGAAGAGCCGGTCCGTGCCGTCGTCGGGGGCGACGAGGGCGGTGGGCCGTCTCAGGCCGGAGGCGACCTGGGTGGTGGTGGCGCTGAGGGAGGGGAGGGGGACGGGCGGCGCGTTTGTGTCGGCGGCCGCGGCGGGCAAGGGGGCGAGGGCCGTCAGCAGAAGGGCCGGGACGGCCAGGAGGAGGGTGCTCAGGAGTAGCACCAGACGGCGCCCCAGCCGCACGGACGGGCGATCATGTATATGACAAGACTGCATGTGGGTCCTCTCGCCTCTCGGAGTGTGGGAGCGCTCCCGCCCCTCAGGCTGGGGCTCGTGAAGCGGGGCGGCAACACGCGATCGCGCCACTTTCGCGCCGTCTGGCGCAAACGGTGCCGGGCGCCCCACCGGACGCCTCCGCCGGTCGAGGGGTGTCCGTCCGCCATCCGGGCGTCCTGGCCCGAATGGCGGTGTCCGCGACCGCGATCCACCGGCACGCTCATGTGCTTATGCGACTGTTCACGCCCGTGTCCCCCTGCCTGATGGCGGCAGCCGCCCTCCTCGTCGCCTCCGCGCCCGCCACCCCCGCGCACGCGGACCCGCAGGTCCCGCTGCCCGCCTGCACGGCCCCGGACGACCACACCTTCCCCCTCACCACCCGCATCCACGGCGGCCCCTCCGCCTACGAGGCCGGCGGCGGCTACGGCACCTGGTACCTGGACCTCACCAACACGACCTCCCGCACCTGCGAGAGCATCCACCCGGTCGTCGTCCTGGTCGACGAGAAGCGGACGCTGGAGCCGTCGCAGCCCCGCCTGGAGTTCTACGACGGGGGCCGGCCGCACCCCGTCGCCTTCGAGCCGACCGACCGGGACGAGCTGATCGGCGCCTTCGGTGAGAGCGGGCGCGAGGGCTTCCCCGGCTTCACCGTCGGTCCCGGCAAGACCCTCACCGTCAAGGTGCGGCTCGCGCTCACCTCGGACGCCGAGGCCGACGAGGTCACCGCCAACGCCGCCGTCGTCCAGCGCCGTGGCGGCGACGGCGAGTGGATCGGCCAGTCGAACGACTACCGCTTCCGCATCCACGACGGCGTACCGGCACCGGCCGACCCCTCGCCCACAGACCCCGGCGGCGAGTCGTCCACCGGCCGGAGCACCGACCCCGCCACCCCCTCCGTCGCCGCCACCCCGGACGACCAGAACACCGCCCCGCCCTCCGCCGACGAACTCGCCGGTACCGGAATCGGCCGCCCCGACGCGGCCCTGGGCGCCACCGTCCTGCTCGTCGCCGCCGGCGGCGCGGCGGTACTGCTGGCCCGCCGGCGCCGCTGACCGGCACTCCCCGGCCACTTGCCGACACCCCCGTCTGCGAACATCCCTCCGTGGACTACCCGAACGACCAGGCCCCGGGCGCCCCCGTGCGCTCCGGGATCCCGGAGCACGGACGTGTGCCGAAGTACTACGCCGTCAAGGCGCGGATCGACCGACTGGTCGGCGAGCTGGGGGAGGGCAGCGCCATCCCCACCGAACGGGACCTGTCCGAGCGGTACGAGGTCGCCCGCGAGACCGTGCGGCAGGCGCTGCGTGAACTCGTGCTGGAGGGCAAGCTGCGCCGGCGGGGGCGCGGCACCGTGGTCGCGGGCCCCAAGCTGGAGCAGCCGCTGTCCCTGGCCAGCTACACCGAGGGCGTCCGGCGCCAGGGCCGTACCCCCGGCCGCTCGCTCGTCACCCTCGACCGCTTCCCCTGCCCCGAAGCGCTCGCCGCCGAGACCGGCCTCACGCGCGGCGAGCCCGTCTGGCACCTGGAGCGCGTGCTGCTCGCGGACGACGAGCGGGTCGGCCTGGAGAGCACGTACGTCTCCGTGGCCCGCGTCCCCGACCTGGACGCCGCCTTCGACCCGGACTCGTCCTTCTACGCCTTCCTCTCCGGGCAGGGCATCGCCTTCGGCGACGCCGACGAACGCATCGAGACGGTGCTCGCCACCCCGCGCGAGGCCCTGCTCATCGGCACCCCGCCGGCCCTCCCGATGCTGCTGATCCACCGTGTCTCCCGGGACACGGAGGGCCGCCCGCTGGAGCGGGTGCGCACGCTGTTCCGCGGCGACCGCTTCTCCTTCACCACCCACCTGCGCGGCTGAAAAACGCCCGGACCGATCACCCCGCACCAGTAACGAAAGGATAACGGGTCTAGCCCAAACGTGACGACCAGTTCACGCTCTCGTAGTCAGCCGGATTCCTCCGGTTCCCCGATGGCAAGGAGCGTGGCGGTCGTGAGAGTGATAGTCGTCGGAGCCGGCGTGGTGGGAACCATGCACGCCTGGCACGCAGTGAACCGCGGCCATGAGGTCGTACAGATCGAGCGCGAGAGCGAGGCCCGCGGCGCCTCACTGCGCAATTTCGGCCAGATCTGGGTCAGTGGCCGCGCGGGCGGCGAGGAGCTGGAGACCGCGCTGCGGGCCCGGGAGCTGTGGGAGGAGATCGGCGCCCGCGTCCCGGCGCTCGGCTTCCGCCCGAACGGCTCCCTGACCCCCGTACGCGGCGACCTGGAGCACGCCGTCGCCGAGGCGGCCGTGGCGCGCCCGGACGCCGCCGCCCGCGGCTACAAGCTGCTCACCCCGGGCGAGGCCCGCGCCGTCAACCCCGCCCTGCGCGGCGACTTCGACGCGGCCCTGTACTGCGAGCGCGACGCCGCCGTGGAACCGCGCACCGCCCAGCTCGCCCTGCGCGCGGAACTCCGTACGTCCCCGCGCTACACCTTCCTGCCCGGCCGCGAGGTCCGCGAGGTCGTCGGCGAGAGGGCCGTCCGCGACGACCACGGCGACACGCACACCGGCGATGCCGTCGTCCTCGCCACCGGCGCCTGGCTCGGCGGCCTCGTCCGCGAACTGGCCGGGCCCGACCTGCCCGTGCGCCGAGTCCGCCTCCAGATGATGCAGACCGACCCCCTCGGTGAACCGCTGACCACCTCGGTCGCCGACGCCGACAGCTTCCGCTACTACCCGGCGTACGCCTCGCCCGCCCTGGACGAGCTGAACGCCCGGCAGCCGCAGCCCGCCACGGCCGCCGAGCACGCCATGCAGTTGCTGATGGTGCAGCGCGCCGACGGCGGCCTGACCATCGGCGACACCCACGAGTACGAGCACCCCTTCGCCTTCGACACCGTCGAGGACCCCTACGACCACCTCACCGGCGTCGTCGAGTCCCTCCTCGGCCGTCCGCTGCCGAAGATCCGGCGCCGCTGGGCCGGGGTGTACGCGCAGTGCACCGACAAGAGCCGGGTCGTGCACCGGCAGCGGGTGCGCGACCGGGTCTGGCTGGTCACCGGGCCCGGCGGGCGCGGCATGACCTGCTCGCCCGCGATAGCCGAGACCACCGCGAACGAACTGGGCTGGTGACACCCGCATGACCCCCGTGAACCCGATCGACATCCGCCTCGTCGTCCTCGACATGGCCGGCACCACCGTCGCCGACGGCGGCCTCGTCGAGCGCGCCTTCGACACCGCCGCCCGCGAACTGGGCGTCGAGCCCGGCACCGACGACCACGCCGACAAGCTCTCCTACGTCCGGGCCACCATGGGCGAGTCCAAGATCTCCGTCTTCCGGCACCTGTTCGGCGACGAGGACCGAGCGCGGCAGGCCAACGCCGCCTTCGAGAAGGCGTACGGCGAACTCGTCGACGGCGGCCTGATCGCTCCCGTCCCCGGCGCCCGCGAGGCCGTCGAGGAACTCACCGCCGACGGCCGCACCGTCGTCCTCAGCACCGGCTTCGCCCGCGTCACCCAGGACGCCATCCTCGACGCGCTCGGCTGGCGCGACCTGGTGCCGCTCACCCTGTGCCCCGCCGACGCGGGCGGGCGCGGACGGCCGTACCCGGACATGGTGCTGGAGGCCTTCCTGCGCACCAAGGCCGCCGACGGCGTACACCAGGTCGCCGTCGTCGGCGACACCTCGTACGACGTGCTCAGCGGCGTACGGGCCGGAGCCGGACTGGTCGCCGGGGTGCGCACCGGAGCCCACGGCGACGAGGCCTTCCGCGAGGCGGGCGCGACCCACGTGCTGGACTCCGTCGCCTGCCTGCCCGCCCTCCTGCGGGGAGCAGCCGGCTGATGAGCGCCACAAGCAGCGGCATCCGCTTCGACTCGGTCACCGTCGCCTACGACGGCAACGTCGTCCTGGACGCCCTCGACCTCACCGTCGAACCGGGCGAGGTCATGGCGCTGCTCGGGCCGTCCGGATCCGGCAAGACCACCGCGCTGCGGGCGGTCGCCGGGTTCGTACGGCCCGCCTCCGGGCGGGTGTACCTCGGCGACCGCGACGTCACCGACCTGCCCCCGCACCGGCGCGGCATCGGCATGGTCGTCCAGCAGTACGCCCTGTTCCCGCACATGCGGGTGGAGGACAACGTCGCCTTCGGCCTGAAGGCCCGCAAGGTGCCCAAGGCCGAGATCCGCACCCGCGTCCTCGAGGCCCTGGAGATGACCGGCATGGGCGCCTACGCCCGCCGCTACCCGCGCGAGCTGTCCGGCGGCCAGCAGCAGCGCGTCGCCATCGCCCGCGCCCTCGCCATCCGCCCGGACGTCCTGCTCCTCGACGAACCGCTGTCCGCGCTCGACGCCCAGCTCCGCTCCGGCATGCTCGCCGAACTGGCCCGCCTGCACCGCGAGCTGCCCGACGTGTCGATCCTTTACGTCACCCACGACCAGGTGGAGGCGCTGACCCTCGCCGACCGGATCGCGGTCATGGACAAGGCGAAGCTGCGCGCATGCGGGACGCCGAGGGAGTTGTACCGGGCGCCGGCCGACGAGTTCACGGCGTCCTTCGTGGGCGGCGCGAACCTGCTGCCGGTGAGCGTGGTGGCCGGGGGAGTGTCCTTCGGGGACGCGGAGATCAAGGTCGACACGGGGGGTGTCGCCCCGGGGGCGACGGCGACCCTGTGCGTACGGCCGCATCTGGTGGGGCTCGGTGACGGGCCGAACCGGCTCACCGGGACGGTGGGGGAGATCCAGTGGCGGGGGGCGACGCACCGGCTGTACGTCGACGTGGGCGGACACCGGGTGATGGCCGACCTGCGTGAGTTGAAGGCTCCGCCGGTGCATGGGGAGTCGGTGAGTGTGCACTTCGCGTCCGAGGATGCGGTGTTGCTGCCTTCGGGGGTGGGGGGTGGCTGAGATCGTGCACAAAGTGCGGCCTGTCCGTGGCTGGGCGCGCAGTTCCCCGCGCCCCTGCGGGGCGCTTTTCTGGGCCCTGCCTCCCATAGCTCTCCTCGCCCTCGTCTTCCTCTACCCCCTCGCCCTCGTCGTCCAGCAGTCCTTCCAGCCCGACACCGGCGGCACCTCGGTCCAGCCGTACGCCGACGTGTTCGCCTCGTACGCCTTCCGCGAGGCGCTGTGGACCACGGTGTGGCTGGCGGTGGCGGCCACCGTCGGCTGCCTGGTGCTCGGGTTCGTCCTCGCGCTGGTCATCGCCTTCGTGCCGTTCCCGGGGTCGAAGGCCGTGGCCCGCTTCATCGACGTCTTCCTGTCCTTCCCGTCCTTCCTGATCACGCTCGCCCTGCTCTTCATCTACGGCACGGTCGGCATGGCCAACGGGGCGTGGACGGATGTGACGGGGGCCGCCGAGGGGCCGTTCCAGTTCCTGACCACGCCGTGGGGCGTGCTGCTCGCGGAGATCACGTACTTCACGCCGTTCGTGGTGCGCCCGCTGCTCGCCGCCTTCTCGCAGCTGGACACCGGTCAGCTGGAGGCCGCCAGTTCGCTGGGCGCCCGCGCGCCGCGCATCGTCCGGCAGGTCATCCTGCCGGAGGCGCTGCCCGCCCTCGCGGCCGGCGGCAGCCTGGTCCTCGTCCTGTGCCTGAACGAGTTCGGCATCGTCCTGTTCACCGGCGCCAAGGGCGTCACGACCCTGCCGACCCTCGTCTACGGCAAGGCCATCCTGGAGTCCGACTACCCGGGCGCCTGCGTGGTCGCCGTCGTCAACGTCCTGATCTCCGCGGGCCTCTACGGCCTCTACCGGGTGGTGAGCCGCCGTGCTGGTGCATAGCCGCGCAGCGAGGTGGGCCGCGTGGGCGGTCTTCTTCCTCCTCTTCGTCCCCCTCTTCGCGCTCCCGCTGCTCGTCGTCCTCGGAGCCTCCTTCGCCACCAACTGGTCCAGCGTCCTGCCCTCCGGCTTCACCACCGCCAACTACCAGGCGGCCACCCGCGGCGAGGCCCTCGAAGCGCTCACCACGAGCCTGGTCACCGCCGTCACCGCCAGCCTCCTCGCGCTCGCGACCGGCACCTGGGCGGCGCTCGCGGCGGCGGCGCTGAAGAAACGGCACCGCAAGGTGCTCGACGCGCTGTTCGTCCTGCCCGTCGCCGTGCCCTCGGTCGTCGTCGGCCTCGCCACCCTGGTCGCCTTCTCGCAGCCGCCGATGCTGCTCAACGGCACCCGCTGGATCGTGATCATCGCCCACTCGGTCCTGGTCACCGCCTTCGCCTACCAGTCGGTGTCCGCGGCGATCACCCGCCTCGACCCCGCCTACGAACAGGCCGCCGCGTCCCTGGGCGCCTCACCGGCGTACGTCCTGTGGCGGGTGAAGCTCCCGCTGCTGCTGCCGTCCCTGACCGCCGCCGCCGGCCTCTGCTTCGCCCTGTCCATGGGCGAGCTGAGCGCCACGATGATGCTCTACCCGCCGGACTGGACCCCGCTGCCGGTCCTGATCTACGCCTCCACCGACCGGGGCGCCCTGTTCACCGGCTCCGCGATCGCCGTCGTCCTGATGGCGGCGACCCTGCTGGTGCTGCTCGCCGTCTCCCGCATCCGCACCCGAGCCTCGTACCGATGAACCGATGAACCGCTGAGCCCGCCTCCCACCGACCCGCACGCAAGGAGTTCACCTCGCCATGCCCAGGAACGCCCTCAAGCCGCTCGCCGCCCTCGCCGCGCTCGCCGTCCCGCTGACCGCCTGCTCCGGGACCTCCGCCGCCTCCGACGAGAACGTCGTCACCGTCTACAGCGCCGACGGCCTCAAGGGCGAGAACGGCGACGGCTGGTACGACCGGGTCTTCAAGGACTTCGAGAAGGAGACCGGCATCAAGGTCGAGTACGTCGAAGGCGGCTCCGGCGAGATGGTGCAGCGCACCACCCGCGAGAAGCGCAACCCGCAGGCCGACGTGCTCGTCACCCTCCCGCCCTTCATCCAGCAGGCCGACACCAAGGGCCTCCTCCAGAAGTACTCCCCGAAGGGCGTCGACCAGGTCAGCGGCGCCGACAAGGCCGCGAACGGCACCTGGACCGCCGTCGTCAACAACTACTTCGGCTTCATCCACAACAAGAAGGAGCTGAAGCAGGCCCCCACCACCTGGGAGGACCTGCTCGACGACAAGTACGAGAACAAGCTCCAGTACTCCACTCCCGGCGTCGCCGGCGACGGCACCGCCGTCCTCATCAAGGCCATGCACGACTTCGGCGGCGAGCAGCCCGCCATGGAGTACCTGAAGAAGCTCCAGGCCAACAACGTCGGCCCGTCCGCCTCCACCGGCAAGCTCGCCCCCAAGGTCGACAAGGGCGAACTCCTCGTCGCCAACGGGGACGTCCAGATGAACTTCGCCCAGTCCAAGTCCATGCCGAACCTCGGCATCTGGTTCCCGGCCCGCGAAGGCGGCAAGCCCACCACCTTCGCCCTGCCCTACGCGGCCGGACTCGTGACCGACGCCCCGCACACCGAGAACGGCAAGAAGCTCCTCGACTACATGCTCAGCCAGAAGGCGCAGCAGCAGGTCAGCGAGATCGGCGGCGGCTTCGCGGCCCGCCAGGACGTCAAGGCCACCGACGCCAACGCCATCGCCCTGACCAAGCTGATGGACGGCGTCGAGGTCTTCGAGCCCGACTGGGACGACATCGAGAAGAACCTCACCTCCTACATCGACGCCTGGAAGGAAGCCACCGGAAGCTGAGAAGCGCCGGAAGCTGAGACGGCCGTTCCCACAAGATCCCGCGCTGTCTAGGCTGGGGCGCACGCCGGACCACGCAGGCAGGAGAACCCGGACATGGCAGACCGCAAGCCCATCGAGTCGTGGCTCACCGACATGGACGGGGTCCTCATCCACGAGGGTGTGCCGATCCCCGGCGCCGACGCCTTCATCAAGCGGCTCCGGGAATCCGGCAAGCCCTTCCTGGTCCTCACCAACAACTCCATCTACACCCCGCGCGACCTGCACGCCCGGCTGCGCCGCATGGGCCTGGAGGTGCCGATCGAGTCGATCTGGACGTCGGCGCTGGCCACCGCCAAGTTCCTGGACGACCAGCGGCCCGGCGGCTCGGCGTACGTCATCGGCGAGGCCGGGCTGACCACCGCCCTGCACGACATCGGCTACATCCTCACCGACCACGACCCCGACTACGTGGTCCTCGGCGAGACCCGCACCTACTCCTTCGAGGCCATGACGAAGGCGGTCCGGCTGATCAACGCGGGCGCCCGCTTCATCTGCACCAACCCCGACGAGACCGGCCCCTCCACCGAGGGGCCGCTCCCGGCGACCGGCGCGGTGGCGGCGCTGATCACCAAGGCGACCGGCAAGCAGCCGTACTTCGCGGGCAAGCCCAACCCGCTGATGATGCGCACCGGGCTCAACGCGATCGGCGCCCACTCCGAGACCAGCGCCATGATCGGCGACCGCATGGACACCGACGTGCTGGCCGGCATCGAGGCCGGGATGCAGACCTTCCTGGTCCTCACCGGCCTGACCCGGCCGGAGCAGGTGGAGGACTTCCCGTACCGCCCGTCCAAGGTGGTCGACTCGATCGCGGACCTGGTCGAACGGGTCTGAGGCCCGGGAAGCACCGGTAAACCCGCCCGCCCCCGCAGTAACCCGTTCGGAGCAGCCGGGCCCCCGCGCAGGATGCGGGGGCCCCTCCCGCGGGGGAGTCTCCAGGTAACTGGAGGTGCACGATGGGCTCACTGAAAGTCACTCTCTGTGCCGGAGCCGCGGCGGCCGCGGTGCTCGCACCGATCGCCCCGATCGCGGTCGCACCGGCCGCGTACGCGGTGGACGGGGGAGGCGTCTCGGTGTCACCGTCCACCCCGGCCCCCGGCAGCGACGTCCAGCTCCGCGTGGCGGACTGCACCGAGAAGACGGCCGTCGCCGTGTCGGCGGCGTTCGTCTCGGACGCCAAGCTCACCCTGGCCGCGAAGGACGGCGTCCTCGTCGGGGCCGGCACGGTCCGCTCCACCATGGAGGCCGGCGCGTACGTCGTCCAGGTCAAGTGCGGTGACGACGCGCGCAAGGGCACCGTCACCGTCGCCGAGCGGCAGCGCCCGGCCGCACCCGCCTCGCCCGTCGCCCCCGTCGACGCGGGCGGTGGCGGCACCGCGCAGCTCGCCGCCTCCGACAGCCGCGACGAGGCCCGGCCCGAGCCCCCCGGCACGGCACACACCGTGACCGGCCTGGTCCTCGCGGGCATCGCCGCCGTCGCCGTCGCGCTGCGCGGGGTCCGCAGCCGGAGCCGCGGGACGGACTGACCATGTCCGAAACGGACGAACAGAGCCGGCAACAGGACCGGCAGCACGATCAGCGACGCCCCGTCGGTCCCGGTGGCCGCCTGGTGACCGGCATCGCCTGGACGGTGCTGCTGCTCGGGCTGTGGCTGTGGGGCCGCGAGGCCACCGACGTGCGCGAGGGCATATCCGTACCGGCCACCGGCGACATGGCGGCGGCCGGCCGACCACCCGACATACCGCTGCCCCCCGCCCACGCCCCCCTCGGCGACGCCCCGCCGCAGCGCCTCGACATCCCCGGGCTCGGCATCAGCGCCCCCGTGCTGGCCAGCGGCCTCGACACCAAGGGCGCCATCGAACCACCGCCCTTCGACCGCCCCGGCTCCGTCGCCTGGTACGCGGACGGCGTGACGCCGGGAGCGGCCGGGACCGCGCTCATGGTCGGCCACGTCGACACCGACACGAAGCCCGCCGTCTTCTACGAGGTCAGCACCCTGGAACCCGGCGAGACGATCCGCGTGGTCCGCGAGGACGCCCGGGTCGCCGAGTTCACCGTCGACGACGTCCAGGTCCTCACCCGCGACGGCTTCGACGCCCAGCAGGCCTACGGCCCGCGCGACGCCGGCCGCGCCGAGCTCCGCCTGATCACCTGCGGCGGCACCTTCGACCGCGCCACGAACAGCTACACGGCCAACGTGGTGGTCTCGGCGTACCTCACCGGGACGGGCGGCACGTAGGGGCTGCCCGGGTCCCTCGTGGGTGCCGGAGGCGTATGTCAGGATTGAGCCTCCGAACAGTGCACCCAGGGGGGTTGGATGTACGGCAGCAGGGGGGCCGGAACGATGTCCACGAGGCGGGCGTCCGCGGTGGTGCTGGGGGCGGCGCTGCTGCTCGCGGGCTGCTCCTCGTCGGGAGACGGGGACGACAAGGGCAAGGCCAAGGACGCGGGGGCCGGGATCACGCAGCAGCCGAAGGAAGCGGACCCCTTCTGGGTCAACCCGGACGGCAACGCGGCGCAGCAACTGGCGGCGCTGCGGGAGTCCGGCAAGAAGGACCAGGCCGCGCAGATCCGCAAGATCGCCCAGCAGCCGACCGGCGAGTGGATCAGCCCGGAGAACCCCGAGGAGCAGGCCCGCGGCTTCACCGAGGCCGCCGACGAGGCCGGCCGCACCGCGCTGCTCGTCCTCTACAACATCCCGCACCGCGACTGCGGCCAGTACTCGGGCGGTGGCGCCGCCGACGGAAACGCCTACCGCGACTTCATCGACGGCGTCGCCAAGGGCATCGGCGACCGCTCCGCGACGGTCATCCTGGAGCCGGACGCGGTGCTCCACCTGGTCGACGGCTGCACCCCGGAGCAGTTCCACGAGGAGCGCTACGACCTCCTCAAGGGCGCCATCGCCAAGCTCTCCGCGCTGAAGAACACCAAGGTCTACCTGGACGCGGGCAACGCCGGCTGGGGCCACCCCGACCAGATCTTCGAGCCGCTCAAGCGGGCGGGCATCGACCAGGCCGACGGCTTCTCGGTCAACGTCTCGAACTTCTACACCACCGAGGACTCCATCGCCTACGGCAAGCAGCTCTCCGCCAAGGTCGGCGGCAAGCACTTCGTCATCGACACCAGCCGCAACGGCAACGGCCCCTACACCGAGGGCGACCCGGCGGAACGCTGGTGCAACCCACCGGGCCGAGCCCTCGGCGAAACCCCGACGACGAAGACCGCCGACCCCCTGGTCGACGCCTACCTCTGGGTCAAGCGCCCCGGAGAGTCGGACGGCGAATGCAAGGGCGGCCCGAAGGCGGGCGAGTGGTGGCCGGAGTACGCCTTGAAGCTGGCGCGAGGATAAGCGCCCTAGGGGCGCGGGGAACTGCGCGATCAACCACGACGCTCCCCGCGCCCGACAACGCACCCGCGGGAGCGCTACGGCACGTGCACCCACTCCGCCTTACTCGGCGTCCCCTCCCCGTCAGTCACGAACATCATGTACCACCCCGACTGAACGAGGTTCTTGTTCTCAGGGACCGTCACCGTCAACTGATCCCCCTCCGCCTTGAAGTCCAACGCGATCGACCGCTGATCCACGTCCGTGACATGCGTCGACGCGCTCGGCCGAATCAGCCGCACCTTCTTGATCGACTCCGCCGCCCGCGACGTGAACGTCCCCGACTCACCACGCTCGATGGTCTTCGGCCCCCCGGAAAGATCCGGCCGGGAATCCCGGTAGAGATACGGCGGCGTGTAGATCTCGATGCGCTGCTCGAACTTGCCCGGCTTGGTGTTCGCCTTGTCGGCGTAGAGCGAGTCCGAGCCGAAGAACATCACGCGCCCGTCGGGCAGCAGGATCGAACCGGAGTGGTAGTTCCGGCCCACCAGCGGGTCGGCGATCCGCTCGAACTCGTTCGTGTCCGGGTGGTACAGCCGGGCCTCGAGGATGTTGGAGGCGCTGCGGCCCCGGTAGTCCTCCGAGCCGCCGGAGACCAGCACACTGTCGTCGGGGAGGATCGAGGCCTGCGGGTAGCGCGTGCCCTTGTCCAGTGACGGCCCGTCCACGAACTTCGGGTCGTCGGCCTTCAGGTCGGCGATCCGGGTCTTCTCGCTGGACTTCTTGGACTCGCCGACGCCGCCGCCGCCGATCACCATGTACTTCTCGTCTTGCGCCGGCGGCAGCAGCACGGTGTTGGCGGTCTCCAGCATGTCGGGGTCGCTCATGCCGGGGACCTCGGTGAATTTGTTGGTCTTCAGGTCCCAGATGCCCGGGTCGCGGCCCACGTCGGCGGGTCCGTAGCCGGCGTTCGCACCCGAGTAGAAGATCTTGCCGTTCTGCATCAGGAACAGCGCCGGGTACGTCGGGAACTGGCGGATCTTGCCGGTGTACTCCCACGTCTTGGTCTCGGGGTCGTAGACCTCGCTCTTGCCCGGGACGATCTGGCCGATCTCGTCGAGGCCGGAGACGCTGAGGATCCTGCCGTCGCTCAGGGTGGTGAGCGTCGGGTACCAGCGGGCCTCGTTCATCGGGTCGACCTTGATGTACTTCTCGGCGACCGGGTCGAACTCGAAGGCGTCCCGGATGCCCTGGAAGTCCTTCTTGTCGAGGGCGAGCTTCTCGGCGATGCCGTACGTGTTGCGCGCGTCGTCGCCCGACAGGCCCTGGACGGTGTAGTTGTCCTGGGTGCCCGTCTGGTACTTCCGACCGCTCTTCTCCGCCTCGACGTAGATCCGGCCGAGGCCCGGGTCGTTGCGCAGGAACTCGCCGGTCTCCTCGTCGAAGACCTTCTCGGCGCGCGGCACCAGCACCGGGTCCTTGGAGACGAACGTCTTGCCGTTCTCCTTGCCGGTGAACTTGGTGCCCGCCGGGAGGGTGATCGGCTTGTCCGGGTTCTCGTTGTGGACGATCATCAGGCCGCCGGCCTTGGTGACGTCACCCTTGAGCTTCTCGTACCGCTTGGTGCCGCCCGCGATCAGCAGGTTGCCGTTGGCGAGCTGGGTGTGGCCGGTGCAGAACAGGTCGGTCGGCGTCGGCACCTTCTTGATGGTCCCCTTGACCGGGTCCCAGATCCGGGTGTCGTACTGCTTGGCGTCGAAGTTGTCCTGGTTGTTGCCCGACCCGGCGACGAGCAGCACCTTGCCGGTGCGCAGCAGCGCCGCGTGGATGGTGTTCTGCCGGTACTCCTCGGGAAACTCGACGATCTCCCACTTGCCGTTGGCGGCCTTGTACTCCGGCTGGTTGATCTTGTACTGGTGGTATTTCTCGGTTCCGAAGCGGTAGAGCCACGGCCCGTTCATCCCGGCCAGCGCGACTACCACCGCCGTGCCTATCGCGAAGCGACGGGCCCGGCGGCGGCCGGCACGGTCCTTCATTCCTTACGTCCCCCAAGTCCACCAAGGGCGATCTGCATGGTCTGGTCGTTGCCCCCGTCGGCGGGAGCTGCCCAGCTGGGCTTCTGCTGCGGCGCGTGCGAGGCATGCGGCGCGTGCGGCGCGTACGCCTGCGCCGATGCCGCGTCCGCGTGCGCCGGCTGCTGCGGCGGAACCCGGGGCTCGGGCTCCGCCGCCACGACCGGCGGTTGCTTCTTCGCCTTCCGCAGTTCGTGGCGCCACGCGAACATCGGTGAGGCGGTGATCAGCAGCGCGAACGTCGCCCAGATGATCATCGCGGGGTGCGCGTGGCCGAAGACGAAACCGGCGGCGATCGAGGCGCCGAAGATCACGATGAAGTACCAGTGGTACCGGAAGGTGCCGAACAGGGTGTCCGGGCTGGCCGAGTCGCCCTTCGGGGTCACCACGAACTTGCTCTTGCGGCGCAGCACCGAGTCGATGAGCGCCTTCGCGTACAGCGGCGCGGACAGCGCGGACATCACCATGCCGGCCACACCGCCGGAGCCCTCCGGCTCGTGCGGCGAGACGTTGTGGCGGCGGTTCCAGACGTACAGGCCGATCTGGAGGGCGGAGGCGTTGCCGTAGAGCATCAGCCAGACGGCCGGGTCGATGTTGACACCCGAGGCGCCCAGGCCCAGGAACAGGCAGCAGCTCAGCGCCGCCAGGATCCAGTTCAGAGCCGACATCGGGTAGAAGATGATCATCATCGTGTAGTTGAAGAGCTTGCTCGGCGGGAGCGAGTACCAGCCCTTCCAGTACTGCTTGAGGATCGTCTCGTACGTCCCTCGCGACCAGCGCATCTGCTGGGTGAAGAAGTCCGTCCAGGCGTTCGGGCCCTCGCCGACGGCGAGCACGTCAGGGGTGTAGACCGAGCGCCACTTGCGGCCGGTGGCCGGGTTCTTGTGGCGGTGGATCTCGAAGCCGGTCGCCATGTCCTCGGTGATCGAGTCGTACAGACCGCCGATCTGCTTGAGCGCCTTGATGCGCACCGCGTTCGAGGTGCCCACGAACATCGGGGAGCCGTAGCGGTTGCCGGCGCGCTGGATCAGGGCGTGGAAGAGGAACTGCTGGGACTCGGCGGCCTTGGTGATCGGGTTGTCGTAGTTGCCGTAGACCTGCGGGCCGATGACGAAGCCGACGTCCGGGTCGCGGAAGAAGCCGAGCATCCGCTCCAGGTAGTTCGGCAGCGGCACGTGGTCGGTGTCGACGGAGGCGAAGAAGTCGTAGTCGTCGCCGTGCGCGTCCAGCCAGGCGTTGTAGTTGCCGTGCTTGGTCTTGGCGCGGTGCGGGCCCTTCTTCCGGTTCCACTTCGAGACGCCCTTGCGGGAGAAGTGGTGCACGCCGAGGCGCTCGCAGACCGCCTTCACCTCGGGGTCGTCGCCCTCGTCGAGGAGCCAGACGTGCATCAGACCGCGGTGGCGGATCTTCACGGCCGCCTCCAGGGTCTTCGTCACCATCTCCAGCGGCTCCTTGCCGGGCACGAAGGAGGTGAGGAAGGCGACCCGGGTGCCGGTCTCGGGCACCACCGGGACCGGGTCCCGGGCGACCAGGGTCGCGTGCGCGTTCGACAGCACGTTCAGGCAGCGGAACAGCTCGATCAGGCCGATCGCCACGAGCATCACGATGTCGAGCGTGGGCAGCCAGTCGAAGGCCGGGTAGTCGCGCTCGGTCCAGTGCGTGGGCTGGAGCAGCCAGACCAGCAGCACCACCGACAGCAGCGGGGCGGCGGCCAGCATCAGGGCGACCCGGATGCGGTGCGGCTCCTGCGAGATCAGCGAGCGGTACTGGACCTTGTACGGTTTGTGCGGGTCCGGCTGGGTGAGGGGCCCGGCGAGCCGGCTGTAGTGCTCGTAGTCGTACCTCGGCAGGGTCTTCTTCATCCGGCGGAACGAGCCGGTGTTCCAGTTCCGATGCGCAGGCACCCTGAGCTGCGTGGTCTGGGACGGGTCGTGGTCCTGCCCGGCGCCCGTCGGCGTCGACGTCATGTGTCATCCCCCCACACGCGCGTCACGCGTGTTTCGTCGCTTCCATCGCCCGCTCGGGTCCCCCTCGACCTTCACGGACGTAACAGTGGTGGGTTGCGGTCACCACGGCATCCACACCTTATAGACATGGAACAGCGACCCCCGGTTGCATGATGCCCCCCTCGGCATCCCCTCGGCACCCGGCCCCCCAACCGGACCAGGGTTCTACGGTGTTCACCATGATCGCAAGATGCCCGCAGGCCGGGTACGCCGAAGGCCCCCCGTGTGCTACGGGGGGCCTTCGGCCGTCTGTGCGCCGCCAGGGACTCGAACCCCGGACCCGCTGATTAAGAGTCAGCTGCTCTAACCAACTGAGCTAGCGGCGCCTGCTGACCTGCACAACTCTACCCGATGCCGGCCGGTGCTCCGGACCACCCCGTAAGCCCCGGCGCGAGCACCCCGGCGCCCGTGTACATCATTCGGACCGTCAGCATGCGCGCGAGGAAGACAGTTGAGAAACTGTCCGGCATGTACCGATGTGTACCGTCTCGGACACTATCGCCGGGAGTGTGAGAGGAATCGCATGGAGACTGCTCCCGTGTTCGAGGAATTCGATCCCCCGGACGACTGCGACTGCGCCGGCTGCCGTCACTGGCGCCGGGTCCTGCCGCACTCCCGGACCGGCCGCGCCGGCGTCCATCCGGCGGCCCGCCGTGCGCTGATCGTGGCCACCGCCGCGGCCTCCGCACTCGGCACGGGCGTCGCGGCGGCGGTTCCGGCCGCCGCCCACGCGGCCCACCGGCCCGGCGTCGCGGCGGACGACGTGCCCGACACCCCGCAGGGGCCGCGGGCGCCGCTGCACGGCCCGGCCGGACTGCCGTCGGTGCCCCCGGCGGGGACGGCCCCGGCCGCCATCACCCGTACGGAGATCATCGAACGGGCCCAGACCTGGGTCACCGCGAAGGTGCCCTACAGCATGACCGCCTACTGGTCCGACGGCTACCGCCAGGACTGCTCGGGCTATGTCTCGATGGCCTGGAAACTGCCCACCAACGAATGGACCGGCAGCCTCGGCACCTTCGCCGACCGCATCACCAAGGAGGAACTCCAGCCCGGCGACATCCTGCTCTTCCACAACACGGCCGACCCCCAGAAGGGCTCCCACGTGGTGATCTTCGGCGGCTGGGCGGACTCCACGCACACCTCGTACCTCGCCTACGAGCAGACCCCGCCGCACACCCGGAAGCAGTCCACGCCCTACGCCTACTGGAGCGACTCGGCCAAGTACCTGCCGTACCGCTACAAGGGGGTCACCGCGACCACCGCCGGGGCCGAGGCGCAGGTACCGGCTCCGGGACCCGCCTCGCACGGAGTGGCCGGCTACCCCGGGCGGGCGATGTTCCGGCCGGGCGCGGACAACCCGTACGTCACCCGGCTGGGAAGGCAGCTGGTGACGAAGGGATTCGGCACCCACTACACGACCGGACCGGGTCCGCGCTGGGGCGAGGCGGACCGGCGGGGCGTCGAGGCCTTCCAGCGCGCCGAGGGCTGGCGCGGCGGCGCGGCGGACGGCTACCCGGGCCCGGAGACCTGGCGGCGGCTCTTCTCCTGACCGCCCGCCGCGGTGATCACCCGTTCATGACGCATCTGGCGCGGAGGCTGGAGCACGCATGAGTACGACCCCTTCCACGAACCCGGACACGGGCGGCCCGGCGGAGTCCGGCCACCGGTCCGTCCGGCTCATCCGCAACGAGGCCACCACCGAGATCCCCGTCCATCTCCTCTTCCGCGACGACCCCGCCCCGGCGCCGGTGCCCCTGCGGCCCGCGGTCGTCGGCCGCCGGCAGGGCACGGGGGAGCAGCCCCGCACCCGCCGCCCGGTCGCCGCGCGCACGGTGCCGGCGGTGCGGATCGACCCGGCACTGACGGAGCGCCCGGCGCGGGTGCTGCCCGGCGCGGCGGGCGTGGCCGCCGGTGCCTGCGGCGCGGTGGGCTGCGCGGTCACCTCCTGGTGGGCGGGGCTGGTGCCGCCGCTCGCGGCCCAGGCGTTGGGGCTGCCGGCGTACGGCGGTGCCGGGCTCGGGCCCGCGCAGTGGGCGGCGTACGCTGCCGCCGGGGCGCTGGGGCTGTTCGGCTTCGGCGGGCTGGCCCGGGGGCGGACCGGGCGGGCCTGGGTGCTCGGTCTGTTCGGCCGCTACCGGGGGACGGTGCGGCGCACCGGCCTGATGTGGGTCAACCCGCTGCTGCTGCGCCGCCGGGTGGACGTGCGGTTGCGGCACTGGCGCAGCGAGCCGATGCCCGCGGCCGACGCCAACGGGGTGGCGCTCCGGGCGGTGACGCTGGTGGTGTGGCGGGTGCGGGACACCGCGAAGGCCACGCTGGGTGTCGAGGACCACGAGGCGTACCTGCGCGAGTGCGTCGAGGCGGCGCTCGCCCGGGTCCCGGTCGAGCCGCTCGGCACGGTCCGCAGCTCGGCGGACGTGGCGGGCGAGACGCTGACCCGGCTGGTCGCGGCGGACGCGGCGCCGGTCGGCCTGGAGGTGTTCTCGGTGCGGCCGGTCCGGGCGGAGTACGCCCCCGAGGTCGCCGCCGCGATGCACCGGCGCCGGATCGCCGCGCTGGACGCCGCCCAGCGGGCCAGCGCGCTCACCTCGGTCGTGGACTCGGTGGAGGACACCGTGACCCGGCTGACCGTGCGCGGGCTGGTCGAACTCGACGACTACGAGCGCAAGGTGCTGGTGAAGGACCTGACGGTGGCGTTCTGCGCCGGACGGGGGGAGACGGGGGCCTGACCCCCCGGGCCGATGGCGCCGCCGGGTTCCGCTATTGGTATGGACATGTTCAACTAACGGCAATAATCTGGGACTTGGTCTAGACCTGCACAGCTCACTGAACCTCCCCCACGTCACAGGAGCAGCAGCATGCGCACAAGGACCAAGTTGTATGCCGCCGCGGTGGGCATGGCGACCACCGGAGCCCTCGTGCTCTCGTCCGGCGGCGCCAGCGGCCACGGCTACACCGACCTGCCGGTCAGCCGGCAGAAGCTCTGCCAGAACGGCGGCGTCAGCAACTGCGGCGCCATCCAGTGGGAACCGCAGAGCGTCGAGGGGCCCAAGGGCTTCCCGGCGGGCGGACCGGCCGACGGCCGGATCTGCTCCGCGAACAACGGCCGGTTCTCCCAGCTCGACAGCCCGAAGACGCCGAACGGACAGGCGTGGCCGACCACGAGGGTGAACGGCGGACAGAGCTACACCTTCCGCTGGCAGTTCACCGCCCGGCACGCCACGACCGACTTCCGGTACTACGTCACCAAGCCGGGCTGGAACCAGAACCACAACCTGTCCCGGTCCGACCTCAACCTCACCCCGTTCTTCACGGTGCCCTACAGCGGCAAGCAGCCGCCGGCCACGCTCTCCCACACCGGCAGGCTGCCGTCCGGGCTGAGCGGGCACCACGTGATCCTCGCGGTGTGGACGGTCGCCGACACGGGCAACGCGTTCTACGCGTGCTCGGACGTGACCTTCTGACCGGGGCCGGTCCGGCAACGCGCGAAGGCCCCCTCGCCTGGGCGAGGGGGCCTTCATGCTGTGCGCCGCCAGGGACTCGAACCCCGGACCCGCTGATTAAGAGTCAGCTGCTCTAACCAACTGAGCTAGCGGCGCATGACTCCCGCCGTCCGCTTCCCGCGGCCGACGACGACGAAAATACTACCCGGTCCCCGGGGGTGCTCGTGACCACCGGGGTGTGAGCCGGGCCGCAGTCTCCGGACAGGTCCTAGATCGCCAGCGACAGCAGCACCGGTGCCGCGCTCCGGTTCAGCTCGTCCGCGGCCCGCCGCAGCCGGTGGGCGTGCTCGACCGGCAGGGACAGCGCGAGACAGCCCACGGCGGAACCGGCCGTGATCGGCACGGCCGCGCAGACCGTGCCCACCGCGTACTCCTGGAGGTCGAGGACGGGCACGGTGGGCGGCTGGGACTCCAGCCGGGACAGCAGCAGGCGGTCGCTCGTGATGGTGTGCGAGGTCAGGCGGGCCATCTTGTGCCGGGCCAGGTGGTCGCGGCGGCCCGCGTGGTCCAGCTGGGTCAGCAGGCTCTTGCCGACCGCGGTGGCGTGCGCCGAGACCCGGAAGTCCACCCACTCGTTCACCTTGGGCGTGGCCGGGCCGTCCGCGTACTGGGTGACGCTGACCTCGCCGTCCACGTACCGGCTGATGTAGACGGCCGCGCCCACCGAGTCGCGCAGCCGGTCCAGGGTGTGCTGGAGCTGGTCGCGCAGGGCCTCCTCGCGGTCGTGGGCCGAGCCCAGGCGGGCCAGTGCCTCCCCGGTGACGTACGCCCCGTCGGCGGTCTGCTCGACGTAGCCCTCGCGGCGCAGCATGCGCAGGAGCGGGGCCAGCCGCTCCCGGTCCAGGCCGGTCTGCCGGGCGATCTCGGAGTCGGTGACCCCGGTGGTGTGCCGCGCCACCGTCTCCAGGGCGCGCAGGGCGTCCTGGGCCGAGTGGTGCGGCGCGGTCGGCTTGTGCTGCAGCGCCACGGTGGTCTCCCCCTGCGCTTCGCTGGTAGGCCCCTGCCCCTGTCCCTGCCTGTGCCCCCGACCGGACAGCGGATCCCTTTCACGATAGCCGCCAAAAGGTCTGGCGTGAGGGGGTGTTGATGAAGTTCCGCCGCCCTGGTCTGCGACGCTGGCCCGCTGGCATATGCCAGCGGCGTGCCCCAACGCCCCGACCTCGGGTGTTGGGGCACGCCGCCGTGCCATCAGGGCGTCACAGCACCGCGCTGAGGAACTCCCGCGTCCGGTCGTGCTCCGGCTCGCTGAAGATCTTCTCCGGCGGACCGGCCTCGATGACCCGGCCCGAGTCGAACATCAGGACCTGGTCCGAGATGTCGCGGGCGAAGTTCATCTCGTGGGTCACGCACAGCATGGTGATGTCCGTGGTGCGGGCGATGTCCCGCAGCAGGTCGAGGACGCCCGCGACCAGCTCCGGGTCGAGCGCGGAGGTCACCTCGTCGAGGAGGAGGACCTTCGGCCGCATCGCCAGCGCCCGGGCGATCGCCACGCGCTGCTGCTGGCCGCCGGAGAGCTGCGCCGGGCGGGCGTCGCACTTGTCGGCCAGGCCCACCATGTCGAGCAGTCCCTTGGCCCGCTCGACCGCCTCGTCCTTGGACATCCCGAGCACCGTGACCGGCGCCTCGGTGATGTTGCGCAGGACGCTCATGTTCGGGAACAGGTTGAACTGCTGGAACACCATCCCGATCTGCTTGCGGACCTCGCGCCGCTCCTTCTCGGTCGCCGGGAAGAGCTTCTGCCCGTCCACGGTGATCGTGCCCTCGTCGGGCTTGAGGAGCGTCATCAGCAGCCGCAGGATCGTCGTCTTGCCCGACCCGGACGGGCCGATCAGGGTGACGTGCTTGCCGGCGTCGACGGAGAAGTCCAGGTGGTCGAGGACGGTGTTCTCACCGAACCGCTTGGTGACCTGCTCCAGGCGTATCAGCTCGCCGGAGCTGCGCTCGGGGCTCTTCTCGGGATTGGGGAGAGTGTCAGTGGGCAAGGCGTCGCTCCAGGGCTCGCAGGGCAAGGGAGGCCAGGTAGGAGATGACGATGAAGGCCACGCCGATCACCGTCAGGGGCTCGGTGAACTGGAAGTTCTGCTGCGAGAACAGCCGCGCCTCGCCGAGCATCTCCAGCACCGTGATCGCCATCAGCAGCGGCGTGTCCTTCAGCATGGAGATCACGTAGTTGCCGAGGGCGGGCACCACACGGCGGATCGCCTGCGGCAGGATCACGGCCGTCCAGGTCCGCCCCATCGGCAGGTTCAGCGCCGTCGCGGCCTCCCACTGGCCGACCGGCACCGCCTCGATACCGGCCCGGTAGACCTGCATCGTGTACGTCGAGTAGTGCAGGCCGATGGCGAGCACACCGGTGGTGAGCGCCGAGGCGGTCACACCCCACTCGGGCAGCACGTAGAACAGGAAGAACAGCTGCACCAGCAGCGGGGTGTTGCGCACGAACTCGGTGACCACCCCGACGGGCCAGGTCACGAAGCGGGACGGCACCCGCATCAGCAGCGCCCACACCAGTCCGAGGGCGAACGACACCAGCGACCCCAGGACCAGGATCTGCAGCGTGACCAGCAGCCCGTCCCAGAAGTGCGGCATGAAGTCGGAGACCGCGCTCCAGTCCCACTTCATCGGACACCCCCGACCCCGGCAGGCTCGACGGCGGCGGTCTTGCGCTTCGGTGCCGCCTTCCCGACGCCCGCCTTCAGCTTCTTCTCCAGCCCGCGCATCACCCGCGTCAGCAGGAACGCGATGACGAAGTAGATGAGCAGGATGTACGTGTAGATCTCCGCGCTCTCCTGCAGCGCCAGGCGCACCAGGTTGCCGCTGAACGCCAGGTCACCCATACCCATGATCGACACCAGGGCGGTGCCCTTGAGCAGCTCGATCAGCAGGTTGGAGAAGGGCGGGATCATCTCCGGCACCGCCTGCGGCAGCAGGATCAGCCTCATCCGCTGCCAGGGCGTGAAGCTGAGGGCGATGCCGCCCTCCTTCTGCGCCGGGTCGACCGCGGCGAGCGCGCCGCGCACGATCTCGGAGCCGTACGCACCGTAGGTCAGGCCCAGCGCCAGCGTGCCCGCCCACATCGGCACCAGCTGCCAGCCGAAGGCCGGCGGCAGCACGAAGAACACCCAGAAGATCATCACCAGCGCCGAGGTCCCGCGGAAGACCTCGGTGTAGACGCCCGCGAGGAAGCGGACGACCCACAGCCGGTGGGTGCGCGCGACACCGATCACGAAGGAGACGGCCGCCGCCAGCAGCGAGCTGAAGAACAGCAGCTGGACGGTGACCCAGACGCCCTGGAGTACGAGTTCCCACAGTCCCGAGGTCATCCGCCGCAGAGCTCCTTCGCGGTCAGATCGGTCATCTCGTTCTCGGTGAAACCGAAGGGCTTGAGAATGCGCAGCAGTTCGCCGCTCTCCTTGAGCTTGTGCAGCTCGACGTTGAAGGCGTCCCGCAGGTTGGTCTCGTTGGGCCGGAAGGCGAAGGCGCCGCCGTCGACCTTCGGCTCGCCGTCGATGATCGGCGAGAAGGGCTCGATCGCCTCGGCCTTGGTGGACTTCTTCACCACCTGGCGGACGGTCACCGCCGTGCCCGCGAAGACGTCCGCCCGCCCGGACTCGACAGCGTTGAGACCGGCCACCTGGTCGGGGACGATCAGGTGCTCGGACTCCTCGATGCCGTGCTCCACCGCGTAGGCGATCTGGGCGTAGCCGGTGCCGGTCGAGAACTTGGCCTTCTTCTCGAAGACGTCCTTGTAGTTGTGCAGCCCGAGCGGATTGCCCTTGCGCACGACGAACGCGTCGAGCATCTGGTAGTCGGGGTCGGCGAAGATGACCTGCTGGCAGCGGTCGGGGTTGATGTACATCCCGGCCGCCACCACGTCGAACTGCTGCGACGCCAGACCCGGGATGAGGGAGCCGAACTCCGTCGGCACCGGCTGCACCCGGTCCACTCCGAGCCGCTTGAAGATGACCTTCGCCAGCTCCGGCGCCTCGCCGGTCAGCTCACCGTTCTTGTCGATGTACCCGAAGGGGATCTCGCCCGCGATGCCGAGCCGGGCCACGCCCTGTGCCTTGAGCCGGTCGAGGAGGTCGCCGCCTTCCACGCCGGACCCGGCGGCCACCCGCGAGCAGCCGGCCGCCCCCAGCGCGCCGAGCGCCGCGACCCCCGCGAGCAGCGACCGGCGAGTGGGCCCGGATGTTGTGGACCTTTGGTCGGATATACCCCGTAGAGGGGTTCTGTGTGGTGGAGCCATGGGCGCGCAGCTACCCGAAGCCGGGCCGGTTATGCCGATCTTTTTCAGTCCGATACCTCGGCCCGGCGCCCTTGACCGCGGCGCCCCGGGGCACTGCCATGGAGGGCATGGCTGATCGCTACATCGAAGTCTCGCTGGTCAAACGCGGAATCACCTGCCGGGCCCAACTGCTGGACGACCGGGCCCCGATCACCTGCGCGGCGGTCTGGGACGCGCTCCCCCTGGGCGGCGACGTGTATCACGCCAAATACGCCCGAAACGAGATCTACGCCCTCTTCCCGCCCTTCGCGGCATCCGAACCACCGCTGGAGAATCCGACCGTGACGCCCATTCCGGGCGACCTGTGCTATTTCGCCTTCGCGGGCGCCGAGTTGGGCACCAAGGCGTACGGCTACGACCGCGAGGTCCGGCCGGGCGCCACCCTCGTCGACCTCGCCCTGTTCTACGAGCGCAACAACCTGCTCCTCAACGCGGACGTCGGCTGGGTCCCCGGCACCGTCTGGGGCAGCATCGTCGAAGGCCTCGACGCGATGGCCGAGGCCTGCAACGACCTGTGGCGCACGGGGGCGGCGGGGGAGACCCTCAGCTTCCGGCGGGCGTAGGCGAATCCGGAGGCGAGGCGGGCGTGCCCGACTCGTGCGCCGCGTCGGGCACGCCCGTCTCGTACAGCGCGTGCGCGGCCCGCAGGACCAGGTCGTCCCGGTGGCGGGCCGCCACCAGTTGCAGACCGATCGGCAGCCCGTCCCCGTCGCTCCCCACCGGCACGGTCGCCGCGGGCTGCTGGGTCAGGTTGAACGGGTAGGTGAACGGCGTCCACCCCGTCCACCGCCGGTGCCCCGAGCCCTTGGGCACCTCGGCGCCCGCCTCGAACGCCGTGACCGGCAGCGTCGGCGTCACCAGCAGGTCGTACGCCTCGTGGAAGCGGCCCATCCGCCGGCCCAGCTCCATCCGGACGTCCACCGCGGCCAGGTAGTCCAGCGCCGAGTACCGCGCCCCCGCGCCGACGACGTCCCGCAGCCCCGGGTCGAGCAGCTCCCGCTGCCCCGCCCTCAGGTGCTGCACCACGCGGGCCGCCCCGCTGAACCACAGGGTGTGGAAGGCGTCCACCGGGTCCGTGAAGTCCGGGTCGGTCTCCGTCACGTACGCGCCCAGCTCCGCCAGCCGCTCCACGCCGCGCCGCACCGCCCGCGCCACCGCCGGGCGCACCGACACCTGCCCGCCGAGCGAGGGCGAGTACGCCACCCGCAGCCCCCGCACCCCTTCGGCGAGGGCGTCCGTGTACGCCCCGGGCGCCGGGCCCAACGCCGACCAGTCCCGGGCGTCGGGCGTGCCGATCACGTCCAGCATCAGCGCCGCGTCCGCCGCGTCCCGGGTCATCGGGCCGACGTGCGCGAGGGTGCCGAACGCGCTCGCCGGATACAGCGGCACCCTTCCGTACGTCGGTTTCAGGCCGAAGATCCCGCAGAAGGACGCCGGGATGCGCACGCTGCCCCCGCCGTCCGTACCGAGCGCCAGCGGACCCGCCCCGCGCGCGACGGCCGCCCCCGCGCCCCCGCTGGAGCCGCCCGCCGTGCGGCTCGGGTCGTGCGGGTTGCGGGTCACGCCGGACAGGGGCGAGTCCGTCACGCCCTTCCAGCCGTACTCGGGCGTCGTCGTCTTGCCGATGAACACGGCGCCGTGCTCGCGCAGCCGGGCGACGGAGGGCGCGTCCTCGTCCCACGGACCGTCCGGCGACACCGCCCGGGAGCCGCGCAGGGTCGGGTGACCCCGCGTCAGCAGGATGTCCTTCACGGTGACCGGCACCCCGTCCAGCCGCCCGCCCGGCTCCCCGCGCCGCCACCGCTCCTCGGCCCGCCGGGCCTGCTCCAGCGCCTCCTCGCCGGTCAGCCGGACGAACGCGTTCAGCTCCGGCTGGATCCGTTCGGCCCGCTCCAGGGCCGAACGGGTGACATCGACAGGGCTGAAATCACCCTTGCGGTAGCCGTTGACGAGCTGTGCGGCGGTCAGCTCCGTGAGGTCGGTCATGCACCCTCCCGTTTCCAGGGACGTCAGTGTCCCGGCACGTATCCGCGCTTCTTGTCGACCACGTTCGCCAGCGGCTCGCCGGCCGCCCAGCTCTCGAACAACTCCACGAACTGCGCCCCGAGTTCGTCCCGCCAGCCGATCGTGTCCCCGCTCATGTGCGGCGAGACGATCAGGTCCGGGACCTCCCACAGCGGGCTGTCGGCGGCGAGGGGCTCGTGGCTCAGCACGTCCAGGGCGGCGCCCGCGATCCAGCGGCTGGTCAGCGCCTCGGCGAGATCGTCCTCGACGACCAGCTGACCGCGCCCCACGTTCACGAACCGCGCGGACGGCTGCATCACGCCGAACCGCCGGGCGTCGAACATGCCGCGCGTGTCGTCGGTCAGCGGCGCCGCCGCGACCACCCAGTCGGCGCGGGCCAGCAGCCGGTCCAGCTCGCCGGGCCCGTGGACACCGGGACGGGCGGTGCGGCCGACCAGCGCGACCGTGATGCCGAGCGCCTTCAGCGTCTGCGCGATCGCCCGCCCGATCGGCCCCGAACCGACCACGCAGGCGCGAGTTCCGGCCACCCGCAGCGACTCGCGGTGCCGCCAGGTCCGCTCGCCCTGCAACCGCAGCGTGGTGGGAAGGTCCTTGGCCATCGCCAGGACGAGCGCGGCGACGTACTCGGCGATCGGCTGGTCGAAGACACCGCGCGCGTTGGTCACCACCGTGTCCGAGCCGGCCAGCTCCGGGCACATCAGATGGTCCACGCCGGCGCTCGCGGTGTGCACCCAGCGCGGGCGCGGGCCGTCACCCGGCCACGCCTCGCGCACGGCGTGCGAGGTGAAGTCCCACACGAGCAGCACGTCGGCGTGCGGCAGCCGCTCGGCGAGCGTCGACTCGTCGGCGTGCTCGATCCGCGCCCGGCCGGTCAGCCGGCCCAGCCGGGGCGGCGGCTCGGCGTCGAGCACGAGGAGGGTGGGCGTGGACGCGGGCGTGGACGGCGGCGCGGAGGGGTGCGTGGGCGTGGTCATCGGCGGGTCTGTCTCCGGGGGTCGCACGGGAGGTCGCACAGGTGCGTCGCACGGGGTTCGGGAGAGCGCGTCGCACGGATGCTCGGAACGGGTTGACGGGGGACGGAACCGGCTGTTGACCTGGGAATGACGCGGGCGGATTGACCACGCTCGCACCAGAACCTACCTTCGTCAACACGGCCGTGCGTACGGTGCGTTGTCGTCCCCTCTCACAGTGTGAGGTCGGTGCGTGCCATGGACATCTCCTTTCTGGGCGGACCAGCTCCGCAGCGCGGGGTCGGCGTGGTCGCCCCGTTCGACTTCGCACTCGATCGCGAGCTGTGGCGATGGGTGCCCGACGAGGTCTCGCTCCACATGACCCGAACCCCTTTTGTGCCCGTCGAGGTCAGTCTGGACCTCGCGCGCATGGTCAGCGAACACGAGACGCTCGGCGAGGCGGTGCGCACCCTCAACGCCATCGCCCCCGAGGTCGTCGCCTACGCCTGCACCTCGGGCAGCTTCGTCGGCGGCGTCGCCGGTGAACGCGCGATGTGCGAGGCGATGACCTGGGCGGGTGCCGTCCCGTCCGTGACCACCTCCGGCGCGCTCCTGGACGCGCTGGCCGAGCTGGGCGTACGCCGGGTCGCGCTGGTGACGCCGTACACCGTCTCCGTGACCCGGGCGCTGGAGGCGTACATCGCGGAGGCCGGCGTCGCCGTCACCGGCTGCGCCTTCATGGGCCTGACCCGGCACATCTGGAAGGTCCCCTACCGCGACGTGGCCGACATGGCTCGCCAGGCGGTACCGGCCGAGGGGGCGGCCGACGCCCTGTTCATCTCCTGCACCAACCTCCCCACGTACGACGTCATCCCGCAGCTGGAGGCCGAGCTGCGGATTCCGGTGATCTCGGCCAACCAAGTGACGATGTGGGCGGCGCTGCGCCGGCTGGGTACCCCTGCGGTGGGGCCGTACCAGGCGCTGACCGACCCGTCGGCGCGCATCGGTCCCGTGGTGCCGGGACCGGCCGGTCCCGCGGTGGCGGGTTCGGTCGGACCCGCGGTGGCGGACATGCCGGGCGTCTCGGACGGCCCGGACACGGATCAGCAGCAGGAAGGGTGGACATGACAGCACTGGGATTCCTGTACCCGGGCCACTCCGGCGAGGACGACTATCCACGCATCGAGCAGCTCCTGGGCAGCGACATCCGGGTGGACCTGGTGCACACGGACATCGGTGAGGACGCGCACCGGGTGGACGCGCTGCTGGAGATGGGCTCACCGCGGCGGCTGGCGGCCGGCGTGGAGGAGCTGCGGCTGTCCGGCGCCGACGCGGTGGTCTGGGCCTGCACCAGCGGCAGCTTCGTGCACGGCTGGGAGGGCGCCCGGGAGCAGGTGCGCGCGCTGGCCCAGTCGGCGGGCCTCCCGGCCTCCTCGACCTCCTTCGCCTTCGTGCACGCGGCGAAGGAGCTGGGGCTCGGGCGGGTCGCGATCGGCGCGACCTACCCGGACGACGTGGCGCGGCTCTTCGCGGACTTCCTCGGCGCCGCCGGCATCGGGGTGAGCGACGTCGTCAGCTCCGGGATCATCACGGCGGCGGAGGTCGGCACCTGGGGCGAGCCGGAGGTACTGGCGCTGGCCCGCTCCGCCGACCGTCCGGACGCCGAGGCGGTCCTCCTCCCGGACACGGCCCTGCACTCGGTGGCCCACATCCCGGCCCTGGAGAAGGAGCTGGGCAAGCCGGTCCTCACGGCCAACCAGGTCACCGTCTGGGAGGGCCTGCGCCTGGCGGACCGCCGGGTCAACGCCCCGGAGCTGGGCGCGCTGTTCACACGGGAGCCGGTGGTGCAGGCCTGAGAGGGTCGTGACATGAGAAGGCCGTGACACGTGAGAAGCCCGGCTCCGCAGCGGCGGAGCCGGGCTTCTCCCTGGAGCGCTGGGCAGGCCTTGCACCTGCATTTCCCCACGGGAAGTGGGGCGTCTTTCCTTGGACCACCAACGCACTGCCGGTTCTTGGGGGTTGACCCCTTGATCAGGCAGCTTGAGCGTACCGCAGCTCCGTTCGAGGCGCACATCGGCGTCGGGGTGGTTCATCTACATGTCCAGCGTACTGCTACATGAATTTCACTGAACCCTTGTCAGGTGTTGGGGTGCGCCCTATTCTCACGCTCAGAAAGCGCTTTCCCAACTGTCTGATTGACATGATCACGACAGTCCTGTCGTTCCGACATGTGAAAACGAAGGGGAGACAGAGGATGAGACGACCAGTCGCGCTGCGACTCCACGCCGCGCTGGCCACGTTGGCCGTCGCGGCGGCGACCGGTGTGGTGCTGTCCATGCCCGAGGCCGCGGCGGCGGCCGGCGGCGCCACCGGGTACGCGACCCAGAACGGCGGCACGACCGGCGGCGCGGGCGGCCGGACGGTGCGGGCGACCACCGGAACCCAGATCCACGAGGCCCTGTGCGGCCGCGCCAGCAGCAGCACCCCGATCACCATCGAGGTCGAGGGCACCATCAACCACGGCAACACCACCAAGGTGTCCGGCGACAGCTGCAGCACCGCGGCCGACAAGATCGAGCTCAAGCAGATCAGCAACGTCACCATCGTCGGTGTCGGCAGCGGCGCCGTCTTCGACCAACTGGGCATCCACATCCGGGAGTCCAGCAACATCATCATCCAGAACGTGACGGTCCGGAACGTCAAGAAGTCCGGCTCGCCCACCTCCAACGGCGGCGACGCCATCGGCATGGAGAGCGACGTCCGCAACGTCTGGGTCGACCACACCACCCTGGAGGCCTCGGGCGGGGAGTCGGAGGGCTACGACGGCCTCTTCGACATGAAGGACAACACTCAGTACGTCACCCTGTCCTACAGCACCCTGCGCAACTCCGGCCGCGGCGGCCTGATCGGCTCCAGCGAGTCCGACCGCTCCAACGGCTACGTCACCTTCCACCACAACCTGTACGAGAACATCGACTCCCGCGCCCCCCTCCTGCGCGGCGGGATCGCCCACATGTACAACAACCACTACAAGAGCCTGAACGAGTCCGGCATCAATTCCCGGGCCGGCGCCAAGGCCAAGGTGGACAACAACTACTTCGAGGACTCCAAGGACGTCCTCGGCACCTTCTACACCGATCAGGCCGGCTTCTGGCAGGTCAGCGGCAACATCTACGACAACGTCACCTGGTCCGAGCCGGAGGGGGACGACAACCCGGCCGGCCCCGACCCGCAGTCCAACACCACGGTTTCTATCCCGTACCCCTACACCCTCGACGACGCCTCCTGCGTGCCCGGCGTGGTGAGCAGCACGGCCGGCGCGAACAAGGGTCTGAAGGTCTCGGACGGAAACTGCACGCCGCAGACGCCCGACCCGACCGACCCGACGCCGGACCCCACCGACCCCACACCGGACCCGACCGACCCGCCCACCGGCACCAACCTCAGCATCGGCGCCGGCTCCGACGGCTCCTCCAAGGCCGACGGCACCAGCTACGGCGACGTCCGCGACGGTGACCCGAGCACCTACTGGTCGCCGGACGGCACCACCGGCTCCGTCTCGGTCAAGTGGGGCGACGCCACCACCGTCTCGAAGATCAACATCCGGGAGGCGGCCGGCTCCGAGGGCACCATCGGCTCCTACCGGGTCGTGAACCACGACACCGGCGCCGTCCTGGCCTCCGGCAGCGGAGCGGGCGTCATCACCTTCCCGGCGGTCTCCCTGGAGAAGATCACCTTCCAGATCACCGGCGCCTCGGGCACCCCGAAGGTCGCCGAGTTCGAGACCTACGCCGGTTAGCGGCGCCGTTCTCCTCTCCTCGCGTCCGGTCCGGCACCCGCCGGGCCGGACGCCCACTTGCGCGGGCGCGGGACAATGGACGGTGGCCCACTCCACCGGGGTGCCCCCGTCCACGCGGGGAGGGCCGTCGCACCGTACGAGGAGGAGAAGACATGGCGGAGCCCACGCCGCGTCGGAACGAACCGCGGCTACGCCCCGCGCCCCTGCTCTTCGAGCCGGCGGAGGCGTCCGCCGACCCGGAGCACTTCTTCGACCTCGAGTCGATCGACGACCCCCGGGCGCTCCTCGATCGGGCGACCGAACTGACCCAGGCGTTCCGCGCGGCGGCCGACCGGGCGATGGAGTTCCAGGCGATCGCGGCGGCCCAGCTGGCCGACCCGCGCCGCTTCGACCGGCTGACGGCCGCGGACATCGCCGAGCGGGCCGAGTGGACCGAGGACTACGCCAAGAAGATGGTGGAGTTCGGGCGGGACCTGATGCGCGGCGGCGACCACCCCGACTAGCGCGGACTGCGCGGACCGCGCGGACCGGCACCGACTAGCACAGCCGCATATGCCGCGCGGGTGGGCAAGATACTCCTCGTCCCGCCCTCCTGTCCCGGTTTCCCGCAACCCACCGGAGCCGGCCCTTCACGCCGGGTAGATGTATGCGTCATGAGCAGCAGCACGCGCAACGTCACCCTCAACGCCGCGCCCCACGCCTCGGACGTCACCGCCGACGGCGCCGCCTGGCTGGCCTCGGCGGGCGCGTACCCGCGCAGCACGCTCGCGTTCTGGGAGGAGCGGCCCGCGGCCCCGGTCGTCCTGCCCTGCGGTTCCGCCTTCGACGTGGTGAGCGCTCCCGCGGTTTTCGGCCGCCGGATGCTGGACCGGCTGTGGGAGGAGGGCCCGGGCTCGGGCCCCGTGGCGGAGTTCCGGGGACGGATGCTCCTGTTCGCCGCGCCCGGCACGGCCCAGCGGCTGCCGTCGCTGCTGGAGTGGGAGGAGTGGAGCGCGCGGGGCCGGGAGGGCGGCCGTACGGGCACGGTGCCGCCGCTGCTGTGCCACGGCGCCGGAGACGCGGTGACCGTGCCGGCCCCGGCCGGCGGACCCGCCCGCACCGGCTCCCGCTGGCTGGTGGCACCGGACACCCGTATGCCCTGGCTGCCGGGCCCGGAGGTGCTGCTGTGGGCGGCGGTGCGGGCCGCTCGCGCCGCCGTACGTATTTCGATTTTTCCCTCCGCCGACCAGAGTGCTAATGTCTACGACGTCAGCAGGCGCCGCTAGCTCAGTTGGTTAGAGCAGCTGACTCTTAATCAGCGGGTCCGGGGTTCGAGTCCCTGGCGGCGCACAGACAACGAGAAGGCCCTCCGTCCAGGCGGAGGGCCTTCTCGCATGCTCAGGGGACTCTCCGGTCACCCCGGCGTGACCTGCACCGTCCACGCCCCCGACACCGTCCGCCCCTGCACCTGGACCCGTACGCCCTCGCCCGGCACCGTGAAGCTCTCGCCCAGGGCGACCGGGGCGTCGGCCAGGGGCGGGTAGACGGAGTCCTCCCAGCACGCCTCGGTGTCCGGGTGCGCGTCGACCACCTCGATCGGCCCGTCCCCGGACCGGGCCCCGCTGTGCACCCGGTAGACGAGGATCCCCGCCCGGCAGGCGGCGGCGTCGTTGCCGACCGGTCCCCGGGCCTCGAAGGCGAGCACGGTGTCCGCCCCCGTCCGCACCACCGCCAGCTTCGTACCGCGGCCGAGGCCGAAGGCGGGCGCTCCCGCGGCGCCGGTCACCACCACCCCCGGCCCCGCCCCCAGCGGCTCCAGCGTCAGCCGGACCGGCTCACCGCCCCGCACGCACGCCACCTGCCGGGGCTCCAGCCAGCCCAGCTTCCACTTGTGCCAGCCGAAGAGGTCCGGGGCCAGTCCGAACTGGCTGCCCATGAGGTCCCAGTCGCCGACGTGGGTGTCCCAGTCGCCCTCGTCGTCCTCCGGCCGGTGGTACAGGTCGGGCAGGTCGAAGACGTGCCCCGTCTCGTGGGCCAGGACCAGCCGGTCCGGCGGATGGTTCTCGAAGACGGTGACGACCCGCCGGATGTCGGTGCCGTCGGCCCGCAGGGGAGTGTCGAAGTTGACGACCTTCGTGGCGTCGGAGTCCACGCCGGGCGCGTCCGGGTCGGCGACGAAGTACACGATGTCGTAGCGGGAGAAGTCGACGTGCCGGTCGGCGGCGTCGAGGGCGTCGCGCAGGTAGGCGGCCCGGTGCCGGGGACTCCAGTCACGCTGTATGTCGTACGCCGTCGACGGGCGCGGCATGCGGATCCAGCCGGGCAACGGGTGCGGGCGCAGCGTGAACCTGCCGTACGAGGCGCGCTGGAAGAAGCGGGTGGTGGCGGGGAAGTGGTCGGCGGCGAGCTCGGCCGGCGCGGTCAGCGGCTGGGAGTCCGGGAAGGACAGGAAGACCATCACCGCGTCCAGGGCCCGTACGGGCTTCGGGTAGGCGGCGTTCCAGGTGCTCAAGCCCTCGGAGTGGTGCACCTCGGTGCGCTGGAGGGCGCAGGGCTGAGGGGAGAAGGGCTCGGCGGCCGACGGCGCGGTGATCAGGGAGGTCGCGGCGAGCGCGGACATCGTGGTGCACACCGCCGCCGTGCTGCGCAGCCTGGAGCGGGGCGCCCCCGCCGCGCCGCGGCCCGCACCGAGCCCCTTGAGAGCCTCCCGCGGAAGTCGCCTCAGGGGGAGCTGGCGCGGCACATGGACCTCCGGGTGCGGTTGACGGGACACCGCACCCAGCTTGTGGGTGATTGTCGTACTACGTCCTGTTCGCCTGCACCGGATGGGTGAGCCGTCCGGAATTTCGACGGACGTCACCGTACCGGCAACCGTGAGTCACTTACGCAACGTCACAACTGGTCGGGGGCGTGAAGAAGTCGTCCAGGCGCGAGCAGAAACGATCTGGCGCGAGGTTCGGCCGGTCGGGAACGCGGGGCGGCGGCTGGAAGGGCTCCGTGCCAGCCTCTATGATCGGCACACTTTCCTGCACGAACAGAGCACGAACAGAGATCGAGGCACTGCGGGAGCGAGCGGTGAACGGAACCTCCGAAGGGCCGGCGCCCGCGGCAGACTTCGACCGGCCGACCGTCACAGAGGGTGACGTCGGCCTGGCTCCTCGTGCGCCGTGCGCGGGGTCCCTCACCTACCGATCGGCGTTCACGGCCGCGCCCCTCGCCATGGCCGTCGTCGATGCCGACGGCCTGGTGGTCGGCGCCAACGACACGCTGGGCACCCTCCTCGGCACCGGCCCGGACGCGCTGACCGGCCGTGCGGCCGCCGACCTAGTCGACCTCGCCTCCGACGCCGGCACCTGGCAGGCGTACCGCGAGGTGCTGTCCGGCCACCGGGCCCGGCTGCGCTGCACCCGGCGCCTGAAGGGGGCCGACGGGCGCTCCCTGTGGGTGCAGGTGACCGTCGAACCGCTGACCGGGACCGAGGGCGAGGACGGCGCACCGGGGCTGCTGCTGTCGGTCGCCGACATCAGCGCCCGGCGCGAACTCCAGGCCCGGCTGCGCCACCTCCAGATGCACGACCCGGTCACCCGGCTGCCCAACCGCGCCCTGTTCTTCGAACGCCTGACGGCGGCCCTGGAGGCGGAGTCGTACGAACACGGCGGCGGCACCGGCCGGATCGGCCTCTGCTACCTGGACCTGGACGGCTTCAAGGCCGTCAACGACACCCTCGGCCACCGCGTCGGCGACCGGCTGCTGGCCGCCGTCGCCGAGCGCCTCACGCGCTGCGCCGAGGAGGCCGCGCACGCCCGCTCCGGCGCCCCGCTGGTCGCCCGCCTCGGCGGCGACGAGTTCGCCCTCCTCGTCGAGGACTCCACCGGCACCGACCAGCTCGCCGACCTGGCCGAATCCGTGCTGGCGGCCCTCCAGGCGCCCTTCAAGGTCGCCGACCGCCGCCTCTCGGTCACCGCCTCCGTCGGCGTCGTCGAACGCCACACCGCCGGCACCACGCCCACCGCCCTGATGCAGGCGGCCGACACGACCCTGTACTGGGCCAAGGCCGACGGCAGGGCCCGCTGGACCCTGTTCGACCCCGAACGCAACGCCAGCCGCATGACCCGCCAGGCGCTGGCCGCCACCCTCCGCCCCGCCATCGACCGCGGCGAGTTCGCGCTGGAGTACCAGCCGCTGGTCGGCATGGAGGACGGCCGGGTGCGCGGCGTCGAGGCGCTCATCCGCTGGAATCATCCTCAGTTCGGCGTACTGGCGCCGAATCGGTTCATCGCACTGGCGGAGGAGGACGGATCGATCGTTCCCCTCGGCCGCTGGATCCTGCGCACGGCCTGCCGCCAGGCCCGCCGCTGGCAGCTCGCCCACCCGGACGACCCGCCGATCTTCGTCAGCGTCAACGTGGCCGTCCGCCAGGTCTGGGACTCCGACCTGGTGGCGGACGTGGCGGCGACCCTGGAGGAGACGGGCCTGGCCCCGCACCTGCTCCAGCTGGAGCTGACCGAGTCGGCCGTGATGGGCTCCGCGGGCCGCCCGCTCCAGGCCCTCAAGGCGCTCAGCGACATGGGCGTCCACATCGCCATCGACGACTTCGGCACCGGCTACTCGAACCTGGCCTACCTCAGCCGGCTGCCGGTCTCGGTACTGAAGCTGGACGGGGCGTTCGTACGGGGCTTCCAGTACGACGGTGGCGGCACCGCCGGAATCCGGGGCGGCGCGGCCGCGCCGGACGCGGACGCCTCGGCGGCCAGCCCCGCCGACGAGGTCATCGTCGAGGCGATGGTCCAGCTCGCCCACCGCCTCGGCCTCACCGTCACCGCCGAGTGCGTGGAGACCTCCGACCAGGCGACCCGGCTGCGCCGCATCGGCTGCGACACCGGTCAGGGCTGGCTCTACTCCCGGCCGGTGGCGCCGGACCGCATCTCCGCCCTGCTGGGCTCCGCCGGGCCCGGCGCGGCCGGGGTTCAGGCAGGCGCCGGCAAGCCGTAGGCATCGGCGATCAGCTCGTAGGAGCGCAGGCGCACGTCGCCGCCGTGGGCGTTGGCGGTGAGCATCAGCTCGTCGGCGCCGGTGCGCTTCTGGAGGTCGTCGAGGCCGGAGCGGACCTCGTCGGGGGTGCCGTGGATGACGTTGGAGTTCCAGGACGCGACGAACTCCTCCTCCATCGGGCTGAACTCGTACGCCTCCGCCTCCTCGGGCGTCGGCACGAGCCCGGGACGCCCGGTGCGCAGTCGGACCATGTTCAGCGCGGCGGCCAGCACCTGCCGGCGGGCCTCCTTCTCGTCGTCGGTGGCGAGCGCGGAGACGCCGATGAGGGCGTACGGCGCGTCGAGCACGGCGGACGGTCGGAACGACTCCCGGTACAGGTCCAGCGCGGGGACCGTGTTCTGCGCGGAGAAGTGGTGCGCGAAGGCGAAGGGCAGGCCCATGGTGCCGGCCAGCCGGGCGCTGAAGCCGGAGGAACCGAGCAGCCACACCGGCGGCCGGTGCGCCGACTGCACGCCGCCGGGGGAGGTGGCCTGCACGGGACCGGGTACGGCGTGGATGCGCCGGTAGGGGTGTCCGTCGGGGAAGTCGTCGTCCAGGAAGCGGATCAGCTCGGCGAGCTGCTGCGGGAAGTCGTCGGCGCCTTCGTTGAGGCGGTCGGTGCGGCGCAGGGCGGCGGCGGTGGCGCCGTCGGTGCCGGGGGCGCGGCCGAGGCCGAGGTCGACGCGGCCGGGGGCCATGGCCTCCAGCGTGCCGAACTGCTCCGCGATGACGAGCGGGGCGTGGTTCGGCAGCATGACGCCGCCCGAGCCGAGCCGGATGCGGTCGGTGTGGGCGGCCAGGTGGGCCAGGATCACGGCGGGGGAGGAGGAGGCGACGCCGGGCATGGAGTGGTGCTCGGCGACCCAGTACCGGTGGAAGCCGCGGCTCTCCGCGAGGCGGGCGATGTCCACGCTGGTGCGCAGGGCGTCGGTGGCGGTCCGGCCGGCGCCGACGGTCACCAGGTCCAGCACGGAGAGGGGGACGGGGGCGGTGCCGTGGGCGGTGCCCCGGATCTCCTCTGCGGTGCCTGTGCCTGTGCCGGTGCCTGCGGCGGCGTCTGGGGCCATGGTGGGTGCCTCCCGGTGTCACGTTCGGTGTCGTTCGCTGCGCGAGGACGTAACAGGAGGCAGTCTCCGGTTATTCCCCGGCGGGGGCCTTGAGGGCGGCGAGGAAGGTGAGGAAGGCGGGGGCGGGGAAGGTGAGGACGGCTCGGGTGGGGGTCTTGGAGTCGCGGATGGCTATGTGGGGGTGGCGGTGGGCGATCTCCACGCAAGCGTTGCCTTCACCGCCACCGGAGTAGGACGACTTCTTCCATGGGCCGCGTGTCATCGGGTCACAGCTCCTTCGCCAGCCGGTGAATGAACTCACGAGATCGTTCGGGCTCAAGGGCCACTTCTTCCACCCTACGAAACAGTGTTCGGAAGTGGCTCAGTTGAGCTTCGGCGTCGACGAAGACTGTGCCATGCGGTGTGTCGCGGACGACCGTGTCCAGTTTCGGGACGGGGCCGCCTGCGTACACCATCGCGCTGCCCGCGCCGGCGAAGCGGTTCAGGGAGAAGGGGATCACGCGTACGGTCACGTGGTCGGGTGCGGAAAGGCTCAGGATGTGGGCGAGCTGGGCCCTCATCCCGGCGCTGTCGACCACCCTGATGCGCAAGGCCGCTTCATGGATGACGGCTTCGTACGGGATCGGCTGTGGTCGCTCGACGATGACTCTGCGCTGCATACGGTGATCCACCCAGCGCTGGATCTCCTCGTCCGGGAACTGAGGGTTGACGTAGGAGAAGAGGGCCCGCGCGTAGTCCGCGGTCTGCAGAAGCCCCGGAACGTGCAGGAAGTCCACGTCCCACCGGCAGGATGCGTGATGCTCCAATTCTGAGAGGTCCAGGAACGGGTGGGGGAGCGACCCCCGGTAGTCCTCCCACCATCCGCGCGTACGGCCGGTCGCCATCGTCACCAGCGCCGCGATCAAATCCTCGTCTGCGCAGGCGTAATGAGCGGCGAGGCGTCGCAGACGCTCCTCGCTCACACCCGCGATCCCGGATTCGATCTGACTGATCTGAACGGAGTTCACGCCGAGCAGGCTGGCAGCCTCGGTCGCCTTGAGACCTGCGGCTTCCCGCCTCCGTCCTGCCATGACGGCTGCGGCACTGCCACCGCGCCCCACTCACCCCCTGCATCTCCGAAGGAGCCCGCATGCCCGAAAACGATCCGTGGGAGTACTCCCTCTACATCCCGAACGACCCCAGAGCCGTCACCGTCTGCCGCCGTACCCTCCGGCTGATCCTCACCATGCACGGGTTGATCCGGCTGGTGGACCGCGCCGAACTGCTGGCGACGGAGCTGGTCTCCAATGCCGTACGGCATACGAAGGGGCCCGCCGCCCTGCGGGTGCGCTGGTCCGGCACCGGGGTGCTCCGGCTCGGGGCCTGGGACGCGGACCCGTCGCCGCCCCGGCCGCCGCAGCCGTTCGATCGGGCGGTGGAACGGGAGGACGGGCGGGGGCTGGCGATGGTCCGGGCCTGTGCCGACGTGTGGGGGTGGCAGCCGCTGGCCCGCGAGGGCAACCGGGGCAAGTACGTGTGGTGCGAGTTGGCGGCGAGACGTACGGCGTGACGCGCCGGCCGGGCCGTCAGCGGCTCCCGCCCGCGTTGCGGATCAGTCGCTGGAGCACCTTCACCGTGGTGACGTAGTCCGCGTCGTCGATGCCGTCGTGGAGGGCGGCGCGGATCGCGGGGGTGCTGCGTTTGAGGTCGACGCGGGCCTGTTCGCCCTTCTCGGTGAGCCACAGCCGATCCTCGGCGTCCCGCGTCAGCCAGCCGCGATCCAGGAGTGCCTCGGCCTCCGCCGCCAGGTCGTCCTCGGGCCGAATGTAGGAGGCCATCGCCGCCCGCAGCTCGGGCAGTGTCATCCCCGCGCCGTCGGGCGAGATGTCGTTCGCCGACAGGTTGCGCAGCAGCCAGAACTGGGGCTGGGTGTAGCCCTTTTCGGCCTGCCGGGCCCGGGTGTACGCGATGAGCGCCTCGTAGGCGACACCGGTCCAGTAGGCCGCGGGCTGCTTGGCGAGTTCGGCCTCGGACTCGGAGAGCCGTCGGGTCGTCATGAGAGGTCCTCTCCCGGTACGTGGGCGCGGAGCCGGTGCCGTTCGGTCATGCGGAGACCGTAGGACCTCAAGTTCGCTTGAGGGCAAGTGCGCGATCGCCCGGGCGGAGGGGCGCGGTGGGCCCGCGTCCCCCTGGCCCGTGTCGCTAGTCGACGGGCGCCACCCGGATCAGGTTGCCGTCGGGGTCCGCGACGACGAAGGTGCGGCCGAAGACCTCGTCGTGCGGCGGTTCGACCACGGTGGCGCCTTTGGCGGTCCACGCGGTGTGGAGGTCGTCGATGGCGGAGGCGGGGCCCGGCAGCATCAGGCCGATCTCCGAGGTGCGCGGCGTCCGGGGGTGGAGCTGGTCGGTCTGGCCGTTCCAGAGGGCGAACACGACTCCGGGTGCGACCTCGAACGGGATGTAGCGGGGGGTGACCATGATCGGCTTCATGTCGAACAGGTCGGTGTAGAAGGCGGTCGCGCGCTCGGTGTCGGTGACGTAGACGAGGAAGAGGTTGGGGGCGGACGGTGCGGACATGGGTGGCTGACTCCCTTCGGGCCGGAGGTTCCGGCCGTCGGTGTCAGGCTCGCGTGGGAACATGACAGGACCTGTCCTGTTCGAGGAAAAGGGGAGGGTGCGTGGGGCGACCGCAGCGTTTGATCGAGCTGCTGGCGGCGTTGCAGGCGCGTCCGCGGACCACCGCCGAGGCGTTGGCCGGGGAGCTGGGGGTTTCGAGGCGGACGGTGCTGCGCGATGTGCGGGCGCTGGTCGACGCGGGCATTCCCGTCTTCACCGAGCGGGGCAAGTACGGCGGGATCAGTCTGCTGCCCGGTGACCAGGCCGATCTGTCGAAGCTGACGACCGGTGAGGCGGATCTGCTGCGGGCCGTCGGGCTCGATCCCGACCGGGCTCGCCGGGTGGGCGGCGAGGCGGCCGCCCGGTCGGCGCTGCGCAAGCTCACGCCGCGCCGGTCGCCTCCGCCGGCCCGGGAGGACCTGCCGCTGTCCCTGGCGGACGTGATCGCGATCGACAACCGGCCCTGGTTCGGGGAGGCCGCGCCGCTGCCCGACGTCGCGGCGCTGGTGCGGGACCTGCGGAAGGGGAGGCGGTTGCGGATCGGCTACCGGCGCAGCGGCGCGGCTGTCGCCGAGGACTTCGTGGTCGATCCCTACGGGCTGGTGGAGCGGGCCGGGCGGTGGTATCTCGTGGGTGATCGTGACGGGCGTCCGCGTATGTTCGCCCTCACCCGCCTGCGGGACTGGTCGGTGCTGGACGCCGAGCGGCGGCTTCGGCCCGGCGCCGACCTCGTCGGTACGGCGCGGGAGTTGGGCGAGGTGCTGGAGAGCAGGCAGGACGTCGTCGTCACGGCGCGCGTCGATGCCGGGAGCGTCGACCTGGCCCGCCGCATCCTGGGTGCCCGGCTCCGGACGGTGGGTGACCGGCCGGACGGCGACGGGCGGGTCGAGATCACCGTGGCGTACGGCGGACTGGACGGAGTGCGGCAACTGCTCCAGTTCAGCGACCACATCGAGGTCGTCGATCCGGAACCGGCCCGTCGGCTGATCCACCGGCTCGCGGCCCGCATCGCTCACACCCACCGTCCCCCAACCGTGAACACTTCCGCCGAAACTGTTCACCCACCTCTCATATGAGCGGTCCAAGGACAGAATCACCGCAAGTGTTCACGTCGTGGGGGGAGTCCGCCCATCCCCGGCGGCCTCGGTGACGGCACGCTACGGCGCGACGTCCTCCAGCGTCCGGCCGCTCGTCTCCTCCGCGCCGACCGCCGCCGACAGCGAGCCCGCGAGGGCGACGGCCGCCAGGGTCACGAACACCGTGCCGATGGCGCCTCCCGCGTAGATGGCGCCCACGACGATCGGGCCGAGGATGACGCCCAGGCGGTTCATCGCGCCGCCCACGCTGGAGCCCAGCGCCCTGATTCGGGTGGGGAAGAGCTCCGGCGTGTAGAGGTAGAGGCAGATGTTGGAGCCGAAGAGGAAGACCGCGGCCAGGGACGTCCAGGCCAGCACGCCCGTCGCCGAGTCGCCGCCCGACAGGCCGAGGAGCAGCAGGCAGAGCGCGGCCGCCGCCATGCACCAGATCACCGTGTTGCGGCGGCCGACCCGGTCGACGGTGAGGGCGACGATCAGGCAGCCGGCCAGGCCCGCGCAGCTCGTCACCGTCGAGTAGAGGAGCGCCGTGGACAGGTCGAGGTCGAAGTGGTCCTCGTAGATGGTCGGCAGCCAGGACGTGATGCCGTAGTTCGCGAAGTAGCCGGTGAACCACAGCAGGCCGATCACGAGGGTGCGTTTGCCGTACCTGCCGGTCAGGAGTTCGCGCAGGCCGCTCTTGTGCGGCGCGGGCGGGACGGGGCGCGCCGGGGCGGGCTCGGGCAGCGGGGCGCCGGTGATCCGCTCGACCTTCTCCTCGATCGACGCCATCGTCTCCAGGGCCTCGTCGTGCCTGCCGTGGTCGGCGAGCCAGCGCGGTGACTCCGGCACCCAGCGGGCGAGGGCGAAGCAGAGCAGGCCGGGGACTGCGGCGAGGCCGAACACCCAGCGCCAGCCGAGCACCGGCACCAGCCACGCGGCGAGGAGGGCACCCGCGGTCAGACCGGCCGGGAAGACCAGTTCGTACAGGAGGACGAAGCGGCCGCGCTGGTGGGCGCGGGTGATCTCGGCGATGAAGGTGGCCGCGATCGGTACCTCGCCGCCGATGGCCATGCCCTGGACGAAGCGGATCGCCATGAAGGGCTCGGGGGAGGTGCACAGGGTCAGGGCCAGGTTGCAGACGCCGGACAGCGCGATGCAGGCGGCGATGACCTTCACCCGGCCGATCCGGTCCGCGAGCCTGCCCGAGGCCAGCGCGCCGATCAGCATGCCGATCGAGCCGACCGTCATCAGGGCGGTGACCTGCGTGGTGCCGAGGTGCCACTCGTCGCGCAGTTCGGGGAGGGCGTACGCGATAAGGAGCTGGTCGAACGCCTCGAAGAAGGTGACGGCGCCGACGACGAGCCGGACCATCACCTGCCAGCGGCACAGCGGCAGGCGTTCGAAGCGGGCGCCGATGGCGGCCGCGAGCGCGGCCGAGTCGCCCGGTGGGCCCGGGGTGGCCCGGGCTGCGTCGATCGTCATGGTGTGGTCTCCGGTTCGGGACGCACGGCACGGCGGGGCAACCGCGTGCCGGGCGGCGATGAGGGCTGGAGAGGTGCGGCGAGGACGAGACGGGCCACTTATGTAGGCGCTGAATGTCTCAGGGCTTAAGTTCTATCGGTAGTCGGTCGAGGTTAGGCAAGCCTTAGTCCTGACGTCGGAAAAAATTCGTCGCGCTTGGTCCCTTGCGGGCCAATTAGTTAAGCCCTTAGATTTCTAGCGCCTAGACACATCGGTTCGGGCAACGCCCCCGCCGTGTCCGCGAGTTCCCGCACCGTCCCTTCCCGGAGGCCCCCATGCCGCGCGTTCCAGCCGACGAGATCCTCATCGCGGGGCACTGGCGGCGCGGCGGCGGGCTGCCGATCCGCACGGTGGACCCCGCCGACGGCAGCGTCATCACCACCGTCCACGCCGCCTCCCCGGACGACGTGGAGGAGGCCGCGCACGCCGCCGCCGCGGCGGCCGCCGCACCCGAGTGGCGGGATCTGCCGCCGCACCGGCGGGCCCGCGTCCTGCACCGGATCGGCGACCTGATCGAGGAGCACGCCGACGCACTGTCCGCCCTCCAGACCGCCGACACCGGCAAGACCCTCGGCGAGACCCGCGCCCTGGCGCTCAGCGCCGCCGCCACCTTCCGGTACACGGCCGCCGCCCTGGAGACCGCCGAGGACGCGCTCACCCCCTCACGCGGCCCCTACGTCACGATGAGCACGTACGAACCGATCGGCGTCGTCGGGGCGATCAACCCCTGGAACTCGCCGATCGCCTCCGACGCCCAGAAGGTCGCCCCCGCCCTGGCCGGCGGCAACGCGGTCCTGCTCAAGCCCGCCGAGTGGACCCCGCTGGTCTCCCTCGCCTTCGGGCGGCTCGTCCACCGGGTCCTCACCGAGGAGGGGTTGCCGGCCGCACTGTTCGCCGTCCTGCCGGGCAAGGGCCGGATCGTGGGCGACGCCATCGTCCGGCATCCGCTCGTCGGCCGGATCGGCTTCACCGGCGGCACCGCCACCGGACGCGCCATCGCCCGCGCCGCCGCCGACAAGCTCGTCCCCGCCTCGCTCGAACTCGGCGGCAAGTCACCGACGATCGTGCGCGAGGACGCCGACACGGAACAGGCCCTCGCGGGCGTGATGTACGGGATCTTCTCCTCCAGTGGCCAGTCCTGCATCGCCGGCTCGCGGCTCTTCGTCCACGCCTCGCGCTACGACGCCTTCGTCGGCGAACTCGTCGAGCGGGTACGCCAACTGCGCGTCGGACCGGGCACGTCCCCCGACACCCAGGTCGCACCGCTCGTCCACCACGCCCACCGCGACACCGTCGCCGCGGCCGTCGACCTCGCCCGCGCGGAGGGCGGCCGGGTGCTGTGCGGCGGGTCCGCTCCCGAGGGCGAGCGGTACGCGAACGGCGCCTACTACCTGCCGACCGTCATCGACTCCCTGCCCAACTCGGCCCGCGTCTGCCAGGAGGAGGTCTTCGGTCCCGTCCTCGTCGCGCTGCCCTACGACGACGAGGACGAACTCGTCGCGCAGGCCAACGACTCCGTCTACGGCCTCGCCTGCGGCATCTGGACCCGCGACGCGCGGGCGGCCTGGCGGCTCGGGCGGCGGATCGAGGCCGGGACCGTGTGGATCAACACCTACAAGCAGTTCTCCATCTCCACCCCCTTCGGCGGGATGAAGGACTCCGGGCTCGGCACCGAGAAGGGCCGCGACCTGATCCGCGCCTACCAGCGGCAGAAGTCCCTGTACTGGGGCACCGACGCCACGCCCCTGCCCTGGGCCAACTGACCCACCACCCCGGGAGATTCCGCCATGACCCACCCCCCGACCGGTTCCGCCGCGACCCACCCCCCGATCGGCCGGCTGCGCGCCCTGCGCTCCGTCGAGCTGCTCACCCCGAACTTCGCCGACGCCGTCGACTTCTACGAGGAGGTCTGGGGCCTCCAGGTCGTCGAGGCCGAGCACAGCGCGAGCTGGCTGCGCGGCACCGGCGAGGAGCACCACGCCCTGCACCTCACCCGCTCCGACCGGATCGGCCTCGGCCGCCTCGCCTTCGCCCTCGCCACCCCCGCCGAGATCGACGAGGCCGCCCGCCGCCTCCGGGCCCGCGGCATCGCGCTCGTGACCGAACCCGGCCCCCTCGACCAGGTCGGCGGCGGCTACGGCCTGCGCTTCCACGACCTCGACGGACGGCTGATCGAACTGTCCGCCGACACCTGGGCGGTCACCGAACGCAGCCGGGACGCGGCCCTGCCGGTCGGTGTCACCCACGCCGTCCTCAACACCCCCGACATCGACGCCTCCGTCGCCTTCTACCGCGACGTCCTCGGCATGCGCGTCTCCGACTGGTCCGAGCACCAGATGGCCTTCATGCGCTGCGGCAGCGACCACCACTGCGTCGCCTTCAACCAGGCGCCGTGGGTCTCCCTCAACCACGTCGCCTACGAGATGACCTCGATCGACCACTTCATGCGCGGCCTCGGCCGGCTCCGGCACCACGGAATCAACCCCGAGTGGGGTCCCGGCCGGCACGGCCCCGGCAACAACACCTTCTCCTACTTCACCGACCCCACCGGCCTGGTCTGCGAGTACACCACCGAGGTCGCCCAGATCGTCGAGGACACCTGGATCTGCAAGGTGTGGCGGCGCACCCCCGAGCTGTCCGACCTGTGGGGGACGGCCGGCCCGCCGTCGAAGCGCATCCGCGCCCACATGACGGGCACGCCCGACGGCAGCCCCGTCGCCGCGCCCGTGGACGCCGTCACCGGCCCGGAAGGAGCAGCGGCATGAGCAGCGCCGCCCAAGCCCACACCCGCAAGGTCGCCCTCATCGGCTGGGGCGCCATCGGCCGCACCGTCGGCGGCGCGCTCGCCGCGGGAGAGGTGCCCGGCGCCGAACTGTCGGGCATCGTCGACAACCGCCCGCTCGGCGACGCCGTCCCCGCCCCGCAGCTCACCGTGGAACAGGCCCTCACCTCCTGCGACCTGATCGTCGAGGCCGCGGGCCAGGGCGTCGTACGGGAATGGGGCGAGACGATCCTCGCCTCCGGCACCGACCTGCTCGTGGCGTCCACCGGAGCACTGACCGACGAGGACCTGTCCAAGCGGCTCCTCGCCGCCGGGCCCGGCCGGGTGTACTTCACCGGCGGCGCGGTCGGCGGCCTCGACCTGCTTCAGGCCGTACGCGCCATGGGACCGCTCGGCGAGGTCACCCTCACCACCACCAAACTGCCGGCCACCCTCGAACAGCCCTGGATGGACGAGGCGACCCTCGCCCGGCTGCGGACCACGACCACGCCCGTCGAGGTCATGTCCGGCACCGCGCGCGACGTCCCGGTCAGGTTCCCCAAGTCCACGAACGTCGCCGCCTCGGTGGCGCTCGCGGTCGGCGACCTCGACGCCGTACGGGTCCGCGTCGTCGCCGACCCGGCGGCCGCGCACACCTCCCACGTGATCGAGGCGAGCGGCCCGCAGGGCTCGTACCGCTTCGAGGTCCGCCACGTCCCCGACGCGGCCAACCCGGCCACCAGCAGGGTCGTCCCGTACGCCGTACTGCGCTCGCTCGCGGCCCTGACCGGACGCCGGGGGCAGATCCTGTGACCGCCTACGACCCCGCCGGGCTGCACCTGGAGGAGAACGGCGACGACGGCCCGCTGGTCCTGTGCCTGCACGGCATCGGCTCCTCGTCCGCCGCCTTCGCCCCGCAGACCGAGGCACTCGCCGCCGGCCACCGGATGGTCGCCTGGGACGCCCCCGGCTACGCCGAGTCCGCCGACCCGGACCACGACCTCACCCTCGACGACTACGCCGACACCGCCGCCGAGGTCATCCGCGCCCGCGGCACCGACGCCCACGTCGTCGGCGTCTCCTGGGGCGGCGTGATCGCGCTCCGGCTCGCCACCCGGCACCCGGACCTCGTCGCCTCCCTCACCGTCGCCGACTCCACACCCGGCTCCGGCACCAGCCCCGAGAAGGCCGCCGCCATGCGCGCCCGCGTCCCGGAGCTGGAGAGCCTCGGCCCGCGCGCCTTCGCGGAGAAACGCGGCCCCCGGCTGCTGTCCGAGGACGCGCCGCCCGAGCTGGTGCGGCGGGTCGTCGACACCATGGCCGGCTCGGTCCGGACGCCCGGCTACCGGTCGGCGGCCGAGTCGATGGCCGCCACCGACCTGCGCGGCGAACTCGCCCACGTCACCGCGCCCACCCTCGTCCTGTGCGGTGAGAAGGACCGGATCACCGGCCCCGAAGCCTCACAGGTCCTGGCCGGCGGACTCCACAAGACCGCTTACGTGATCGTCAAGGACGCCGGTCACCTGGCCAACCAGGAACAGCCCGAGCACTTCAACGCCTGGCTGCTCTCCCACCTGCACATCGTCACCAACACCCGCACCACGAAGGGCTGACCACCATGCCGCTGACCACCGACGACTACGACAACGGCTCGGACCTCGCCAAGTACACCGACTCCCTGATCGCCTCCAAGGCCTCCCGCGAGCCGGACTGGGGCACCCTGTCCTTCCAGGAGAAGGCGGGCCCGCAGTACAAGCGGGCGCAGATCCGCTACGTCGGTTCCGGCGCCACCGGCAACCACGAGAACGACGGCCGCATCCTCCCCTCCGGCGGCTTCACCTTCTCCAACATGCTGCTGCCGCCCGGCGCCGAGGGCCCCGCCCACACCCACCACGACGTCGAGGAGGCCTTCTTCGTCCTGGAGGGCGAGGTCCGCGTCGGCATCCACCGAGGCCCCGACGAGACCGAGTACCGCACCCTCGGCTACCGCGACATGATCGTGGTCCCGGCCGGCGTGACCCGCTCGCTGAAGAACGAGGGCGACACCGACGCCCTGTTCTGCGTGATCATCGGCACGCAGAAGCCGCAGGTGCCGACCTACCCCGAGTACTCCCCGCTGTACGGCGTCACCCGTGACTGACCCGGCCACCGGGCGCCGCACGGTCGTCGTGACCGGCGCGGGCCGTGGCCTGGGGGAGGCCATGGCCCGCCGGGCGGCGGCCGACGGATACCGGGTCGTCGTCGCCGAGCTGAACGACGAGTGGGGCTCCCGTACGGCGACGGCGATCCGGGAGTCCGGCGGCGCGGCGGAGTCCGTACCGCTGGACGTCGCCGACCCGGCCTCCGTCGAGGCGCTGGCCGCCCGCGTCGCATCCGGCGGCCCGGTGTACGGGCTGGTCAACAACGCGGCCCTCGCCAACGGCGTGGGCGGCCGGGAGTTCCAGGACATCGACGTCGAGACCTGGGACCGGCTGATGACCGTCAACGCGCGCGGCCCCTGGCTCGTCGCCAAGCACCTGCTGCCCCTGATGTCCGGCCCGGGCCGGATCGTCAACATCGCCTCCGACGCGGCCCTCTACGGCTCCCCGCGCCTCGCCCACTACATCGCCTCCAAGGGCGCCGTCATCGCACTGACCCGGGCGATGGCCCGCGAGCTGGGGGAGCGCGGCATCACCGTCAACGCGGTGGCGCCGGGCCTCACCGAGGTCGAGGCGACCGAGACCGTACCGGCCGAGCGGCACGCCCTCTACGCGGCGAACCGCGCCATCGCCCGGCCCCAGCGGCCCGACGACCTGGTGGGGCTCGTCTCCCACCTCCTGGGCGAGGAGTCCCGCTACCTGACCGGCCAGGTGATCGCCGTCAACGGCGGCTTCACCATGCACTGAACCAACTCCCCAGCGTCTAGGAGTACTCATGGATCTCGGCCTCGCCGACCGCACCGTCCTGGTCACCGGCGGCAGCTCCGGCGTCGGCCTGGCCACGGTCCGCGCCCTGCTCGCGGAAGGCGCCCGCGTCGCGACCTGCGGGCGGGACGCCGACCGGCTCGCCAAGGCCGCCGCGGGCCTCGGCGCCGGCAGCGACCGGCTGTACACCGGCGTCTGCGACGTCCGGGACGCCGACGCCGTACGGGACTTCACCGAGCGCGCCGCCGACCACCTCGGCGGACGCCTCGACGGCCTCGTCAACAACGCGGGCCAGTCGCGGATGAAGTCCCTCGACGAGACGACCGGGGACGACTGGCGCGACGAGCTGGAGCTGAAGTTCGCGGGCGTCCTCAACCCCCTCGCCGCCGCCCGCGACCGGCTCCGCGCCTCCGACGCCGCCGCCGTCGTCAACGTCAACGCCGTCCTCGCCAAGCAGCCCGAGACCCGGCTGATCACCACGAGCGCCGCCCGCGCCGGCATCCTCAACCTCTCCACCTCCCTGGCCCGGGACCTCGCTCCCGAGGGCATCCGCGTCAACTCCGTCTGCCTCGGCCTGGTCGACACCGGCCAGTGGACCCGCCGCCACGCGGCGGCGGACAGCGGGCTGACGTACGAGGAGTGGCAGGCGGAGATCGCCGCCGACCGGGGCATCGCGCTCGGGCGGCTCGGCCGCGCCGAGGAGGTCGCCTACGCGATCGTCTCCCTGCTCTCCCCGCGCGCCTCCTACATCACCGGTACCAGCATCGACGTCTGCGGCGGAGTCGGCCGCGGCATCCTCTGAGGAGTACGCATGCGTTACGACCACGGTGGCGGACTCCTCGCCGCCCACCTCAAGTCCCTCGGCGTCGACACCGTGTTCGGCATCGTGTCGGTGCACAACCTGCCGCTGGTGGAGGCCGTCGAGGCCGACCCGGAACTGCGGTTCGTGCCGGTGCGGCACGAGGCGAGCGCCGTCAACGCCGCCGACGCCTACGGCCGGGCCCGCGGCTCCATCGGCTGCGCGCTCACGTCGACCGGCACCGGCGCGGGCAACGCGGCCGGGTCCCTGATCGAGGCCCTGTCGTCGGGAACGGCGGTGCTGCACGTCACGGGCCAGGTCGAGTCGGCGTACCTCGGCAGCGGACGCGGCTTCATCCACGAGACCAAGGACCAGCTCGGCATGCTCGCCGCGGTCTCCACGTACGCCGCGACCGTCACCTCCGCCCGGGACGCGGGCCGCGTCCTGCGCGAGGCCTCCGCCGCCGCGCTCACCGCGCCGGGCGGGCCCGCGAGCGTGGAGTGGCCGATCGACCTCCAGTACGCGGTCCAGGAGGACGACGGCGAGAGCGCACCCGCCGTCGAGGTTCCGGTGCCGGACGCCTCCGCGCTGGCCGGCGCACGCGACCTGCTCGCCACCGCCCGGCGCCCGCTGATCTGGGCCGGCGGCGGCGCCAACACCGCCCGCGACCAGCTCCACGCCCTGCTGGAGGCGACCGGCGCCGGTCTGCTCACCTCCAACTCCGGCCGGGGCTCCGTACCCGAGGACCACGACCAGGTCATCGGCAACTTCGCCACCACGCCCGCCGCTCGCGCCCTCCTCGCGGACGCCGACGTCGTCGTCACCGTCGGCACCCACTTCCGCTCCAACGAGACCGCCGACTACGGCCTCCGCCTCCCCGAGGCGCACATCCAGATCGACGTCGACGCCGCCGCCCTCGGCCGCGTGTACCCCGCCCGCCACGGTCTCCACGGCGACGCCGCGGCCGTCCTGCCTCGCCTCACCGAGGCCGCCGTACGGGCCGACGCGGAGTGGACGGACCGGGTCCGGCAGGTGCGGGAGCGGGTGCGGGCCGCCCTGCACGACGGCATCGGCCCCCAGGCCGCGATCTGCGACGCCCTCGCCGCCGCCCTGCCCCGGGGCGCCGTCGTCGCCCGGGACGTGACCATTCCCTCCTCGGCCTGGGGCAACCGCCTCCTGCCCATCCACGATCCGCGGGCCAACGTCTTCCCGCGCGGCGGCGGCATCGGCCAGGGCCTCGCCATGGGCATCGGCGCCGCCCTCGCCCGCCCCGACGAGCCGGCCGTCGTCATCGCCGGGGACGGCGGACTCGCCGTCCACCTCGGCGAACTGCTCACCCTCGCCCAGGAACGGCCCCGGCTGACGCTCATCGTCTTCAACGACGGCGGGTACGGGGTCCTGCGCAACATGCAGGCCACCTACACCGAACGCCGCTCCGGCGTCGACCTGTTCACCCCCGACTTCGCCCAGCTCGCCGCCGCCTGCTCCCTCCCGTACGCGCGGATCGGCGACGCGAGCGAGGCCGCGAAGGTGATCGACGCGGCCGTCGCCTCCGACGGGCCGACCCTCGTCGAGGTCGACCTGGCCGCGCTCGGCCCGATGAAGAACCCCTTCACCCCGCCCGTCAAGATCCCCGCCCGGTAGGGAGGCCCGCCGACATGAGCACCACCGAAGAGCAGGAACTGGACCTCCTCGTCCACCGCACCACCTGGGAGGCGGACGGAGTCCTCTCCGTCGAACTGGTCCACCCGGACGGCAAACCGCTGCCCGCCTGGACACCGGGCGCCCACCTGGACCTGCACGTGGGCGGCCACATACGCCAGTACAGCCTGTGCGGTGACCCGGAGGAGACGGGCGTGTACCGGCTCGGCATCCTCAACGAGCCGGCGTCACGCGGCGGTTCGCGCCACGTGCACACCAAGGTGCGGCCCGGCCAGACTGTGCGGGTGGCCGGGCCGCGCAACCACTTCGCCCTCGAACCGGCCGCCTCCTACCTCTTCGTCGCCGGCGGCATCGGCATCACGCCGATCCTTGCGATGGCCCGCCGCGCCGACCGGGACGGCATCCCCTACCGGCTGGTCCACGGCGGCCGTACCCGCGCCTCGATGGCGTTCGGCGGCGAACTCGCCGCGCTCGGCGGCGGCGAGGTGACCCTCGTACCGCAGGACGAGCAGGGGCACATCGACGTGGCGGGCGTCCTCGCGGACCTTCCGCCCGACGCGCTCGTGTACTGCTGCGGTCCCGAGCCGCTGCTGAAGGCCGTCGAGGAGGCGGCGCCGCAGGGGCGGCTGCGCACCGAGCGCTTCGCCGCCCCGGCCACCGCACGGGACGACGGCGACGACAGCGCCTTCGAGGTCGAGTGCCGCACGTCGGGCGTCACCCTGAACGTCGGCCCCGGCACCTCCGTCCTGGAGGCCGCCGAGAACGCGGGCCTCACCGTCGCCTCCTCCTGCCGCGACGGCATCTGCGGCTCCTGCGAGACCCGCGTCCTGGCCGGCACCCCCGACCACCGCGACTTCCTGCTCAGCGACGCCGAACGCGCCACCGGCGAGACGATGATGATCTGCGTCTCGCGCTGCGCCTCGGACCGCCTCGTCCTGAACCTCTGACCACCTACGGAGAAACGCCGTGCCCGAGACCTCCTGGCCCAGCCTGGACCCCCACCAGACCCGCGACCACGAGCCCACCCCGTACGAGACGAAGCTCGCGCGCACCCTCGAGGACATCTTCACCAAGGACGGTCACGAACTGTCCGACGTGATCGACGGCCTCAACTCCCGCCAGCTGCGCACCCCCACGGGCGAGCCCTGGACCGAGGAGTCCTTCCGCGCCGAGATGCACCGCCTGGGAGCCTGACATGACGACCCACTCCACCACCCACTCCACCACTCTCTCCACCCGCGACACCGCCGACCACATCTACGCCCACGGCCTGCGCAACCAGTGGCACCCCGTCGTACCGTCGAGTTTCGTCGAGCCCGGCGGCATGCGCAGGGTGACCGCCCTCGGCGAGAACTGGCTGCTCTTCCGCAAGTCCGACGGCGGCCTCTCCATGCTCGCCGACCGCTGCCCCCACCGCGGGGCGCCCCTCTCCCTCGGCAAACACCTGGGCGACCGGGTCGCCTGCTGGTACCACGGCGTCGAGGTCGACGGCGCCGGCACGGTCACCTCCGTCCCCGGCCTGCCCGGCTGCAACCTGGAGGGCAAGACCCTCGTCACCTCGCTGCCCGTCCGCGAGGTCGGCGGCGCGATCCTCGCCTACTTCGGCGACGAGGAGCACCCGGAGCCGGTGGAGCTGACCCTCCCCGAACCGCTCGCCGACGACGGGATCTCCGCCTTCCTCTGCTACGCCGAGTGGAACGTGCCGTGGCGGTTCGCCATGGAGAACCTGCTCGACCCGATGCACGGCGCGTTCCTGCACTCCGAGTCGCACACGATGTTCGCCGGTGACACGACCGCCAAGTTCCGCATCCGGGAGACCGAGCGGGGCTACTTCTTCGAGAAGACCGACCAGCGGGGCGTCAACTTCGACTGGGTCGAGCTGTGCCACACCGGCGTCGACTGGGTGGACCTGTCCATCCCCTACCCGCCGTCGGCCGGCCCCGGCGGCCCCTTCGGCATCGTCGGTATGGCCTGCCCCGTCGACGCGGGCCGCACCGGCGTCTTCTTCTGGCGCTACCGCAAGGTGAGCGACTGGCAGCGCGACACCTGGCGGTTCCTCTACAAGACCCTCATCGAGGCCCGCCACTGGGAGGTCCTGGAGCAGGACCGGATCATCCTCGAAGCCATGCCCGCCGACGCCGACCAGCGGGAGAACCTCTACCAGCACGACCTGGGCGTGGTCCGCCTGCGCCGCCTCTACCAGGCCCAGGCCGCACGGCAGTCGAAAGCTCAGCCGCTCTCGGCACGCTGAGCCGGGAGGTCGTCGGAATCCACGATGGACCGCTCCAGCTTCCCCAGCAGCCGGCCCAGCTGACGACGCTCGGCGGGCGAGATCCCGCCGAGCATCCGGCGCTCGTTCTCCAGGTGCTCGGCGAACACCTCGTCCACCTTCGCCAGCCCGGCCTCGGTGAGCCGCGAGTACACCACGCGCCGGTCACCGGCATCGCGCTCGCGCACCAGCAGCCCGTCCTTCTCCAGCCGGTCCAGCCGCAGGGTCACCCCGGCCGAGGAGATCAGCCCGGAGTCCGCGAGCTGCCCGGCGGTCAGCCGGTACGGGGCGCCGGCCCGGCGCAGCGCGGTGAGCACGTCGAACCCGGCGACGGACACGCCGTGCTCGTCGAGCCGCGAGGTCATCCGCGACTGGTACTGCAGGTACGACCGGTGCAGCCGGGCCAGCACCTCCAACGGTGACGTGTCCAGCTCGGGCCGCTCCCGCGCCCAGTCCTCGACGATCCCCGCAACGGCGTCCGGCCGCTTCGCCGCCCTGCTCTGAGCCATGTCTTCCCCTCGCGGCATGTGTTCGGTATTGAAATCTTAGCCCTAAGGGAAACCGCGTCTCCGGGGGTCAGGCCCCCAGGCCACCCGGTGCTCCGCGAGGTGCGCCAGCACCGCGTGATTCGCCTCCCAGCCGTCCGGGCTGTGTCCATCGGCCGCCTCCGGCGGCGTGCCGGACTCCGTCCGGCGGGTGAGGCGGCGTCGCGCTGGTCGCCTGCCGGGCAGGGGCCCGGTGGGTTACGGCCGCCAGGCGACGCGGTGTTCCGCGAGGTGCGCCAGCACCGCGTGGTTGGCTTCCCAGCCGTCCGGGAACTTCACCAGCGTGCCCAACTGGACCGGCTCCGTGGACGGGTAGTCGTCCAGCAGCTCGCCGACCCCTTCCCGGCAGACCACGACGCACGCGTGCCGGTGCCGGGAGGTCAGGACGCACAGGCGGCCCGTCTCCAGGTGGAAGGCGGTGGCGTCGGGGCGGCCCGAGAGCGGGTGCAGGACGACCGTGACGTCGTACTCGCGGCCCTGGAGCCGGTTCGCCGTGTCGACGGTCACCTCGGTCACGCCCAGGTCGGCCAGCGCCGCCCGCACCGCCGCCGCCTGGTCGCGGTGCGCCGTGCCGACGGCGACCCGGTCGGCGGTCAGGGGAACGGGGTCCGGCGCGCGTTCGGACGTCGCCGCGCCCTCCCGGTCCAGGAGCCGCCGGACCACCTCCGCCACCGCCCGCACCGCCTCCGGGTCGGTGCGCGGCGTGTGCCGCGCGGGCAGCTCCAGCAGGCCCCAGCCCGAGCGGGCGGCCTCGTCGATCACCCGGTCGGGGCCCGAGCCGTCCGAGGGGACGGAGAAGGCGAGACTCCGGTCGCCGTGACCGGTGCCGCTGCGGAACGGCGTGAACGGGTAGAACGCGTCGGAGACCAGCGGCGCCGCCGACGCCGGAAGCCGCCACGACACCGGCAGCCGGTGCTGCGGCAGGGCCGGATTGTGGGCCAGCAACGTCGTCACGGCCGAGGCGGACGGGTCGTAGGACAGGCCCGCCCACTGCTCACTGCCGACCGTCGCGAACGGGTCCAGCTGACCCGGGTCGCCCACGAACAGCGCCCGCTCGAACAGCCCGGCGACCGCCAGCAGCGAGTCGGAGCGCATCTGGTACGCCTCGTCGACGATCGCGTGCCGCCACGGCTCGTCCACCTTGACGTGCGCCCACTTCGCCGCCGTCGACAGCACGACGGCCTGCCCGGCGAGATCGGCGGCCTTCGCCGACTTGCGTACGTTGTCCAGGCCGTCGAGCGCCTTGTCGTACGGGTCGGCGTCGCTGCTGTGCAGGCGGCCCACCGGCAGGTCCGGGTTCTTCTCGGCGAGGCGCAGGACGAGGTCGTCGACCTGGGCGTTGGTCTGCGCCACGACCATCAGCGGTCGGCCCGCCTCGGCCAGCTCCAGCGCGGCCCGCACGACGAGCGTGGACTTGCCGGCGCCGGGCGGGGAGTCGACGACGACGCCGCGCTCGGTGCCGTGCAGCGTGTCGTGGAGGATCGCGGCGGTCGCGCGGGCGGCCTCGGCACCCGGGTCGAAGGCGGAGTCGAGGGCCGTGTCCAGGGCCGGGGTGATGGCGGTCTCGGCGGTCAAAGGACGTCCTCCTCCGTCTGGGCGTCCGCGGCCTCCGGCACCGCGGCCGCCTCACCGGGCGGCCCGCCGTGCGTCCACGGCGTCGCGTCCGGGTCGGGCAGCTTCGCCCCGCCCCGCTGCTCGTGCTCGAAGAGCGTGAAGCAGACCCGGTCGCCCTTCTCCGGCACCGAACCGGCCTCGGGCTCCCTGCCACGCCCCATCTTGTCCACGACACGCATCACGAGGACCCCCTCCTCCGGCTGCTCGACGAACTCGGCCGCCTGCGGCTTGCCGCCCAGCGACCGGTAGACCCTCACGCGCTCGCCCAGGTGCGGCCGGTCGTCCGTGCGGACCGTCACCAGCGGGCGCGGGCTCGGCCGCCTGCTCTCGCTGTACGCCATCACGACGTCGGTGACCTCCCCGGCGAACGCCTCCCCGGCCAGCCGCCGCCCCGCCATCACCAGCCGATCGTCCAGCGCCTCCTGGGCCTCCAGCCGGGCCTGCTCCCGCTCCCGCGTGGCGAGCTTGTTGGCCGCGGTCACCGCGTCGTCGCGGCGCGGCTGCGGGGGCTCGCCGGACAGGATGCGGTCGCGGTGGGAGGTGAAGGACCAGCGGTCGCGGGTCCAGCGGTCCTCGACATGCGCGCCGGCGGGCAGCTCCCGCAGCAGGTCCAGGCCCCGCCACACCGCGTCCCAGGTGGGCCGCGTGCGGCTCTCGACGAGTGTGCGGATCTCGCGTTCGGCGGCGGTGAGCGCACCGAGCCGGTCGTCGGCCTCCAGGCCGTCCTCGGCGGCGGCGAGCGCGGTGCGGGCCCGGTCGTAGCGCTCGATGGCGGGGGCGAGCAGCTTGTTGTCGAAGGCCGGGTCGGTGGCCGGGCCCGCGGGCGGACACAGCAACTGGCCGTCGGCGTCACGGGCCAGCTCGGCCCGGCGGGCCGCCTCCGCGCCGGTCGGCCCCGCCTCGTCCGGGGCGATCCAGGCGAGCAGCGCCCCCAGGTGCTGGTCCTCCAGCGTGGACTGACCGGTCGCCCAGTGCCGGCCCAGCAGGTCGGTCATGGCGAGGAGCAGGGCGGAGCCGGGGACCCGGGCCCGCTCGCCGTAGTGGGTCAGCCACCGCCCGAGCAGCGGCACCCTCGGCGGCGCGGGGTGCGGAGTCTCCGGGTCCTGCTCCGCCGTACGCCGGAACCGCATCGACCGGCCCAGCAGCCGCACGAAGTCGACGCCCGCGCGGGACGGCACGATCAGCTGCGCGGCGTCCGCGCACAGGTCGACCTCGACCTTGACCCGCTTGCCCGTCTCCGGGTCGGTCTCGGTGCGCTCGGCGGCCTCGACGCTGTCCGCGTACGCCTCGACGTGCGGCAGCACGATGCCGGCCAGCTCGGCGAGGAACGCGAACCGCAGGTCGCGGTCGCGGGGCTGCGGCACGACCAGCAGGTGCGGCGCGTCCCGGTCGGTGCCGACCAGGGCGCCGAGCGGGGCGCCGGCCTCACCGGCGGTGATCAGCGGCACGAAGACCAGCGGGCGGTCGGACAGGTGCCGGTGCCGGACGGTGGCGGCGGGCTGGGCGCGGCCGGTGCGCACGGCCTCCAGCCGGGCCAGCGTGGTGATCAGGGACATACGGCCGCCCCCGGCGTCCCGGTACCGGCCGCCGCGAGGGCCTCCGCCCGCAGCTCCGCCGCCCTGCGCAGCGCGGCCACCGCCGGATCGTCCGGGTCACCGGCCTCCCCGCGGGCCGCCGCCAGCACGTCCTCGACCGTCGACAGACCGCCCAGCTCCGCCCGCACCGGGCGGCCCAGCGAGGTCACCACGCCGGCCTCGCGGGACCGGGCACGGCAGTGGAAGGCCAGCTCGCAGGCGGACAGGCACTCGGGCGCGTACGTCGCAGGCACCGCCTCCACGGCGGCCGTCAGCTCCTCGGCCGGCAGTTCGGGGGAGAAGCAGACGCCCTCGGGCAGCGTGTCCGCGATGTCCTCGATGCGGGTCAGCCGGGCCAGCTGCCGGTCGGTGACCGCGCGCTGCTTGCGCACGTCGACGGCGGAGGCGGTGGGCAGGTTGGAGAAGTCCTTCGGGCAGACCAGCAGGACGCGGTGGCGTACGCGCGGGGCGGGGTCCAGCCGGGCGGCGACCCGCTCCAGGGCCAGCACGTACACCGCGGCCTGCCGCGCCGCGGCGCCCACCTTCGCCGGATCGGCGGAGCCGTCCAGCATGGGGAAGGACTTGATCTCCACGACCGTCCAGCTGCCGTCCGGATGCACCACCACGGCGTCCGGCTCCAGGAAGGCAGGGGAGCCGGCGACGTCCAGGGCGAGCATCGGGTGGTCGAGGAGCGTCCACGTACCAGGAGCGCCCGGCGCCTGCGGAGTGCCGCCGGGCCCGGCCGCGGTACCGGCGGTCGCCTCCCGCAGCGCCAGCGCCGTCCGGGCGGCGCGGCCCTCGGGGCCGGACGCGGACAGGTCGGGCACGTGCGCGTCGGCGGGCGGCTCGGCGCCCCGGTCGAGCTTCTCGTGCACCAACCGCAGCAGCTCGGCGCCGCCGTCCGCCTTGACCCGCGCCTCGAAGGCGTTGCCGCGCGTGAACGCGAACTGCGACTGCCCGAAGACCGACGGCGAGCCCAGCGCGCTCGCCAGCGAGGCCTTGTCCACCCCGGCACCGTCGAGGATCGCCCGCCGCCGGCAGCCCGGGTTGGCGGCGAGGGCGGCCAGCGCCCGCGCGTCCAGCGCCTTGGCCGGTACGTCCGGGCCGCGCAGCTCAGCGAGCCGGTGCCGGAGTCTCGTCCCCCGCGTCCGAGGGGGAGGGGTCCGGCTCGGCTCCTCGCGCCGGCCGCTGCTCGCGCTGCCGTGGAAATCGCTCACCCGCGGAAGTCTGGCATCCACCACTGACAATCGGGGAAACCGCGCCCTCGGTGACCGGTGCGCCGGAGGAGCCGAGCGCGTCGGGCGCGGTGGCGGAGCCGGACGCGGTGCGCGTCGCGAAGCGTGCCGCGAGCAGGGCCCGCGCCCGGTCCGAGGTCCGCATCACATACGGCGTCAGCAGCAGCCCGGCGCCCATCACGGCCGCGCCCGCGACCGCGTCGAGGAAGTAGTGGTTGGCGGTGCCCATCACCACGATCGTGGTCACCAGCGGGTAGACGACGCCGGCCACCTTCGCCGCGCGCGTGCCGCCGTGGCGCCACAGCATCACCCCGCACCACAGCGACCAGCCCACGTGCAGGCTCGGCATGGCCGCGTACTGGTTGGTCATCCCGCCCAGACCGCGCGGCGCGCTCGCCTCGCCGCCCCACCAGCCGTACGAGCTGTACTGGGCCATCGTGTCGACGAACCCGTGGCTCGCCTCCAGCAGCCGGGGCGGGCAGGTCGGCAGAAGCGTGAAGCCGATGAGACCGATGAACGTGGACGTCATCAGCCAGGTCCGGGCGGCCCGGTAGCGCACCGCGCGGGAGCGGAAGATCCAGATCAGGAGCGCCGGGGTGACCAGGTAGTGCAGCGACGCGTACCAGAAGTCCGCCGGGATGCCGATCCACGGCTCACTGGTGAAGAGACGGTTGAGCGGGTGCTCCGCGTTGAGGTGCAGCGCCTTCTCTATGCGCAGGATGGCCAGGCCGTGGTCGACCGCGTCGGAGACGTCGCCCCGCACGAGGAGGCGGCCCGCGGAGTAGCAGGCGTAGACCAGGAGGATGAGCGGCAGCTCGGTCCACCAGCGCAGCCGAGTCTTCGGGGTCGCCGGGGTCGCCTCGGTGCCCGGTGCCTCGGTGTGCGGCAATCCGATCGCCCTCCCCCTTCGTTCTCGCTTGCGCCTCGTTGACACGGACGTGCCACTCTACGGCCTGTGCGCGCCCGCTTCACGGAGCGCCCTCGGCCCTGATAGACGCGGGCATCGCCCCCCGGGTTGCCCGTACGGGGCGTGCGCGATGATGGGGGTGTCCGCTCAGACATTTCTCCCGGAAAGGCCCCCTTCATGGCACCGCGCATCCTGCTGGCCCGGCATGGACAGACCGAGTGGTCGCTGTCCGGCAAGCACACCGGCAGGACCGATGTGCCGCTCCTCGAGGAGGGCCGGCGCGGCGCGAAACTGCTCGGCGAGCGGCTGCACCGGGCCCCGCTGGAGGGACTGCCCGGCGTCGAGGTGCGCACCAGTCCGCTCGCCCGCGCACGTGAGACCTGCGAACTCGCCGGCTTCGGCGAGCGCGCTGAGACCTGGGACACGCTGATGGAGTGGGACTACGGGGCGTACGAGGGCATGACGCCGGCCGAGATCCAGGCCGTCCGGCCCGGCTGGCTGATCTGGCGGGACGGGGTGCCGCAGGGGGAGAGCCTCGCGGACGTCACCGCGCGTGCGGACGAGGTCGTCGCGTGGGCGCGGGAGGCGGACCGGGACGTCCTGGTCTTCGCCCACGGGCACATCCTGCGGTCGATCGGCGCGCGGTGGCTGGGCCTGCCGCTGGACTTCGCGGCCCGGATACGGCTGAACCCGACGTCGCTGTCGGTGCTGGGGTGGGCGTACGGGGAGCCGGCGCTGGAGAGCTGGAACGACTTGGGGCACCTGGCGGGCTGAGCGGGCGGGCACAACGGCACCCCGCGACGCCGGGTCACGACACCGCCCGGCGGCCCACACCGACGCAGCCCACGCTCACGCGGACCGCGGCAGCGCCCCGTGGCGGTCCAGGAAGGCCGACACGCCCGACGCCCGCCGGTGCGGGAGCAGCACCCGGGCCGTGCCGGGCACCGACGGGAGCCGCACCGACGCGGGCCGCGCTCACGCAGACCGTGCTCACCCGGGCCGCGCTCACGCGGACCGCGGCAGCGCCCCGTGGCGGTCCAGGAAGGCCGACACGCCCGACGCCCGCCGGTGCGGGAGCAGTACCCGGGCCGTGCCCGCCAGCATCGTGTGGATGCGGGAGGACTGGACCTCGCCCAGGAGGTCCAGGACCCGCAGCCCCGCCCCGGCCGCCTCGTCGGGACGGCCGCCGCGGGCCAGGTCGTCGGCCAGTTCCGCCGAGTACAGCGCGAGGTTCCGGGTGAAGTGCGGGTCCTGCAGCCCGGCCGCCCGGCGTGCGTGCCGGGCCGCCCGGGGCCAGTCGCCCAGGGTCGACCAGCACTGGGCCTCCAGGCCTTCCAGTTCCGCCTCGCCGTAGAAACTCATCCACTCGGGGTCGGTGTCCGAGGAGCCCCGCCCGAACAGCGCCTGCGCCCGGGCCAACGCCTGCTCGCAGCCCACCCGGTCGGCGAGCCCCGCCCAGCCGCCCGCCTCGCGCAGCGCGAGCAGCGACATCAGCCGGGCCGAGCCCAGCGGGCGGGCGGCGCGCTGCGCGGCCTGGGCCGCCCGGACCGCCTCGCGCGGACGCCCGGCGTCACGGGCCAGGAACGCCATGTTGCAGAAGGCGTGCGCCTCCAGCGCGGGATCGCCGGTCATGCGTGAGGTGGCGAGGGCCTCGGCGTAGTGGGAGCGCGCGTCGTCGAAGCGCCCGGAGTCGTGCGCCAGCCAGCCCACGGAGATCGCCAGTTCCCCCGCGCCCGCGTACAGCCGGTCCGCCGTCGCCTGCCGGGTCGCGCCCGCGTCCAGCAGCGCGTACGCCGTGCGCAGCGGGGCCGCCGCGCGCCGGTAGAGGCCGTCCGCGCCGTGCCGGTCGTCGAGCAGCCTGATCCGGCGGACGGCTTCTTCCAGAGCGCCCGCGTGACCCGCCCCGGCCCTGCGCGGGGGGCGTCCGGCCGCCGCGGCGTCGTGGGCGAGCCCCAGGGGGCCCAGCGAGGCGGCGGCCACCGTGGCACCGCTCGTCATGAATGCGCGACGCAGCACGTCGCTCTCCTCGTTGTCGTCGTGCGTGTCGTACGGGTACTGCCGGTCCTGCGTGTCCCGCGTCTCCTGCGTGTCATACGGCTCCCGCGCCCCCCGCGTCTCACTCGCGGCGCGCGCCCGGCGCCCACGTACCGACGAGCGGGGCGCGAACCCCAGGTCGGTGAGCGTGCGGCCGGGGAACATGTGCAGGAACACCCGCTCGTACGCGTAGTTGGGACAGCGGATCTCGCCCGCCTCGACCCGCCCGACGTAGCGCGCGTCACAGCTGACCCGTTCGCCGATCTCGAGCGCGGCCCGGCGCACCGCCGCCGCGAACTCGGCCGGCGAGCGCTTCCCGCGCAGCCGCCGGAAGGCGAGGTTGGGCCGCGGTGGCCGGTCGGGCTGGGCAGAGGTCACCGTTGACGACGCCATGGCCGGGTCCTCTCGTGCGAACCGTCGAACCATGCCGGGGAAACAGGGGACGCGCGGTCGTTCCTCCGTTCGTCAGCCCCGTTCCCGGCGAGCAAGAACGTACCGGCTGTGACGGAACGGCCACGCGGTGTTTGGCTACAAACCGGATATCTCATCCCCGATCTGCCATGAAGTGCCATCCTTTGCGGCTGACTTGCGCCGTAGCCGTTGACGTTCCGCCGCGTTGAACCGGGTGGACCGGGAGGCCCCCGACTCCCGACCCGCTCGTCCAAGGAGGAGTTCCGTGGTGGAGGCCGGGATGGATACCAGACGGATCAGCGATACCGGACGGATCGGCGAACCCGCCTGCGATGCCTGCGACGTCGTCACCGTGCCGACCCGGCAGGGCCTGGAGGCGGTCGACATCCTCAGGCGGGGCACCGGTGACGGGGTGGGCCCCGTGATCCACGACGACGGCTGCGACACCCTGGGCTTCCTGGTGCCCTCGGGCACGGCCGCCGCCTGGGACGTACCCGGCAGCACCTGCACGGAGACGGACGGCCGCGGACTGCGCCTCGCCCCGGACCCGGAGCCTCCGGTGGAGGGCTCGGACTGGCTGCTGCCGCCCGGTGAGGCCGACCTGGCCACCGACCCCGCCGTACTGCGGGCCGCGCTGGGCGAGGCGGCCCGGCTGATCGAGGCCGCGGACAGCTGCCGCTGAGCGGGCCGACGGCAGCCCCGCCGCCGGCTCACCGCGGGCCCGTGCGCGGCCGGCGGCCGGCGGACACCGCCCGGCCCGGCGCAGGAACGACGTCCGCCGACCCGGACACGGCACGACGTACGCACGACGTCCGCCGACCCTGACGTGGCACGGCGCCCGGACGAGCGCCGTGCGACGCGGACGTGACCCGGCGCCCGGACGACGAGCGCCGTGCGTACGGCATGACCGGTGACCGGACGACGGTCCGCTCCCGGCGTCGTCCGATAATGGGCCGATGGGAAGGTCCAGGAACACCCGCCGCGGGCGCGCGGCCGTCGAAGCCGTCGTCGAGGACGTCGACGGCGGGCGCGCCGAACTGGTCCCCGACCGGGAGCGGCCCCGGGCCTGGACGCTGCTGATCGACGGCGCCCCGCAGTCGCACGTCGACCTCGACGACCCGGCGCACCTGTCCTTCGAGTACCAGCGCCGCATCGGCCACGTCATCGACCTGGTCGCCCCGCCCGGCAGACCCGTGCACGCCGTGCATCTCGGCGGCGGCGCGTTCACCCTCGCCCGCTACGTCGCCGCCACCCGCCCCCGCTCCACCCAGCAGGTCGTCGAGCGCGACGCCGGTCTCGTCCAGCTGGTCCGCCGCGAGCTGCCACTGGACCCCGGCGCCCGGATCCGGGTGCGCTCCACCGACGCCCGCGCCGGGCTGGCCAAGGTGCCCGACGGCTGGGCGGACCTGGTCGTCGCGGACGTGTTCGGCGGGGCCCGCACGCCGGCCCACCTGACGTCCGCCGAGTTCCTCGACGAGGTCCGGCGCGCGCTCGCGCCCGGCGGGGTCTACGTCGCCAACATCGCCGACGGCCCGCCGCTGGCGCACCTGCGCGGCCAGATCGCCACCGCCGCCGCCCGCTTCCCGGAACTCGCCCTCGTCGCCGACCCGGTCGTACTGCGCGGCAGACGCTTCGGCAACGCGGTCCTCGTCGCCGCCGACCACCCGCTGCCGGTCGCCGAACTCACCCGGCGGGCCGCCTCCGACCCGCACTCCGCGCGCGTGGAAGACGGCCGTGCGCTGAGGGACTTCACCGGCGGCGCCGCACCCGTGACGGACGCGGCGGCCGTGGACTCGCCCGCCCCGCCGGACTCCGTGTTCCGGTGAACCGGCCGAAGTTCAGGTGAACCGGCCGAAGTTCCGGTGAACCGGCCGAACTGGCCGAACCGGCACCGGAAGGCCCCTCAGTAGCTGCCGATCTCCACCCTCGGCGGCCCGTCGTGCCACGTGCAGAAGACCGACACCCGGTCCGCGCCCGAGGTGAACTGCACCCGGATCCACGACTCCGTCTTCCACACCTGCATCGACCAGCCCGCCCCCGGCGTCGCCGACACCAGGGACGCGGACGACGTACCGAGGTCGAAGACCGCGCGGCCCCCGTCGGTGTCGTAGCTCCTGACCCGGCCGGACGTCGCGGGCGCGGGACTCGTCGGTTCCTCGGGCGGCGCGGTGGACGGCGCGGTCCGTGACGGAGCGGGGCCGGGCTCGCGGGGCGTTCCGCTCGGCGTCGGCGACGCGCTGCCCGACGGCGAGGGCGACGGCCGGCTGGTGGACGACGCGAGGGACTCCCCGCCGTCACTCTCGCCGTCGTCGTCCTCCCCGTCCCGGACGCTCGCGTCGGCCGCCGTGATGGGCAGCGCGCGGGGGGCGTCGTAGGCCGTGCCCGCCATCACCGTGTGGACGCCCCACCACGACAGGGTGACCGCGGCGCCGGTGGCGAGCAGCCAGGCGATCACGTGGACGAGTCCTCTGCGCATCGCGGCCATACTGCCTCACCCGCCCCACGCGTGTCGCGCGAACGTGCTGTAACGCGGGCCCGGGGGAGTTGTCCACAGGCCCGCACCGGGCTTTCTCGCATGGCGTACGGTGCCGCCCATGGCAAGTGTGCTCGTGGTCGAGGACGACCAGTTCGTACGCTCGGCGCTCATCCGGCATCTGACCGACGCCTCGCACACCGTGCGCAGCGTCGGTACGGCACTGGAGGCGCTGCGCGAGGTCGCCCATTTCCGCTTCGACGTGGTGATCCTGGACCTCGGACTGCCCGACCTGGACGGCTCCGAGGCGCTGAAGATGCTGCGCGGCATCACCGACGTGCCGGTGATCGTCGCCACCGCCCGGGACGACGAGGCGGAGGTCGTACGGCTGTTGAACGCGGGCGCGGACGACTACCTGACCAAGCCGTTCTCTGTGGAGCACCTGTCGGCCCGGATGGGGGCCGTGCTGCGCCGGGCCCGGTCCGGTCCCGCGGAGGCGGCGCCTCAGACCGTGATCCGGGTCGGCGGGCTCACCGTCGACCCCCTGCGCCGCCAGGCCGAGTTGGACGGTGCCCGGCTCGACCTGACCCGTCGGGAGTTCGACCTGCTCGCCTTTCTGGCCGGACGGCCGGGAGTCGTCGTCCCGCGCAAGGAGTTGCTCGCCGAGGTCTGGCAGCAGTCCTACGGCGACGACCAGACCATCGACGTCCACCTGTCCTGGCTGCGGCGCAAGCTGGGCGAGACCGCGGCCCGGCCCCGCTATCTGCACACCCTGCGCGGTGTCGGCGTGAAGCTGGAGCCGCCCGCCGCCCCGGCTCCCGGTGCGGAGCCGCCACGATGAGGTGGGCCCTGGTCAAGGTGTCGCTGGCGGTCACCGCGATGGTCGTGGTCGCCTTCGCGGTCCCGCTCGGCCTGGTCATCCGCGAGATGGCCCGGGACCGCGCCTTCTCCAACGCCGAGCGCGAGGCCGCCGCCGTCGCCCCCGCGCTGTCCATCACCACCGACCGCGACCAGTTGGAGCGCGTCGTCGCCTCCGCGGGCTCCGACGCCGGAATGGCCGTGCACATACCGGGACTCGACGCGCGGACCGACGCCACCGACATCGGCCGGCAGCGCGCCACCGATCAGGACATCGCCGCAGTGCGCGAGATGGGCCGCGCCTCCACCACGGAGGTCGAGGGCGGTTCCACCCTGCTCCAGCCGGTCGCGCTCAGCTCCGGCGAGATCGCCGTCGTCGAGGTGTACGTCCCCGAGTCCGAGGTCACCAACGGCGTCGGCACGGCCTGGGCGGTGCTGGCCGCCGTCGGCGCCGCCCTGATCGTCGGCTCGGTCGCGGTCGCCGACCGGCTGGGCGTACGGATGGTGCAACCCGCGCAGCGCCTCGTCGAGGGCGCGCACGAACTGGGGGAGGGGAAGCTGGGCGCGCGGGTGCCGGAGGAGGGGCCGAACGAACTGCGGCTCGCGGCCGTCGCGTTCAACTCCATGGCCGACCAGGTGGTCCAGCTGCTGGCCAACGAACGGGAGCTGGCCGCCGACCTGTCCCACCGCCTGCGCACCCCGCTGACCGTGCTGCGGCTCAACGCGGCCTCGCTCGGCGACGGGCCGGCCGCCGACCAGACCCGGGCGGCCGTCGAGCAGTTGGAGCGCGAGGTCGACACGATCATCCGCACCGCCCGGGACGCCAAGCCGCAGACGGCCGCGGCCGGTCCCGGCGCCGGGTGCGACGCGGCGGAAGTGGTCCGGGAGCGGATGGTCTTCTGGTCCGCGCTCGCCGAGGACGAGGGCCGCAAGTGGCGGGTGGCCGGCGCCGACCGGCCGGTGCGCATACCCGTGGCCCGCGCCGACCTGGCCGCCTCCCTGGACGCCCTGCTCGGCAACGTCTTCCGGCACACCGCCGAGGGCGCGGCCTTCGCGGTCGACCTGCACAACGGCGAGGACGCGGTGATCGTCCTCGTGTCGGACGCGGGCCCCGGCATATCCGACCCTCAGGCGGCGATGGCCCGCGGCCGGGGTTCGGGCAGCGACGGGTCGACCGGGCTCGGCCTGGACATCGTGCGCCGGCTGGCGGAGTCGACCGGCGGCGACGTACGGATCGGCTCCTCCGTGCTGGGCGGCACCGAGGTGCGGATCTGGATCCAGCTGGACGGGCGGGCGGCACCGGAGCGGCGGCACGGACACCGCGGAAACGTGCGACGGCGCCGCAACCCCCGGCTGATCCCCTCCGTCAACCGGCCCCGATCTCTCCCTTGAGTCACCCTTGAGCCCACCCGGACATCGCCGACCTCCGCCCGGAACCGCCCCGTCGCTCCCCGGGCAGGGGCCTACTCGGCCGAGGCGTCGCCCTCCGCCGACTCCACCGGCGGCAGCGCCCCCGTGCGGGCCGCCCGCCCGTACCACAGGGCGCTCGACTTGGGCGTGCGCTGCTGGGAGACGTAGTCGACGTACACCGCGCCGAACCGCTTCTCGTAGCCGTACGCCCACTCGAAGTTGTCCAGCAGGGACCACAGGTAGTAGCCGCGCACGTCGGCGCCGTCCGCGATGGCCCGGCGGACGGCCTTGAGGTGACCGTCCAGGTAGGCGACCCGCTCGGGGTCGTGCACCGTGCCGTCGGCGCCGGGCTTGTCGTCGTAGGCGGCGCCGTTCTCGCTGATGTACAGCGGCAGGCCGGGCGCCTCCCGGTGGTAGCGCATGATCAACTCGTGCAGGCCGGTCGGGTCGACGCTCCAGCCCATCTCCGTACGCTCGCCCGGCGGTTGGTGGAAGGCCACGTCGTCAGCGGCGGGCCAGGGGGAGTGGTCGCTCTCGCCGTGGCCGTCGGCGCGCGGGGCGCGCGAGTCGGCGTCGGCGGCCGAGACGACGGTGGGCGTGTAGTAGTTGAGGCAGATGGCGTCGATGGGCTGGCGGATCTGCCCCAGGTCGCCGTCCTGGACGAACGACCAGTCGGTGACCGGCGCCGTCGCCTCCAGCAGGGTCCGCGGGTAGGCGCCGTGCAGGATCGGGCCGTGGAAGATGCCGCCGGACAGGTCGTCGATCTTCTGCGCGGCCGCCAGGTCCGCCGGGCTCTGCGACAGCGGCCGGACCACGGACGTGTTGAGGCTGATCGCCACCGAGTTGCGGGCCGGCATCACCGAACGCAGCGCCACGGTGCCCAGGCCGTGCGCCAGGTTCTGGTGGTGCGCGGCGCGCAGTGCGGCCGCCGGGTCGGTGCGGCCGGGGGCGTGCACGCCGGAGGCGTAGCCGAGGAAGGCGGCGCACCACGGCTCGTTGAGCGTGATCCACTGCTCCACGCGGTCGCCGAGCGCCTCGCCGACGATCTGCGCGTACTCGGCGAACCGGTACGCCGTGTCCCGTTCGGGCCAGCCGCCGGCGTCCTCCAGCTCCTGCGGCAGGTCCCAGTGGTAGAGGGTGACGGCCGGCTTGATCCCGGCGGCCAGCAGCTCGTCCACCAGGCGGCGGTAGAAGTCCAGGCCGCGCTGGACGGCGGGGCCGCGGCCGGTCGGCTGCACCCGGGGCCAGGAGATGGAGAAGCGGTAGGCGCCGAGCCCCAGCTCCTTCATCAGCGCCACGTCGTCGCGGTAGCGGTGGTAGTGGTCGACAGCGATGTCACCGGTGTCGCCGCCGGCCGTCTTCCCCGGCGTGTGGCTGAAGGTGTCCCAGATCGAGGGGGTGCGGCCGTCCTCCCGCACCGCGCCCTCGATCTGGTAGGCCGAGGTCGCGGCGCCCCAGAGGAAGGCAGGGGGGAAGGTCACCGGGGTCACCGGCGTTGCGGACTCAAGCATGGAAGCGCTCCCATAGAGGGGTCGTGGCGTGCCGCCCGGGTCGTGGGAGACCGGCGGGCGGTCGTGGAAGACCGACGGGCGGATCGTGGAAGACCGACGGGCGGATCGTGGAAGACCGACGGGCGGATCGTGGAAGACCGACGGGCGGATCGTGGAAGACCGACGGGTAGGAAGTACGAGGGGGGAAGGCGGGGCCGGGACGGCGGTGGCCCGGCCCCCGGGACGGCGTCAGCCCTTGGCGACGGACAGGTGTCAGCCCTTGACGGCGCCCTGCATGATGCCGCCCACGATCTGCTTGCCGAAGATCGCGAAGACCAGCAGCAGGGGCAGGGTGCCGAGCAGCGCGCCGCCCATGATCAGGGCCTGGTCCGGGGTGAAGCCGCGGCCGAGGCCCGCCACCGCCACCTGCACGGTCGGGTTGCCGTTCTGCGTCAGCACCAGGAACGGCCACAGGAAGTCGTTCCACACCTGTACGAAGATCAGCATGCCGAGGACGGCCATCGCGGGCCGGGCCGCCGGGAACACCACGTGCCACACCACGCGCCAGCTGCTCGCGCCGTCCACGCGGGCCGCCTCGATGATCTCGTCCGGCAGCGCCTGGAGCAGGTACTGCCGCATGAAGAACACACCGAACGCGCTGACCAGCGACGGGAAGATCACCGCCTGGAGCTGGTCGGTCCAGTCCAGCTTGGCCACCATCATGTACAGCGGGATGATGCTCAGCTGCGGCGGGATCATCATCGTGCCGACCACGATCAGCATCAGGGCGCTGCGGCCCCGGAACTTCAGCTTGGCGAAGGCGAAGCCGGCGATCGTCGACAGGAAGACGACGGTGACCGCCGAGATGCCCGCCACGATCGTGGTGTTGAGGATCGCCTCGCCCATGTTGGCGTCGGTCCAGGCGATCTCGATCTTGTCGAAGAGGTTGCCGCCGAACCAGAACGGCGGCGGCGTCTGGGCCAGGCGCTGGTTGTCGCGGGAGGCGGCGATCGCCGTCCACACCAGCGGGAACAGCGAGCCGATGGTGAACAGGGCGAGGATGATGTACGCGACGGGGCCGGCGTGCATCTGCCCGCCGGCGCGGGCCGACTTCGGCCGGCGGCTGCCTCGCCGGGGCGGCTCGGGCACCGGCTCGGCCGGGGGTTTGGTCAGGGTCGTCGTCACGGCCGGTTCTCCTTAACTACTGGCGCGCAGCCGGCGCGAGATGACGTAGTTGACGAGCCCGATCACGATGAGGATCAGGAACATCGTCCAGGCGATCGCGGAGGCGCGGCCCAGGTGCTGGTTGATCCAGCCCTGTTCGTACAGGTACAGGCCGAGCGTCTGGAACTGGTGCTGGGAGCCGCCGGAGGCGCCCTTGTTGGCGTCGAACAGCAGCGGCTCGCCGAACAGCTGCGAGGCGCCGATGGTCGACACGACGACCGTGAAGAGGATCGTGGGACGCAGCTGGGGCAGCGTGACGTGGATGAACTGCCGCCACCGGCTGGCACCGTCCAGCGCCGCCGACTCGTACAGGTCCTGCGGGATCGCCTGCATCGCCGCCAGGTAGATCAGCGCGTTGTAGCCGGTCCAGCGCCAGATGACGATCGACGAGACGGCTATCTGGGACGGCCACTTGTCGCTCTGCCAGTCGACCTTGTCCAGGCCGACCAGGTCGAGAGCCCAGTTGATCATGCCGTAGTCGCGGCCGAAGAGCAGCACGAAGACCAGCGACGCGGCAGCGATCGACGTCGCGTACGGCGCGAGCATCACGACGCGGTAGAACGTGGAGCCGCGCAGCTTGTAGTTGAGGATGTGCGCCAGGCCCATCGCCATCAGCAGCTGCGGCACCGTGGAGATGATGCCGATGGTCAGGGTGTTCTGCGCGGCGTTCCAGAAGAAGTCGTCGTCGAAGATCCTGGTGAAGTTGTCCAGGCCCGCCCACTCCATCTCGGTGGGCGCGGTCAGCTCCACCGTGTGCAGCGAGGCCCAGCCGGTGTAGAGCAGCGGGAACAGGCCGAAGGCGGCGAACAGCAGGAAGAACGGGGAGACGAACGCGTACGGGCTCCAGCGCAGGTCGCGCTGCCAGCGGCGGGAGAGCCGGGCCCGCTTCTTCGCCGCATCGGCGACGACCGCGTCACGGGGCGGTCCGCCCGGGGCCGCGCCCCCCTTCGCGGGGGGCGCGGCGGTGTCGTGCCGGGTGGTCATTCCGGTCACTTCTCCAGGTTGTTGTCGATGGTCTTGGTGGCGTTCTCCCAGGCCTCCTCGGGCGACTTGCCCTGGGTGACGAGGATGACGCCGTTGTCCGTCAGACCCTGCTGGATGATCTGGTCCTTCGGGCCGATCACCTGCGCCGGGATGGACTCGGCGGCCTTGGCGAAGATCGCACCGATCGGCGCGTCACCGGTCATCTCGTTCTTGGCGTCCGTCACCTGCGGCAGCTTGTACGCGGCCGGCGCGCTCGGGAAGCTGCCCTGCACGGCGAAGAGCTTGGCCTGCTGCTCCGGCGCGGTCAGCCAGGCGACGAACTTCTGCGCCTCCTCGACGTTCTTGCCGCTCTTGGGCACGCCCAGGAAGGAGCCGCCCCAGTTGCCGGACTTCGGCGCCGCGGCCACGTCCCACTGGCCGGCGGCCTCGGGCTGGGACTTGCCCTTGATGGTGCCGAGCATCCACGGCGGGCAGGCGACGGTGGCGAAGAGGTTGTTGGAGATGGTCTGTTCCCAGGCCGGCTGGAACTGGGTCTGCGCCTGGACCAGGTCCTTCTCGGCGGCCTCGGCGGTCAGGTCGAAGGCCTTCTTGACGGCGGGGTTGGTCTTGTAGATGACCTTGCCGGAGGCGTCGTAGAACTTCTCCTCCTCACTGCTGAGGATGGCGTTGATCAGGCCGCCGGGCGAGTCCATGAAGTAGGTGTCCTTGCCGGCACCCTTCTTGTACTTCTCGCCGGCCTCGATGAACTTGTTCCAGTCGCCCGCCCACAGCGCGCTGACCTCGTCGCGGTCGGTCGGCAGGCCGGCCTTCTCGAAGAGGTCCTTGCGGTAGCAGATGGCCATCGGGCCGATGTCGGTGCCGAGGCCGACCGCCTTGCCGTCCTTGGTGACGCCCTGCTTCCACTTCCAGTCCAGCCAGCTGCTGGGCTGCACGCCCTCGACCTTGGCCATGTCCACGAACTTGTCGGCCTGGGTCTCGACGACCTCGGCGATGTTGCCGACCTCGATGGCCTGGATGTCCTGGAGGCCGCTCTCGGTGGTGAGGTGGTTGACCAGAGCGGGGTAGTAGTTCTCGTTCCGCTCGGTGACCGTTTCCTCGATGTTGATGTCCGGGTTGAGCTTCTCGTACTCCTCGTAGAGCCCGGCCTCCTTGAAGCCCATGGTGCCGAACAGGCCGAGGGTGATGGTGGTCTTGCCGCTGCTGTCGCCCGACGACGAGCTGTCCTCGTCCTTGCCGTCGTCGGCACAGCCGGCCAGCAGCCCGGCGCCCAGCGACGCGATGGCCGCCACGACCACCGCCTTGCGGGCCGATCCTCTGCGTGCTGCTCGCATTGCGTCCTCCTGTTGCCCTGACGTGCCGACCCCCCGGCCAACTGCATGGTTGGACCCGCTGCTTCATGTCGTTCGTTCGTCGCTGCGGCTCGGGCGGGGAACGTGCGGGATGTGTAAGTGCCAGGTAGTGTGGGAGCGCTCCCACAAGTGATGTCTTGAAGAGTCGCGGCTCCGGGCGGGGGTGTCAAGGGAACGGACGCGACGAACTGCGTTCAGTTCATTTTCGCGAGGGATCCGGGGCCCGCGTCAGGGGAGGCTCGCGCCATAGTGTGGCGCAGCACGTAGTCCTGCGGCGCCGGTGTATCCGTTCGGTTGTGCGGTGGCTGCGTTTTCGTTGCCTGTCGGCCCGAGTCGTTGTCACTCGATGGGGTGGTGGGTGGGGAACGTGTGGCTGAGCGTTGCGAGTGTGTCTACGCTCGGTGATCGTGAAGCTGGTGGTGCAGGTCAAACTGGCGCCGACGCCCGTGCAGGCGGCGGCTCTGGTGGCGACCCTGCGCGCCTGCAACGAGGCGGCCACCTGGGCGAGCGAGGTGGCTTTCGAGCGGGGGGAGTTCAAAAACTTCGCCCTGCGCAGGCTCGTCTATGCGCAGGTGAAGTCGCGGTGGAGTCTGGGCGCGCAGGCGGCCCAGCATGTGATCAAGAAGACCTGTGACGCGTATGCCACGCTGAGGGCGAACCTGAAGGCGGGGCGACTGGGCCGTCCCGGCTCGGCACGTAACCGTCGCGCCACCGGAAAGCCTGTCGTCTTCCGTCCTCATGGTGCGCAGCCGTTCGACGACCGGATGCTCTCCTGGCAGATCACGGAGCGGACGGTGTCGGTGTGGACCACCGGCGGGCGCTTGAAGAACGTGGCCTTCACCGCCTCGCCGGAGCACCTGGCCACGCTCGCGCTGTACCGCAAGGGCGAGTCCGACCTCGTCCACCGGGACGGCATGTGGTTCTTGAACGCAACCTGCGAGGTCCCCGAAACACCCCTGAGCACGGACCCGGTGGACTTCCTCGGCATCGACCTCGGAATCGTGAACATCGCCACCACCTCGGACGGCGAGATCATGGCCGGACGCGCGCTCAACCGCATCCGGGCCCGTGAGCGCGGCCTGCGCGCCAAACTGCAGAAGAAGAACACCCCGTCCGCCAGGCGCAGGCTGAGGAAGCGTCGCCACAAGGAAGCGCGACGGGCCAGGGACATCAACCACAAGATCGCGAAGCATGTGGTGGCCGAGGCAGAACGCACCGGTCGCGGAATCGCCCTGGAGAACCTGACGGGCATCCGCGAACGGGTACGGCTTCGCAAGCCTGGGGGTACCTCCCACGCCTTTAGGGCAGTGGGGGAGGGCCACCCACTCCAGCTGGGCCTTCGCCCAGCTGGGCCAGTTCATCGCGTACAAGGCCCGCCGCGCCGGGGTACCCGTGGTGCACGTCGATCCGGCGTACACCTCCCGCACCTGCGCCGAGTGCGGCCACATCGACGAGGTGAACCGGGTCTGTCAGGCCCGGTTCGCGTGCCGGTCCTGCGGATTCGTTGATCACGCCGACCGGAACGGCTCCCGCAACATCCGCGCGAGGGCGTGGGAGTTGTGGGGACGCGGGGCCCCGTCAACGGCCCCTGCCCCACCCCCGCAACGGCGGGCCGGGGCTGGACGCAAACGCAGCATCACCGCCAGTGGTGCGCCGTCGTGCAAGCCCGGGAATTCAGGGCCGGGTAATTGACTTATCTGCCTGTTGACCGGACGCCGGGAACGGCGCGGAAGGCCCTCCGTACGGCGGGTGGCGGTCCGGAGCCGGTCATTACACCCGACCGGCCTGTTAAATTCCAGGCCAGCCGCAGAGTGCGGGGGTGTCGACGGGAGGCGGAGCCGATGGCAGGCCACGGAGTGCGTGGGCGGAGCGGTGGCCGGCCCACCCTCGAAGAGGTGGCGGCACGGGCGGGCGTCGGCCGCGGCACGGTGTCCCGGGTGATCAACGGCTCGCCCCGGGTGAGCGACGCGACCCGGGCGGCCGTCGAGGCGGCGGTCGCGGAACTCGGCTACGTCCCGAACACGGCGGCCCGCGCGCTGGCCGCCAACCGCACGGACGCGATCGCGCTGGTCGTGCCCGAACCGGAGACCCGCTTCTTCGCGGAACCGTACTTCTCGGACATGCTCAAGGGGGTCGGGGCGGAGCTGTCCGAGACCGAGATGCAGCTGCTGCTGATCTTCGCGGGCAGCGACCGCGAACGGCGGCGGCTCGCCCAGTACCTGGCCGCGCACCGCGTGGACGGCGTCCTGCTGGTCTCCGTGCACGCCGACGACCCGCTGCCCGACATGCTGTCCCAGCTGGAGATCCCCGCGGTGATCAGCGGCCCGCGCTCGGCCGCGGAGTCGCTCGCGTCGGTGGACTCGGACAACTTCGCCGGCGCCCGCTCGGCCGTCGAGCACCTGCTCTCCCGCGGACGCCGCAGCATCGCGCACATCACCGGCCGCCTCGACGTCTACGGCGCCCAGCGGCGCGTCGACGGCTACCGCGCGGCCCTGCGCGACGCCGGCCACGCGGTGGACGAGCAGCTGATCGAGGCGGGCGACTTCACCGAGGAGGGCGGCCGCCGAGCCATGGCGGAACTGCTGCGCCGCCGCCCCGGCCTGGACGCCGTCTTCGCCGGCTCGGACGTCACCGCGGCCGGCGCCCGCCAGGTGCTGCGCGAGGCGGGCCGGAGCATCCCGGGCGACGTGGCGCTGGTCGGCTACGACGACTCGGCCATCGCCCGCCACATGGAGCCGCCGCTCACCAGTGTCCGCCAGCCCATCGAGGAGATGGGCCGCGCGATGATAGACCTCCTGCTGACCGAGATCGCGGACCGCCGCCCGGCGGCGTCCCGGGGGCTGGACCGGCACCAGGTGGTGCTGCCGACGGAGCTGGTGGAGCGGGCGTCGTCATAGCCCGTCCGGGCCCGTCGTCGTCAGGGGCGGCGCAGCACCGTCGCCTCCGCGCCCCAGCCCAGGGCGACGACCCGTTCGACGTGCCAGCCCGCCCGTGCGGCGAGGGCCGCGAGGGCGGCGGAGTCGCGCAGGGGGCTGCCGGTCGCGGCGTAGGCGTGCAGGGCCGCCTCGGCCGCGTGCGGGCTCAGGTTGTCGGGGCGGGACGACTCGACGAGGACCACCCTCGGGGCCCAGCCGGCGAGGCGCGCCAGGAGCTCTGCCGCCTCGTCGTCGGTGCGATGGGCGAGGGCCTTGGCCGCGACCGCGACGTCGGCGGGTCCCGCCGTCCAGTCGATCCGCTCCGGTGACGGGACCGAGGCGCGCAGTACGGCGGCAGGTACGTCGTCCTCCGCGACCCGCAGCCGGGGCCGGTGCCCGGCGTCGTCGAGGGCGGCGGCGACGGACGCGCTGCCGGGCCCGGTGAGCAGGCAGGTCCCCACGCCCTCCCACAGGGGATCGGCGGTCAGGCCGTTCAGCAGGAACACCAACTGCTCGCACCCCTCGACCAGTTCGCCGTAGCGTTCCGCGTCGCGGGTCACCGTGGCGTGGAGCGTGCGGCCCGAGGCCCGCTGCCAGGGCGAGGTGCCGTCCCGCAGCGCGGGGGCGAGTTCGGCGAGCGCGAGCAGCAGCTCCGCCTCCTGGCCGTCGTACTCCTCGCGCTCGTGGTCGTCGAGCAGTTCCTCGCCCGCCGCGCCGAGCCGCAGGCCGTCCGTGTCGCCGACGACCACACCGTGCGCGGTGAGCAGGGGCAGCAGTACGCCGATCCCCGGCTCGGGCACGCCCGTCCGCGCCGCGAGCGCGCCGAGGGGGAGGCCCGGCGCGTCGGCGATCGCGTCGACCAGACCGAGCTGCAGCGCGGCCCGCGCGACCAGCCAGGGCACCGGCGACGGAATCCGCCCGTGCTCCGGTGCGGGCCCCTCATCCGCCGGGGCCGGTGCGGTGGGCTCCTCGCGGTGCCAGTAACCCGTGATGTCCATCCGCTCCTTGGGCAGCTTCCGTTCGCGCCGCAGGTACCGGCGTACGGGCAGCAGCGCCCGGCTCTCCGCCGCCGCCCAGGCGTACCCCTCGCCGTCGGGCGCCGGCAGTTGTCGCACCGCGGCCTCCAGCGCCGCCGCGTCACCGGGCGGGGCGACCACCCAGGTGAGCGTGTCGCCCTCGCGCACCGCCAGTTCCTGGCGGGCCGAGTCGTCGGAGACGGTGACCAGGACGTGGGCCGGGGCGTCGACCGGGCGTTCGTCGAGGAAGCGGCCGATCGCGGGCAGCGCGGTCTCGTCGCCGATGAGCCAGATCCAGTCCAGTCGCTCCGGCAGCCGCAGCGACGACTTGGGGCCGACGAACCACAGCTCGTCGCCCTCCCGCGCCGACGCCGCCCAGGAGGTCGCCGGTCCGTCGCCGTGCACCACGAAGTCCAGGTCCAGCTCGCCCGCCTCGGCGTCCACCCGCCGGGGCGTGTAGTCGCGGGTCAGCCGGTTCTCGGCCGGTGTCCACTCGATGCCGTGCGGCAACTGGGCGGGGAGTGCCGCGCCGATGTCACCGTCGGAGGCGAGGATCACCTTGATGTGGTCGTCGAACCCGGGGGCCAGGAAGGCGGGGTGGTCGTACCCGTCGCGGGTGAACGGAGCCAGTTGCTCGCCGCCCAGGACGACGCGCCGCATCCGGGGCGTCACGTCGGTCACGCGGCGCACGGTGACCCGGCGCAGGACGAGGGGGTGTGTGGTGTACGCGCGTTGGGCGGGCATCAGGCGAACTGCTCCTCGATGATGTCCAGCAGGGCCATCGACTCGTCGTAGTCGCCGCGCAGCACCCAGTACGGCAGGTCGTAGGCGTGGTTCGACTTGAAGGCGGGCAGTGCCCCGTAGACGGGGTTCTTCTTCAGCGTGGCGACGTCGGTGGTGTCGGCGTTGAAGCCCATCACGAAGACCGACGGCTGGGTGATGGTCTGGCCGGCCTTCTCCGTCGACAGCTCGAACATGTCGCCGCCCCCGCCGTACACCTTGAATCCGCCCTCGGCGAAGACCGGTGCCGGCTCGATGCCGACCTTCTTGAACTCCACCGGCAGGCCCACGCTCTCCACCAGCCCGTACGCGGTGCCGTCGCCGGTGAAGGCCAGGAAGGACACCGGGCCGGGCGGGGGAGTGATCGCCTCCTTCACCTCGGCGATCCGCTTGTCGTAGGTGGCCACGTGCTCGTCGTAGACGTCCTTCTTGCCGAACACGTCGCCGGCGAGGAAGGAGAACTGGCTGCGCCAGTCGCCGAGCTTCTTGCCGACCAGCACCGTCGGCGCGATGTCGGAGAGGTCGTCGTACACCTTCTCCGCCTGGAAGAGCGGGAAGCCGATGCCGCCGCCGACGATGAGGTCGGGCTCCAGCTTCAGGATGGCCTCCAGGTCGAAGCCGTCGACGCTCCACGGCAGGAACTCGGTCCCGTCCTCCTTCGCCTCCTTCGCCCAGTACGGGGAGAACTCGCCCTTGCCGTCGGCGTCCTCGGGGATCGTCGCGGTCACCGGCACGTCGAGGTCGTAGAGGTATCCGGCGAGCGCGTGGTTCAGCACGACCACCCGCTTCGGCTCGGTGGGCACCTTCACCTCGCCGTAGTCGGTCTGGACGGTACGGGTCTTCGCGGCGGACGCCTTGTCCCCGTCGCCCGTCGAGTCGGAGGCCGCGCAGCCGGTGAGGGCCAGCGCGGCGACGAGCGCGACGGCGAGCAGGCGGGCAGGAGCAAGCATGGGACCTCACGTGACTGGGCAGGCTCGACTGTTCGAGACCGTTGGGTAAGGTGAGGCTAACCTCGCTGGTTCCGGGGCGTCGATCCGAGTGCGACACCACTGGTGACGGACGCGACACATCGCAGGTACGGGAGGCACGCTTGCCGGTGACATCCCTCGGCACCGTGGTCGCCGAGAACGCCATCCGTTTTCTCGGTCACGACACGCACCACCACGACGAGCCGCACCTCGTCTACGTCGTGACCGGCTCCGCGTGTCTGCTCGCCGACGGCGAGGAGTGGCGGCTCGGGCGGCAGGAGGCCCTGTGGCTCGCGCCGCGCGTGCCGCACGCGCTGCGCATCGAGCCCGGCGGGATGGCGCTCGGACCCACCCTCACCCCGGATGACCTGCCCCGACGCCGCGTCCAGCCGCTCGGGGTGGTGCCCGCGATCACCGAGGTGATGACCACCGCGCTCGGCGCGGCACCGGGCACGACGGCCGAGGTCGAGCCGTTCCGGCGGGCGCTCGGCCGGGTGCTGCGGGGCATCTCCCGGCAGTACTTCCCGGTGGTGCTCCCCACCCACCCGGTGGTCCGCGCGCTCGCCCGCGAGGCATTGCGCACCCCGTCGGCGACCCTGGAGGACCTCGCCGCACGGCACCGGATGAGCCCTCGTCAGGTGCAGCGGGTCGTCCTCGACGAGACCGGACTGCCCTTCACACGGTGGCGGAACCGGGCCAGGATGAACGCCGCCGTCGAGCACATCCTCGGCGGCGGCGAACTGACGGCGGCGGCCCGGGCGGCCGGCTACGCCACCCGGACCGGACTGCTGCGCGCGCTCAGCCGTGAGTCCGGGATACCGGTGGGTGCGCTCACGGCGGACGCGGTGGGCGCGCTCGGCGGGCGCTGAGGCGGGCCGGACGGCACGAGACGTCGGTCCGGACAGTACGAGTCACCGACCACTCACGGCGCTCCGGGCCGTCCGGGTGGGCGGGCGGATCAGGCAAGTCGAACGGGAAGAGGCGAGATGGGACAGGCGCTTGCGACGCGGGCCGCGCCCCCGCCGGTGCGGCCGGCGCGTCCGGCGACGCGCCGGCTCCTCGGTCTCGGCGCCGCCGCCTGCGTGCTCCTCGCGGCGGTGGTGCTGAGCGTCGCGGTCGGCTCGGCGATGCTGCCGCCGGACGTGGTGTGGCAGGCGCTCACCGCGCCCGACGGCTCGGCCTCGCACGCCACGGTCGGCGACGCCCGCGTCGACCGCACCGTGCTGGGGCTCCTCGTCGGTGTCTGCCTGGGGGTCGCGGGAGCGCTCATCCAGGCGCTCACCCGCAATCCGCTCGCCGACCCCGGGGTCCTCGGCGTCAACGCCGGGGCGGGCTTCGCCGTCACCCTGGGCGTGGCCCTCTTCGGCGTGACGCGCATCGAGCAGTACCTGCCCTTCGCGTTCGCCGGGGCGATCGCCGGTTCGGTGGTGGTCTTCCTCGCCGCGAGCGGCGGCCGGGGCGGTTCGTCGCCGCTGCGTCTGACTCTCGTCGGGGTGGCGTTCACGGCGGTGCTGTCCGGTATCTCCCAGACCCTCGCGCTGATCGACACGGAGACCTTCGACCGCATGAGGTTCTGGGGAGCGGGCACCGTCACCGACCGTCCGGCGGGCACCGCCGCGGCGATCGCGCCCTTCGTCCTGGCCGGGCTGCTGGCCGCCGTCTGCTGCGCACGCCCGCTCAACGCGATCGCGCTCGGCGACGACGCCGCGCGGGCCGTCGGCCTGCGGGTCGGGGCGACCCGGGCCGGTGTCGTGATCGCGGTGACGGTGCTGTGCGGCGCGGCGACGGCCGCGGCCGGCCCCTTGATGTTCGTCGGCCTCATGGTGCCGCACGCCGTGCGGTGGCTCACCGGACCGGACTGGCGCTGGATCCTCGCCTACTGCGCCGTCCTGGCACCGGCGATCGTGCTGGTCGCGGACGTCCTGGGCCGGCTGATCGTGATCCCGGCCGAGTTGCCGGTCGGCGTCGTGTTGCCGCTCATCGGCGCGCCGGTGCTGATCTGGCTGGCCCGCGGGCGACGGGCGAGGGCGCTGTGAGCGGGGTGCTCGTCCTCAGGGCGGGGCCGCTGAGCCTGCGCCTGACCCGCCGCGCGGTCGTCGTGTGCGCCCTGCTGTGGGCCGCGCTGATCGCGCTGGCCGCGTGGGCCTTCACCCTGGGCAGCTACCCGCTGAGCCTCGGTGACCTGAGCGCCGTACTGACGGGCACCGCCGGGAACAGCGTCCGCACGGTGGTGCTGGAGTGGCGGGCCCCGCGCATCGTCGCCGCCGTGCTGTTCGGGGCCGCCCTCGCCGTGGGCGGCGCGATCTTCCAGTCCCTCACCCGCAACCCGCTGGGCAGCCCCGACGTGATCGGCTTCACGACCGGCTCGTACACCGGTGTCGTCCTCACCCTCCTGGCGGGCGCGACCGGCTACTCGGCGCTCGCCGGGGGCGCGCTGGTCGGCGGGCTCATCACCGCTTTCGGCGTGTACATGCTGGCATTCCGGCGGGGGGTGCAGGGCTTCCGGCTGATCATCGTGGGCATCGCGGTCGGTGCGCTGCTCTCCTCGGTGAACACCTGGTTCTCGGTGAAGGCCGACGTGGACACCGCGCTGCGGGCCGCCGTGTGGGGCGCCGGTTCGCTGGGCGCCGTCGACTGGCCGGCCGTCGCGACGGCAGCCGTGGTGCTGGCGGGGGTCGCGGTGGCGGCGCCGGTGGCGCAGCGCAGGATGCGGCGGCTCGAACTCGGCGACGACACGGCGGCGATGCTCGGTGTGGCGGTGGAGCGTACGAAGCTCCTGCTGGTCGTCCTCGGTGTGGTGGCGACGGCCGCGGTGACCGCCGCGTGCGGTCCGATCGCCTTCGTCGCCCTGGCGGCCCCGCAGATCGCGCGCCGCCTCACCGGCCACGGCACCTCCGTCGACCTCGCCGGCTCGGCACTGGTCGGCGCGCTGCTGCTGCTCGGCGCCGACCTCGCGGCCCAGCACGCGATCCCGGGCGTGCTGCTGCCGACCGGCGCGGTCACCGTGTGCGTGGGCGGGGCGTATCTGCTGGTGCTGCTGGTGCGGGAGAGCCGCCGGGGGTCCTAGAACCCCCGGCCGGGCGTCGGCGGGCGGGCCCGGAACGCCGACAGCCGGTGACCCTCTTGCGAGGATCACCGGCTGACATGTCAGGGTGAGTGACGGGACTTGAACCCGCGGCCACCTGGACCACAACCAGGTGCTCTACCAACTGAGCTACACCCACCAAGGCCGGTACTGGAATCCCGCGAGGCGGGTTTTCCCGACCGGCTGAGAAAAAGTGTACAGGGTCCGAAGGGGTGCTCGCGCACGCCTTTTCCGGCGCCGCGCGTCCTACCCGGCGGGCAGGACGTGCTTGGCGGCGATCTTCTTCGCGGTGTCGCTGTCGGGGCCCGGCTGCGGTACGAAGACGGCCTCCCGGTAGTAGCGCAGTTCGGCGATGGACTCGCGGATGTCGGCGAGCGCGCGGTGGTTGCCGTTCTTCTCGGGGCTGTTGAAGTATGCCCGCGGGTACCAGCGGCGGGCCAGCTCCTTGACGGAGGACACGTCGACGATGCGGTAGTGGAGGTAGTCCTCCAGCGTGGGCATGTCCCGCAGCAGGAAGCCGCGGTCGGTGCCGACGGAGTTGCCGCACAGCGGGGCCTTGCCGGGCTCCTTCACGTGCTCGCGTACGTACGCCAGGACCTGCGCCTCGGCGTCGGCGAGCGTCGTGCCGCCGTCGAGCTCGGCGAGCAGGCCGGACGCGGTGTGCATCTGACGCACCACCTCCGGCATCGTCTCCAGGGCCCGCTCCGGCGGACGGACGACGATGTCGACGCCCTCGCCGAGGACGTTCAGCTCGGAGTCGGTGACGAGGGCGGCAACCTCGATGAGCGCGTCGTCGGACAGCGAGAGGCCGGTCATCTCGCAGTCGATCCACACCATGCGATCGTTCATGCGGCCACTTTACGGGGGGCGCCTGTTTTCCGGTCCCCGGCGTCGGTGCGGGCCTCGCTGGGGGCTGCCGCCCCCAGGCCCCTGCTTCGGCCCTGAACGGGCCTCGTCCTCAAACGCCGGACGGGCTGAGTGGGTCTGCCCGGCCTGTGAGCGGGGGAGCCGCCGGACGGGCTGGACGATGCCCGGCCGGTGTTCGAGAGGCCGCCGGACGGGCTGGATGCGCCCGCCCGGCGTTCACGGGTTCACGGTGCGCTGCGCTGTCCCGGCAGGCTCGCCGCCGCGGCCGGCATCGGTGCTGGCGTGCGGCGGGACTGGAACGGGACCGCGTTCTCCGCCGACAGCGGGGCCGGCTCCGGCGGTGCGCCGGTCCGTGGGCCACCGGACGGCTCCGGGTCCACGGCGCGGTCGCCCTGGGGACGGCGGGCCCGGTACGCGGCCCGGTAGGCGGCCGGCGACGAACCCAGCTGGCGGCGGAAGTGGCCGCGCAGCGCGACCGGAGACCGGAAGCCGCAGCGGCCCGCGACCTCGTCCACCGAGTAGTCGGACGTCTCCAGGAGGCGCTGCGCCTGGAGGACCCGCTGGGTGATCAGCCACTGGAGCGGGGCGCTGCCCGTCAGCGAGCGGAACCGGCGGTCGAAGGTGCGGCGGCTCATGTACGCGCGGGCCGCCAGCGTCTCCACGTCGAACTGCTCGTGCAGGTGCTCCAGCGCCCAGGCGACGACCTCGGCGAGCGGGTCGGCGCCGATCTCCTCCGGTAAAGACCTGTCGAGGTAGCGCTCCTGGCCGCCCGAGCGGCGCGGCGGGACCACCAGGCGGCGGGCCAGCGCGCCGGCCGCCTCGTTGCCGTGGTCCGTGCGCACGATGTGCAGGCACAGGTCGATGCCGGCCGCGGTGCCCGCCGACGTCAGCACGTCGCCGTCGTCCACGAACAGTTCGCGCGGATCGACGTGCACCGACGGATAGCGCTTGGCCAGGGTCGGCGCGTACATCCAGTGCGTGGTCGCGGGGCGGCCGTCGAGCAGGCCCGCCGCCGCGAGTACGAAGGCGCCGGTGCACAGCCCGACTATGCGGGCGCCCTCCTCGTGCGCCCGACGCAGGGCGTCGAGCGCGTCCTCCGGTGGCGGCGAGGTGATCGACCGCCAGGCGGGCACGACGACCGTGCCCGCGCGTGAGATCGCTTCCAGGCCCTGCGGCGCGGTGAGTTCCAGGCCTCCCGTGGTCCGCAGCGGGCCGTCCTCGCCGGCACACACCAGCAGGCGGTAGCGCGGCACACCGGCGTCCTGGCGGTCGATCCCGAACACCGACAGCGGTATGGAACTCTCGAAGATGGGGCCGCCACTGAACAGCAGCACCGCGACGATCTCCTTGCGGCGTCGCCCGGAGAGCTTCCGGGCCGCGGTTTCCGGCGCGGCAGCGGTGTCGTGGCTCATAACTGCTAAGCCCCCCTCGGTGGTCGCGGCGCCCTGATCCTTTCGGGTCTGTCGCTCCAACACGTTTCCCCTCGGTCCTGCACGAGTCCCCCGCCGTAGACAGTCAAGATCGAATCTACTGTGTCCCGTCGCACCGAGGTGGCCGGTTCGGCACTTGGGACATTGTCGACATGGCAACTTGGCGTGAAGCAGTCGATCACGAAGCGTTGCACTCCGGGGCGCCCCAGGGAAGTGCGCCTCGTCGCAGTGGCCAATCCCCGTAGGGTGCGCGGGGCCCGCCAGACCCTTTCCGTGCAGGTGGAACGGGGGTTTGGGGGTGGTGGGGGCCAGGGATGAGCCACCCGAAGAAGTTGGCCGAAAAGATGCGGGCGCGTGCGCGGAAACCGGTCAGTCGACCGGTGTGTTTTCCCCAGTGTGCCGTCCGCCCCTGTGAAGTGGCGAGCCGGCCCGGTGCCGCGGCCCGGCCGGCGCCGCGTGCTGCGCGCCGTGCGCACGGCCCGCGACGCGCTCGGAGCGGCGCAGCAGCAGGCGGCAGACGCCGGTGACGGCGGCCAGGCCCAGGGCCGTTCCGGCGGTCCCGGCGAGCGAGGTGCCGTAGTAGAGGAGGACGACGGGGACCAGGACGACGCTGAAGGCCGCCCAGCGGACGAGATCGGTGACGCCGTCGCGGGCCGGCGCGGCCGGACCGGCCCCGGACGCCCCGGACGCACCGGACGGCGGCTGGGCGTGCTGGTGCGGTCCGGGCATCGGTGCTCCGTGCTCCCTCGGGCTGGCGGCAAGAAGATCAACGCGCGGACGGCGCGTCGGTCACGACCGGTCACGGACAGTTGAATCCCGTGCAAACCGCCTGTACAGCGCAGCAACCATTGCGTTACGGGCGCCCCCTCGTGCATGCTCCGGTGAACCCCGCGGCGGACCCTGCGCGGGATCTGGGCGAAGGAGGCGTGCCGCCGTACCCTTGGGGGTATGGGGTTGGGAAGACCATTCCCGGACACACACCGGACACAGCTCCGCCGCCCACTGTTGTCCCCCATAGAGGATAAAAACGCCGAGACAGCCATGGCCGGTCACGAATTCTTCGAACCCGCGGACCGCAAGCGGCCCGTCGCCGAACCTACGGCGGCCGAGCCCCTGGCGGCCGAAGAGCCACGCCAGTCGTGCGACCCAGCCTTCAAGCACGGTGTCGTCGTCGGCTTCGACGGCTCCACCTCCAGCGAGCGCGCCCTCGCGTACGCGATCGGCATGGCACGCCGGCTCGGCTCGGGCCTGGTCATCGTGCACGTCGCCAACCGCCTGCCGACCACCGTGTGGGCCGGCTGCGAACCCCCCGTCTTCGTGGACGTGCCGGACCACCGCACCGAGGTGCTGGGTCTGGAGCTGGCGTGCGCGGACTACCTCACCGAGGTGCCCTGGATCCTGGTCGAGCGCGGCGGCGACATCTGCCACGAACTCGAAGAGGTGGGCCGGGAGTACGAGGCGGACGCCATCGTCGTCGGTTCCAGTCACGGACTGGTGGGCCGCCTCTTCGGCTCCGTCGCCGGCCGGCTCGCCAAACGGGCGCAGCGGCCCGTCGTCGTCATCCCCTGACTCCGGACGCGGGACGGCCCCCGGCGCGTCGGGTGACGCGCCGGGGGCCGTTTCGTCCGTCCGCCGAAGGCCCTGCTACTCCACCGTCACCGACTTCGCGAGGTTGCGGGGCTTGTCGATGTCCCTGCCCAGGGTCAGGGCCGTGTGGTAGGCGAGGAGCTGGAGGGGGATGCCCATCAGGATCGGGTCCAGCTCGTCCTCGTTCTTCGGGACGACGATCGTGTGGTCGGCCTTCTCCTGCTCCTGGTGGGCCACGGCGAGGATCTGGCCGCTGCGGGCCTTGATCTCCTCCATGGCCGCGCGGTTCTTCTCCAGCAGGTCGTCGTCCGGCACGATCGCGACCGTCGGCAGGGCCGGCTCGATCAGGGCGAGCGGGCCGTGCTTGAGCTCGGAGGCCGGGTAGGCCTCGGCGTGGATGTAGGAGACCTCCTTGAGCTTCAGGGAGGCCTCGCGGGCGACCGGGTAGCCGCGGACACGGCCGATGAAGAGCATCGAGCGGGCCTCCGCGTACTGCGCGGCCAGCTTCTTGATGTCCTCCTCCTGCTCCAGCATCTCGGCGATCTGCGCGGGCAGCCTGCGCAGGCCCTCGATGATCCGCTTGCCGTCGCGCACGGAGAGGTCGCGGGTGCGGCCCAGGTGCAGGGCGAGCAGCGCGAAGGCGACACAGGTGTTGGTGAAGCACTTGGTGGAGACGACGCAGACCTCAGGCCCGGCGTGCACGTACATGCCGCCGTCGGCCTCGCGGGCGATCGCCGAACCGACCACGTTGACGATGCCGAGGACGCGGGCGCCCTTGCGCTTCAGCTCCTGCACGGCGGCCAGCACGTCGTACGTCTCACCGGACTGGGAGACGGCGATGTACAGGGTGTCGGGGTCGACGACCGCGTTGCGGTAGCGGAACTCGGAGGCGGGCTCGGCGTCCGCGGGGATGCGGGCCAGCTCCTCGATCATCTGGGCGCCGATCTGGCCCGCGTGGTACGAGGTGCCGCAGCCGAGGATCTTCACGCGGCGCACGGCACGCGCGTCGCGGGCGTCCAGGTTGAGGCCGCCGAGGTGCACGGTGGAGAAGCGGTCGTCGATCCGGCCGCGCAGCACGCGGTCCACGGCCTCGGCCTGCTCGTGGATCTCCTTGTGCATGTACGTGTCGTGGCCGCCCATGTCGTACGAGGCGGCCTCCCACTCCACGGTGGTGGGCTCGGACGTGGTCCGGGTGCCCTCGGTGGTGTACGTGCGGAAGTCGTCGGCCTTGAGGGTGGCCATCTCGCCGTCGTCGAGCGTGACTATCTGGCGGGTGTGGGTGACCAGCGCGGCGATGTCCGAGGCGACGAACATCTCCTTCTCGCCGATGCCGAGGACGACCGGCGAGCCGTTGCGGGCGACGACGATGCGCTCGGGGAAGTCGGCGTGCATCACGGCGATGCCGTACGTGCCCTCGATCACCCGGAGCGTCTCGCGGACCTTGTCCTCCAGCTTCTCCGCCTCGGACCGGGCGATGAGGTGGACCAGGACCTCGGTGTCGGTCTCGGAGAGGAACTCGACGCCGTCCGCCTCCAGCTTGCGGCGCAGGTCGGCGGCGTTGTCGATGATGCCGTTGTGCACGACGGCGACCTTGTTGTCGGCCGACATGTGCGGGTGGGCGTTCACGTCGGAGGGGGCGCCGTGGGTGGCCCAGCGGGTGTGGGCGATGCCGGTGGTGCCCTTGAAGCGCGCCGGGACCTTGGCCTCCAGGTCGCGGACCCGGCCCTTGGCCTTGACCATCTTCAGGCCGGCCGCCTTCGGGGACGTGACGACGATGCCCGCCGAGTCGTAGCCGCGGTACTCCAGGCGCTGGAGGCCCTCCAGGAGCAGGGGCGCGACGTCACGCTTGCCGATGTATCCGACGATTCCGCACATGTATACGTAGACCTCGTGTCTCTCTCCGGCTTCCCAGCCGTGGACGATGGCTTCCCAGCCGTGGACGACGGCTTCTCAGCCGTAGACGATGCGGCGCAGCTGACGGAGCGACAGCTCCGGCGGAGCCACCGCGCGGTACTTCAGTTCCGCCTCGATCCGCTCGAAGATCGTCGCGTTCACCTGGCCCTGGGCCTGGAGCTCGCGGTGGCGGCGACGGACGAATTCCTCGGTCGTCTCGTCGAAGTAGGCGAGCACGTCCTGGATCACGCGCAGCGCCTCGCCCCGGTTGAGGGGGGTGGACCGCGTCAGATGATCAACGAGTTCGTCGTGCACCCGGTAGATCCTGGGGTACGGGAAGCGGTTGCGCAACAATCCTGCCCGATATCGGGCAAGCTGTCGTGGGTCGGGGCTACATTCGCTTCAGCACCGCCTGCTTCGCCAGGGCGAACTCCTCGTCGGTCAGCACCCCCGAGCGGTGCAGTTCGCCCAGCTCGCGCAGTCGCCGCAGCAGCGCGTCGTGGTCGTCCTCGGCGGCGGGCGCCGGTGCGGGTGCCTGCTCGGCCGGCCGGGCGTCCTCCACGGCGGCCGGCGCGGACGGATGCGGGAGCCTGGCCTGCACGGCCGCCGCCACCAGGGCCATCAGTGGGTCCCGCTTGAAACCCCACAGCTCCACCGCGTTCGGGTCGTACTTCGGCGGCACCTTGCTCGGCGCCGCCCGCACGGTGAAGCGGAGGTGACCGTTCTCCAGGCCGACCGTCGGCTGCCACTCCACCGCCACGATGTCGGCCAGCGGCAGGGTGCGCGGACCGGCGGCCGACTTGGCGTCCTCCGCCTGCCACTTCCACTCCAGGCGCACCCGCTCGCCGTCGAAGCTCGCGACGCCGTCCCCGGCGGACACCGACAGCGGGACGGACGGCCCCGGCAGCAGGTACGCGTCCACCGGGCCGGACGGGACCTGGTCCAGCAGCAGGGCGTTGCGCACCTCGTCCACGACGTACTCGGCGACGCCGTACCGGTCGGGCTCCACGGTCAGCTGGTAGGGATCGTGCGGCTCGGTCAGCCGGCCGCCGGACGCCTGGAGGAGGGGGTCGGCGCCGTCCCGCAGCCGCAGCCGCAGCCGCCCCGACTTCTTGCCCTGCTCGAACGATATGCCCGCCAACGCCACCAGGGGGACGAGCAGTTCACCCAGTTCCCTGCGGAGCAGGCTGACGTTCTTGTCCCGTCCGGGGGTCAGCCGCAGGGTGTCGCCGTCGAAGACCCACGTTCCGTCCTTCTGGATGATTTCCGCCATGCGGGGATTGTTCCACCGACGCCCGGCACCCGACGCACGACGGGCACCCCGGAGGACCGTCTCCGGGGTGCCCGCCCGTCCGTGGGGGGCCTTGGCCTACAGGCCCGCGATGGGGTTCTTCAGGCTGCCGATGAGCTGGAGCGCGCCGGACGGGTCGGCGAGGTCCACCATCTGCTTGTTGTTGCGCAGCTGGAGCCGGTTGAGGCAGGACAGCGCGAACTCGGGCGCGAACATGTCGTACCGGTCGAACTTCTCGGCCAGTTCCGGCACCGACTCCTGGTACTCGCGGGTGACCTCCGCGACCGTCCGCCAGAAGTCGTCCTCCTCGACGATGCCCTCCTCCGCCAGGTTCGCGGCGAGGAAGCGGAAGAAGCAGTCGAAGACGTCCGTGAAGATCGACAGGAGCTTCTTGTCCTCGGGGACCTCGACGGCGATGCGGGAGACGTCCGGCGGCAGTACCGCGTCCGGATCCATCACCGCGATCTCCTCGGCGATGTCCTTGTAGATCGCGCGCCGCACCACCCCGTCCTCCAGGACCAGGATCACGTTCTCGCCGTGCGGCATGTAGACCAGGTCGTAGGCGTAGAAGCTGTGCAGCAGCGGGACGAAGTAGGCCCGCAGGTAGTGCCGCAGCCACTCGGTGGGCGCGAGCCCGGACCGCTCGATCAGCGCGCCCGCGAAGGACGCGCCCTCGTGGTCGACGTGGACGAGGGAGGCCATCGTGGCGAGCGTCTCGCCGTCCTGGAGGGACGGGACGGGGCTCTGACGCCACAGCGCCGCCAGCATCTTGCGGTACGGCGAGTAGCGGTCGGTGGCCTGCTCGTACTCCAGGTGCCGGTAGCCGACGGCCGCCCGCTCCCGGATGATGCTGAGCCCCGTGGACTTCAGCACCGGGTCGCTCTCGATGAGCTGCGCCAGCCAGTCGTTGATGGCCGGCGTCGCCTCCATGTACGCCGCCGACAGGCCGCGCATGAAGCCCATGTTGATGACGGACAGGGCCGTCTTCACATAGTGCTTCTCGGGGTGGCTGGTGTTGAAGAAGGTGCGGATCGACTGCTGGGCCAGGTACTCGTCGTCGCCCTCGCCGAGGCAGACCAGGTGCCCGCGGGCGACCTCGGCGGCGAAGGTGACGGTGAGCTTGTTCCACCACTGCCAGGGGTGGACCGGGATGAAGAGGTAGTCGGCCGGGTCCAGGCCGCGCTCGCGCAGGACGCCGTGGAACCGGTCGACGGTCGCCTGGCCCAGCTCGTCGCGCACGAAGGACTCGTACTCGACGCCGACACCGGCCGTGAACGCCGCCCGCGAGCGGTGCGCGGCCAGCCACACCAGCCGGACGGGGCTCGCGGTCTCCGGGGCGTACGACAGGTACTCGTGGATGCCGAAACCGAGCCGCCCGTTGTTGGCGACGAAGCAGGGGTGGCCCTCGGTCATGCCGGTCTCGACGGCCTGGAAGTCGCCGCGGGCCAGCTCGGCCGAGGTGAGCTTCGGCTTGGTGAGCTTGTAGCAGGTGCCGGAGAGGGTGGAGGAGATCTCCTCCAGGTAGACCGGCAGGATCTCGTCGCTCAGGCCCAGCGACTCCTTCAGCTCGATGAAGAAGTCCAGGGCGGCGAGGGGGAGGTCCGTGCCGTCGCGGTGGCGGGTGATCGAGCCGGCGTCCACCTGCCAGTGGTCCAGGGCGCGGACGGTGGCGGTGAAGCGGTACTCGGTCTTGCCGTCGTCGGAGCGGACGACGTACGCGTCACCCGTGGACCGCTCGGGCGTGATCAGCCGTTCGTGCGTGAACTCGGCCAGCGCCTTGCGGACCAGCAGGCGGTTGGCCTGCTCCCAGCGCTCCGGGGACAGGTGGGCGACGGTGTCGGCGAGGCTCATGCGGACACCGCCTTCTCGAACTGCTCGCGGGTGCAGAAGCTCAGCAACGCCTTCTTCTCCGGCTTCTGGATCTCGCGCTCGGGCACGAATCCGACGGCTGCGTTCAGGGCGTGGACGGCCTTGTTGCCGACGTCCGGCTCGACGACGACGCGGGCGGTCGCCGGGTCGGCGAACAGCTCGGCCATCACGGCGGTGATCACGGCGCGGGTGAAGCCGTGCAGCGGGCGGTCGGTGGGGGCGACCAGGAAGTGCATGCCGACGTCGCCCGGCTCCGGCTCGTACAGGCCGGTCAGCTCGCGGTGGGCCGGGTCGTATTTCTCCATCAGGAAGGCGGGGACGCCGTCGTGCAGGCCCAGGTAGGCGTGGTGGTGCTCGTCGGCGGCTATCTCCATGTAGGCGCGCTCGACGTCGACCAGCTTCGCGTCCTGCATCATCCAGAACGCGGACTTCGGGTGCGTGACCCAGCTGTGCAGCAGTACCGCGTCCTTCAGGGGGTCGAGGGGACGGAGGGCGAGGGCGCCGATGCCGGCGGCCGTGGGGGTGGTGGTGCTCATGCGCTGAACTCCTGGAACGCGATCGACTTCTCGACCGGGTAGTACTCGGTGCCGAGCAGCTCTCGGACGATGTAGCTGTTGCGATAGGCACCCATGCCCAGATCGGGACTGGTGATGCTGTGCGTGTGGACACCCGCGTTCTGCAGGAACACACCGCCGCCCGTGACGTCGACGGCGTAGTTGCGGGCGACGTCCAGGTTGCCCCGGGAGTCGTAGCACAGCCGGTCGCGGACGGGCTTGAGGAACTCCGGCTCGGTGTACCGGTAGCCGGTGGCCAGGATCAGGCCCTCGGTGTCGATCTCGAAGTCGCTGCCCTGCTCCTCCTGCCGGAAGCCCAGGGTGTACGTGCCGTCCGCGTACCGGGCGTCGGTGAGCGCCGAGTTGGTGAGCAGGCGGGTGGGGACCGGGCCGCCGAGCTTCTTCTGGTAGAGCAGGTCGAAGATCTCGTTGATCAGGTCGCCGTCGATGCCCTTGAACAGGCCCTTCTGCTCGGCGGTCAGGCGGTAGCGGGTGTCCTCGGGGAGCGCGTGGTAGTAGTCCACGTACTCCGGGGAGGTCATCTCCAGCGTGAGCTTGGTGTATTCGAGGGGGAAGAAGCGGGGGGAGCGGGTCACCCAGTTCAGCTGGTAGCCGTGGACGTCGATCTCGCCCAGCAGGTCGAGGTAGATCTCGGCGGCGGACTGGCCGCTGCCGACCAGCGTGATCGACTTCTTCTTCACCAGCTCCGCCCGGTGCTGCACGTAGCGGGAGTTGTGGATGAAGTCGCCGGCCAGGCCCCGGCAGGCGTCCGGGACGTGCGGCGGGGTGCCGGTGCCGAGGACGAGGCGGCGGGCGCGGTAGGTGTCGCCGGAGGTGGTGGCGACGGCGTACAGCTCCTCCGTCTCGTCGTACGTCACCTCGGTGACGGTGGTGGAGAAGCGGACGCTGCTCAGTTTGTTCGCGGCCCAGCGGCAGTAGTCGTCGTACTCGACGCGCAGCGGGTAGAAGTTCTCGCGTATGTAGAACGAGTAGAGCCGGCCCTTCTCCTTCAGGTAGTTGAGGAAGGAGTACGGGGACGTCGGGTCGGCGAGCGTGACCAGGTCCGACATGAACGGGGTCTGGAGGTGGGCGCCGTCCAGGAACATGCCGGCGTGCCACTCGAAGTCCGGCTTGGACTCCAGGAAGACGCCGTTCAGCTCGGCGATGGGCTCGGTGAGGCAGGCGAGGCCGAGGTTGAAGGGGCCGAGGCCGATCCCCACGAAGTCGTACGGGGCACTGGCTTCAGGAAGCGCGGTCAAGGGACTCTCCCAGGTACTGCTCGGCGTGGCCGGCGATCAGGTCGAGGACGGCGGCGATGTCGGCCGTGGTCGTCTCGGGGTTGAGCAGGGTGAACTTCAGGTAGTGGCGACCGGCGACCTTGGTGCCCGCGACCACGGCGTCGCCGGAGGCGAACAGGGCCTTGCGGGCGTACAGGTTGGCGCGGTCGATCTCGGCGGGGTCGGTGACGGCCGCCGGTATGTAGCGGAAGACGAGGGTGGACAGCGACGGCTGGACGACGACGTCGAAGCGCGGGTCGGCGGCGAGCAGTTTCCAGCCCTCGGCGGCCAGGTCGCACACCTCGTCGAAGAGCTCGCCGATGCCGTCCGCGCCCATCACGCGCAGCGTCATCCACAGCTTCAGCGCGTCGAACCGGCGGGTGGTCTGGAGGGACTTGTCCACCTGGTTGGGGATGCGCTCCTGCACCATGCGGCGCGGGTTGAGGTACTCCGCGTGGTAGGTGGCGTGGCGCAGTGTGGCCGCGTCCCGGACCAGCACGGCGGAGGAACTCACCGGCTGGAAGAAGGACTTGTGGTAGTCCACGGTGACCGAGTCGGCCCGCTCGATGCCGTCGATGCGGTCCCGGTACTTCAGGGAGGCGAGCAGCCCGCAGCCGTAGGCCGCGTCCACGTGCATCCACACGCCGTACTGCTCGCACAGTCCGGCGATCTCCGGGAGCGGGTCGATGGAGCCGAAGTCGGTGGTGCCGCCGGTGGCGACGACGGCCATGGGGACCAGGCCGTCCTTCGTGCAGCGCTCCAGTTCGCGGGCGAGGGCGACGGTCTGCATCCGCTTGTCGTGGTCGACGGGGATCGACACGACGGCGTCGGGGTCGAGGCCGAGCAGTTTCGCGGACTTCTTGACGCTGAAGTGGCTGACCTCGGAGGCGAAGATGCGGAGGTCGGCGAGGGACTCGGCTTTGGCTTCCTCGCGGGCCAGCAGCAGCGCCTGGAGGTTGGACTGGGTGCCGCCGGAGGTGAACACGCCGTCGGCCGCCGGGCCGAGGCCGATGCGGGCGGTGGTCCAGTCGATGAGCTTGCGCTCGATGAGGGTGCCGCCGGCCGACTGGTCCCAGGTGTCCAGGGAGGAGTTGACGGCGGAGAGGACCGCCTCGCCGAGCACGGCCGGGATGACGACCGGGCAGTTGAGGTGGGCGAGGTAGCGGGGGTGGTGGAAGTAGACGGCGTCGCGGAGGTAGACGTCCTCCAGTTCGTCGAGGACCGCGGCCGTGTCGTGCAGCGGCTGGTCGAGGTCGATCTTGTCGACGAGGGGGGAGAGGGCGTCGACCGTGACGCCGGTGAACGGACGGTCGGTGGCGGCGAGTTTGGCGGCCACCCGCTCGACTCCATCGGTCACCAGGCGGCGGTACTGCTCCGCGGTGGTGTCGTTGAGCAGGTGCGAGCGCATGTGGGGGTCCTCCGGTGGGGACGGTCCGAGAGGGACGGGAGAGGGCGGAGCCCTGGCTTCGACTTAGGTTAGCCTAACCTAATTATGATCGATCAAACGCGCATCACTACGTGACTGCCGTCACTCACGTCCCATCCGTGTGTCACGGAGGGTGAGTTGGGGTGCCGAGAGAGCGCGGAGCGTCAGCCCTGCTCGCGGAGCTGTTCCTCGGTCAGGCCCTGGCGCCAGTAGCCGACGAAGGTGACGCGGCGGCGGTCGACGCCGCGTTCGCCGACGAAGTGCCGGCGCAGCTGCTTGACGCGGCCGGACTCGCCGGCGATCCAGACGTAAGGGTGCGCGGCGGGCGGCAGTTCGGCCGCGCGGAGGGTGGCGAGGGTGGTCTCCGGGCCGGCGGCGGCGTCCTTGACCAGCCAGGTGACCTCGGCCTCTGCCGCCGGGTGGAGGTCCTGTACGTCCTCGGCGTGCGGAACCTCCAGCCAGACCCGGGCGCGGGTGCCGGCGGGCAGGGCCTCGACGATGGCGCAGGCGGCCGGTACGGCGGTCTCGTCGCCCCAGATCACCACCAGGTCGGTGTCCTCGGGCGGGCGGAAGCGGATCGCCCGGTTGTCGGCGACCGCCGGGCCGAGCAGGACGACGCGGTCACCGGGGGCGGCGTCGGCGGCCCAGCGGGCAGCGGGGCCCGCCTGGACGGGCGAGTCGGGGTCGACGCCGTGCAGGACGAAGTCGATGTCGATCTCGGCGGTGTGGCCGTCGGCGTCCCGGCGCAGGGCGCGGAGCGTGTACGAGCGCATCACCGCACGTACATCGTCCGGCAGTTCACGCCACCCCTGCCACCACCCGTCCCCCAACTCGATGGGCACGGCGGGCTCCGACTGTCCCGGGTGCGGCAGGAACAGCGACAGGGACTGGTCCCGCCCGTCGGAGTGGAAGGCGTGCAGGTCGGGGCCCGCGAAGGTGACCCGGGCCAGAGACGGGCCGAGCCGCCTCGTCCGTACGACCTGGAGGGAGAAGAAACGGAACGGGGCGGCCACGGCCGTCGTCATGAAGGGCTCCGGAAGGAGGGGAAGGGTGAGGGTCAGCCGACCTTCTTGGCGTTCTCGATCGCCTCGGCCAGGTTGTCGAGGAGCGGCGTGCACTTGTCGTAGGACAGAATCGGCTCGGGGGAGCGGGCGATGACCTGGCCGGCCTTGACCGCGGGGAGCTGCTTCCAGGTGCCCTCGGTGATGTCCGCGGGCTGGATGGTGGAGGCGCGGTCGTCCATGATGATGATGTCGGCCGGGTACTTGTCGACGTTCTCCCAGCTCAGGGACTCGAACCAGCCGCCGGTCGCCTTCTTGGCCTCCTCCGAGGGCTCGACGAAGTTCACGCCGAGGGCCTTGAAGTACTCCAGGTCGACGGAGAGGTTGGTGCCGGAGACGTAGAACAGCTCGGCGCTCGCCGAACCGGCCAGTACCCTGATCTCGGGCTTGGCCTTCGCGGCGGCGCGCAGCCGGGCCGCGGCCTTCTCGAAGGCGGCCTTCGCGTCGGTGGCCTTCTTCGCCTTCATGTCGGCGCCGAGGGACTCGGCCAGCTCCCACATGCGCTGGAGCGGCTGGGTGAGCTGGCGGTCGAAGACGGAGATCGCGACGCTCGGGGCGAGCTTGGCGACCTTGTCCTTGGACTCCTCGGGGACGGACCACAGGGTGCCCGCGGTGTCGAACGTCGTGGTGATCAGCAGCTCGGGGGCGAGGGCGGCGTACTTCTCGACGTTGAGCTTGCCCCACTCGTTGCCGAGCACGGTGACCTTGTCGACGTCGAGGTCGCCGGCCTGGACGTCCGGCTTGCCGTCCTTGGTGGTGGTCGGGCCGAAGACGCCCTTGACCTGGACGCCGTAGTCCCAGAGGGCGGCGGCGACGCCGGTGAAGGCGACGAGGTTCGTCGGGACCTTGTCCAGCTCCACGGTCTTGCCGCGGTCGTCCTTGAAGGACCAGGGCCCGGACTTGGCGGCGGCCGTCCCGTCGTCCGAGCCACCGCTTTTCGCGTCGTCGTCACCGCAGGCCGTGAGCGCGGCACCGAGGCCGAGTGCGCCGCCCGCGGCGAGGATTCCGCGGCGGGTGAGGTGGGTAGCTCTGGCGTTGGGCATGGCGTGGCTGCTTTCGAACGGTGCGGAGCATCCGCGGGACAAGTTCAAGGTAGGTTAGCCTAACCTCAGATCTTGTCCATAGGGCGGGGCTGTGACCTGCCCCGCCCGGACCGCCGGCGCCTAGCTGACCAGGCCCAACTCGCGTGCGATCAGCATCCGCTGGACCTCGCTGGTGCCCTCGCCGATCTCCAGGATCTTCGCGTCCCGCCACATGCGGGCCACCGGGTACTCGTTCATGAAGCCGTAGCCGCCGTGGATCTGCGTCGCGTCGCGGGCGTTGTCCACGGCCACCGTCGACGAGTACAGCTTCGCCAGCGCCGCCTCCTTCTTGAACGGCTCGCCCGCCACCAGCCGGGACGCCGCGTCGCGCCAGGCGAGACGGGAGGTGTGGGCCTTCATCTCCATGTCGGCGACCTTGAACTGGATGGCCTGGTTGGCGCCGATGGGCTTGCCGAAGGCGTGACGTTCCTTCGCGTACTTCACCGACTCGTCCACACAGCCCTGCGCCAGGCCCGTGCCCAGCGCGGCGATGGCGATCCGGCCCTCGTCGAGGATGCGCAGGAACTGCGCGTACCCGCGGCCCTCCTCGCCCAGCAGGTTCGCCGCCGGGACCCGGACGTCGGCGAAGGACAGCTCACGGGTGTCCGACGCGTTCCAGCCGACCTTCGAGTACGGGGCGGCGACCGTGAAGCCCGGGGTGCCGGACGGGACGATGATCGCCGAGATCCGCGGCCGGCCGTCCGGCCCCCGGCCGGTGACCGCCGTGACCGTCACCAGACCGGTGATGTCGGTGCCGGAGTTGGTGATGAAGCACTTGGTGCCGTTGATCACCCACTCGTTCGTCGCCTCGTCCAGGCGGGCCGTCGTCCGCGTCGCGCCCGCGTCCGAGCCGCCGTCCGGCTCGGTCAGGCCGAAGGCGCCCAGGATCTCCCCGGAGCACAGCCGGGGCAGCCACTCGCGCTTCTGCTCCTCGGTGCCGAACAGGTGGACCGGCATGGCACCCAGCGAGACGCCCGCCTCCAGCGTGATCGCCACCGACGAGTCGACGCGGGCCAGCTCCTCCAGCGCGATGCCGAGCGCCAGGTAGTCGCCGCCCATGCCGCCGTACTCCTCCGGGAACGGCAGGCCGAACAGGCCCATGCGGCCCATCTCCCGGACGATCTCGTACGGGAACTCGTGCCGCTCGTAGAAGTCGCCGATCTTCGGCGCCACGACGTCGTGGGCGAACTCCTCCACCGTGCGGCGGAGCTCCTCGAGTTCGGGGGAGAGCTTGTGGTCCATGGCTGTCACTTCTCCTGGTCGGAGTCGTCGCCCGGGCCAGCGAGGGCCCGGACGGTGCGGGACGGGCTGGGTCGGCCCAGGTGGGCGGCCATCCAGACGCTGGTGGCGACGAGAGAGCCGAGGTCGACCCCGGTGTCGATGCCGAGGCCGCGCAGCATCCACACGAGGTCTTCGGTGGCGAGGTTGCCGGTGGCGGACTTCGCGTACGGGCAGCCGCCCAGTCCGCCGGCGGAGGCGTCCACGGTCGTCACGCCGTGCCGCAGGGCCTCGTACGTGTTGGCGAGGGCCTGGCCGTACGTGTCGTGGAAGTGCACGCCGAGCGCGCCCACGGGAACGCCGGCGTCGGTGAGGGAGGTGAGCAGGGCGCCCACGTGACCCGGGGTCGCCACCCCGATGGTGTCGCCGAGGCTCAGCTCGTCGCAGCCCATGTCCTTGAGGGCCCGGCAGACCTTCACCACCTGCCCGACGGGGACCGCGCCCTCCCACGGGTCGCCGAAGCACATCGACAGGTAGCCCCGGACATGGACGTCCGCGTCCTTCGCCCGCGCCACCACCGGCTCGAACATGGCCAGCGCTTCGTCCACCGTGCGGTTGAGGTTGGCCTTGGCGAAGGACTCCGTGGCGCTGGCGAAGACCGCGACGCGGCGGGCGCCGAGGGCGAGGGCGCGGTCGAGGCCGCGTTCGTTCGGCACCAGCACGGGCAGCTCGACCGGCAGGTCGGCGACGGCGGGGAACAGCTCCTCCGCGTCCGCCAGCTGCGGCACCCACTTGGGGTGCACGAAGCTCGTCGCCTCGATCGTGGTCAGACCCGTACCGGCCAGGCGGCGGATGAACTCCGCCTTCACCACCGCCGGGACGGTCGCCTTCTCGTTCTGGAGGCCGTCGCGCGCGCCCACCTCGTGGATGCGGACGCGGGCGGGCAGGCCTTCGGCCGGTACGGCCATGGGCAGGCCCAGCTCGGGGGCGTTCACGACGTCTCCTCCTCCACCGGGGCGATGACCGCCAGCACCTGGTCCATGGCGACCGTCGTGCCCGGCGCCACGTCCAGCTCGGCGACCGTGCCCGCGTGCGGGGCGGAGATGACGTGCTCCATCTTCATCGCCTCCACCACCAGCAGGCTCTGCCCGGCGCTCACCTCGTCGCCGACGGCCACCTTCACCACCGTCACCGTGCCCGGCATCGGCGCGGTCAGCGAGTCGGCGCCCGCGTGGGCGGCGCCGGAGAGGGAGGCGGCGACCGGGTCGTGGTCGCGCACGTGCCAGGCGTCGCCGTCGCGGCCCAGCCAGTCGGCGGCGCGGTGGAAGGTGTGCCGGACGCCGTCCAGCGTCACCGACACGCGGTCCTCGGTGACGGTGTGCGTGCCGCGCGGGGTGTGCTCCACCGGGTCGGTGACCCGCAGGTGGAAGGTGACCGGCTTCGGCTCGCCGCCCATGCGCCAGCCGCTGGGCACCGAGAAGGGGTCCGTCCAGCCGTCGCCGCGCGGACGCAGCGCGTCCAGCCGTACGGCCGCCGCCGCCTCGTACACCTCCTCCGGTACGTCCGTGGGGACCAGGCCGTCGACCTCCCGCTCCACCAGCCCGGTGTCCAGCTCGCCCGCCACCACCGCCGGGTGCGCGAGCAGCCGGCGCAGGAACCCGGCGTTGGTCTGCACGCCCAGCGTCACCGTCCGCGCGAGGGCCGCGCGGAGCTTGCGCAGGGCGGTCGCGCGGTCGGGGCCGTACGCGATCACCTTGGACAGCATCGGGTCGTAGAGGCTGCCGACCTCGGTGCCCTCGCTCAGCCCCGAGTCGGTGCGGACGCCGTCGCCCTCGGGCTCGTGCAGCCGCAGCACCGTGCCGCCGGACGGGAGGAAGCCGCGCGCCGGGTCCTCCGCGCACAGGCGGGCCTCGATCGCGTGCCCGGTGAGCCGTACGTCCTCCTGCGCGAAGCCCAGCTTCTCGCCCGCCGCCACCCGCAGCTGCCACTCCACCAGGTCCAGGCCGGTGACCAGTTCGGTCACCGGGTGCTCCACCTGGAGGCGGGTGTTCATCTCCATGAAGTAGTACTGCGAGGGGTCCTCGCCCGGCACGATGAACTCCACCGTGCCCGCGCCCCGGTAGCCGCAGGAGCGGGCCGCCTGCACGGCCGCCTCGCCCATCGCGGCACGGGTCGCCTCGTCGAGCAGCACGCTCGGCGCCTCCTCGATGACCTTCTGGTGCCGGCGCTGCAGTGAGCACTCGCGCTCGCCCAGGTGCACCACGTTGCCATGGCCGTCGGCCAGGACCTGGATCTCGATGTGCCGGGGCCGGTCGATCCACCGCTCCACCAGCAGCGTGTCGTCGCCGAAGGAGGCGCGGGCCTCGCGGCGGGCGGCGGCGATCTCGTCGGCGAGCACGGCCTCGTCCCGCACCAGCCGCATGCCCTTGCCGCCACCACCGGCCGACGGTTTCAGCAGCACCGGCGTGCCGATCTCGCGGGCGGCCTCGGCGAGCTGCGCGTCCGTCAGGCCGCTGCCGCTTGAGCCGGGCACCACCGGCACCCCGGCCGCCTTCACCGTCTCCTTGGCCCGGATCTTGTCGCCCATCAGGGCGATGGCGTCGGCGGGCGGCCCGATGAAGACCAGCCCCGCCTCCTCGCAGGCCCGCGCGAAACCGGCGTTCTCCGCGAGGAAGCCGTACCCCGGGTGGACGGCCTGCGCACCGGTGCGGGCGGCGGCCTCCAGCAGCCGCTCGACGGAGAGATAGCTCTCCGCCGCCGGCGCCGGGCCGATCCGCACCGCCTCGTCGGCCTCCCGCACGTGCCGCGCGTCCGCGTCGGCGTCGGAGAAGACCGCCACCGAGCGCACGCCCATCGAGCGCAGGGTCCTCACGACCCGCACCGCGATCTCACCGCGGTTGGCCACCAGCACCGTGTCGAACATCAAGCTCCCCATCGCGCTCCCCATCGAAGTCCCCTCCTCACATCCGGAAGACGCCGAACTGGGGCTCGCCCAGCGGCGCGTTGGCACACGCGGTCAGGGCCAGACCCAGCACCTGCCGGGTGTCCGCGGGCTCGATCACCCCGTCGTCCCACAGGCGGGCGGTCGCGTAGTAGGCGTTCCCCTGGTGCTCGTACTGCGCACGGATCGGCGCCTTGAAGGACTCCTCCTCCTCGGCCGCCCACGCCTCGCCCCGGGCCTCCAGCTGGTCCCGCTTGACCGTGGCCAGCACGGACGCGGCCTGCTCGCCGCCCATCACCGAGATCTTGGCGTTGGGCCACATCCACAAAAAGCGCGGCGAGTACGCCCGCCCGCACATCGAGTAGTTCCCCGCGCCGTACGACCCGCCGACGACCACCGTCAGCTTCGGCACCCGCGTGCACGCCACCGCCGTCACCATCTTGGCGCCGTGCTTGGCGATGCCCCCGGCCTCGTAGTCCTTGCCGACCATGAACCCGGAGATGTTCTGGAGGAACACCAGCGGGATGCCGCGCTGGTCGCACAGCTCGATGAAGTGGGCGCCCTTCTGGGCCGACTCGGCGAACAGGATGCCGTTGTTGGCGACGATGCCGACCGGGTGGCCGTGGATGCGGGCGAAGCCGGTGACGAGGGTCTGCCCGTACTCGGACTTGAACTCGGCGAACCGGGAGCCGTCCACCACCCGCGCGATGACCTCGCGCACGTCGTAGGGGGTGCGGGAGTCGACCGGCACCGCGCCGGACATCCCCTGCGGGTCGACCTTCGGCTCGACCGCGGGCTCCACGCCCCAGGGGAGCGCGCCGCGCTCGGGCAGGGTGTCGACGATCTGGCGCACGATCCTGAGCGCGTGCGCGTCGTCCTCCGCCAGGTGGTCGGTCACGCCCGACACCCGCGAGTGGACCTCGCCGCCGCCCAGCTCCTCCGCCGTGACCACCTCGCCGGTGGCCGCCTTCACCAGCGGCGGACCGCCCAGGAAGATCGTGCCCTGATTGCGGACGATCACCGCCTCGTCGCTCATCGCGGGGACGTACGCGCCGCCCGCCGTGCAGGAGCCGAGGACGGCCGCGATCTGCGGGATGCCGGCGCCCGACATGCGGGCCTGGTTGTAGAAGATCCGCCCGAAGTGCTCGCGGTCCGGGAAGACCTCGTCCTGCATCGGCAGGAAGGCGCCCCCGGAGTCCACCAGGTACAGGCACGGCAGCCGGTTCTCCAGTGCCACCTCCTGCGCCCTCAGGTGCTTCTTCACCGTCATCGGGTAGTACGTGCCGCCCTTGACGGTGGCGTCGTTGGCGACGATCACGCACTCCCGGTCGCTGACCCGTCCGATCCCGGCGATGACGCCGGCGGCTGGGGCCTGCCCGTCGTAGAGCCCGTCGGCCGCGAGCGGCGCCAGCTCCAGGAACGGCGAGCCCGGATCGAGCAGCGTGTCCACGCGGTCGCGCGGCAGCAGCTTGCCGCGCGCGGTGTGCCGGGCCCGGGCCCGCTCCCCGCCGCCGAGCCGGGCCGCCGCGAGCTTCGCGCGCAGCTCCTCCACGAGGACGCGGTGCGCCTCCTCGTTGGCCCGAAAGGCCTCGGAGGCGGGATCTGCCGCCGTCGTCAGCTCCGGTGCCTCGTGCATCCTGCGGTCCCCTCACCGATGGTCGATCAGTTAATGAGCGTTAACGCATTTCCTCCAGGTTAACGACCGCTAACCTCCCTGTCTAGAATTGACTCCATGGCCACGAGAACCGACGCCCCCACCCGCCGCGATCAGATCCTCAAGGAGGCCGCCCGGCTCTTCGCCGAGCGCGGCTTCCACGGTGTCGGCGTCGACGAGATAGGCGCCGCCGTAGGGATCAGCGGACCCGGCCTCTACCGGCACTTCGCGGGCAAGGACGCCATGCTCGCCGAGCTGCTCGTCGGGATCAGCGACTCGCTGCTGACCGGCGCGAAGCGGCGGCTGGCGGAGGCGGACGGGGTGACCGGCCCCGAGGCGGTCCTCGACTCGCTCATCGAGGGTCACATCGACTTCGCGCTCGACGACCGCCCGCTCATCACCCTGCACGACCGCGAGCTGGACCGCCTCCGGGACGCCGACCGCAAGATGGTCCGCCAGCTCCAGCGGCAGTACGTCGAGCTGTGGGTCGGCGTACTGCGCGAGGTCTACCCGGCGGTCCCGGAACCGAGCGCCCGCTCGGCCGTCCACTCGGTCTTCGGCCTCCTGAACTCCACGCCCCACCTGGGCCGCCCCGGCTCCCTGCCGGGCCGCGCGGTGACGGCGGGGCTGCTGCACCGGATGGCGCGGGGGGCGTTCGCGGCGGTGGGAGAGGTGTAGCGGCGCCCGACTGGTCCCGGAGACGGCATCGACCCCGGTCCCTCGCTTCTCGGCCGACCGAGTCGGGCGGTGGGTGGGCACGGGCCCGGGGTCCGGGGCGGAGCCCCGGGCGACGCGTGGAGTGACGAGGGTTACCCACGCCCCGCTCTGGACGCTCCTCCCTACCCGCCGGTACGGTGAAGTCTGAGCAAGCGCTTAGATACGTACCCTGGAGGTGGCGCGGTGCGCCGTACGGTGTTCAACGAGGACCACGAGGCGTTCCGGGAGACCCTCCGCGCCTTCATCGAGGCCGAGGTCGTCCCCGTCTACGACGAGTGGTTCGCCGCGGGCCAGGCGCCGCGCGACTTCTACTACAAGCTCGGCGAGCTGGGCATCTTCGGCATCAACGTGCCCGAGGAGTTCGGCGGCGCGGGCATGGACAGCCACAAGTTCGAGGCCGTCCTCTACGAGGAGACCGCCCGCGCCGGCGTCCAGTTCGGCGGCTCCGGCGTGCACGTGCTGCTCGCCCTGCCCTACATCAACATGCTGGCCACCGACGAGCAGAAGAAGCGCTACCTGCCGAAGTTCGTCACCGGCGAGGAGATGTGGGCCATCGCGATGACGGAGCCGGGCACCGGTTCCGACCTCGCGGGCATGAAGTCCACCGCCAAGCTCTCCGAGGACGGCACCCACTACGTCCTCAACGGCGCCAAGACCTTCATCACCGGCGGCGTGCACGCCGACAAGGTGATCGTCTGCGCCCGCACCGCCGCCCCCACGGCCGAGGACCGCCGCCACGGCATCTCCCTGTTCGCCGTGGACACCAAGTCCGAGGGCTACTCGGTGGGCCGCAAGCTGGACAAGCTGGGCCTGCGCACCTCCGACACCGCCGAGCTGGCCTTCGTCGACGTCAAGGTGCCCGTCGAGGACCTGCTCGGCGAGGAGAACAAGGGCTTCTCCTACCTCGGCCACAACCTGGCCTCCGAGCGCTGGGGCATCGCCTACGGCGCCTACGCGCAGGCCAAGGCCGCCGTCCGCTTCGCCACGCAGTACGTCCAGGAGCGCACCGTCTTCGGCAAGCCGGTCGCCCACTTCCAGAACACCAAGTTCGAGCTGGCCGCCTGCCAGGCCGAGGTGGACGCCGCCGAGGCCGTCGCCGACCGCGCCACCGAGGCCCTGGACGCCGGTGAACTCACCCCCGCCGAGGCCGCCAGCGCCAAGCTGTTCTGCACCGAGGTCGCCCACCGCGTCATCGACCGCTGCCTCCAGCTGCACGGCGGCTACGGCTACATGAACGAGTACCCCATCGCCCGCCTGTACGCGGACAACCGCGTCAACCGCATCTACGGCGGCACCAGCGAGGTCATGAAGATGATCATCGCGAAGAACATGGGCCTGTGACCCTCGGAGTATGAGCGAAGCACTCCAGTCCCTCCTCGACCTGCTCGACCTCGAGCGGATCGAGGAGGACATCTACCGCGGCCACTCCCGCTCCGCCGTCGTCCCCCGGGTCTTCGGCGGGCAGGTGGCCGCCCAGGCCCTGGTCGCCGCCGGGCGCACGGTCCCCGCCGACCGGCACGCGCACTCCCTGCACGCGTACTTCCTGCGCCCCGGCGACCCCGGCGCCCCCATCGTCTACAACGTCGACCGCCTGCGCGACGGCCGCTCCTTCACCACCCGCCGCGTCGTCGCCGTCCAGCACGGCAAGCCGATCTTCGGCCTGTCGGCGTCCTTCCAGACGTACGAGGAGGGCCTGGACCACCAGGCCCCGATGCCGGACGCCCCCGACCCGGCGACCCTCCCCACCGGAGAGGAACGGCTGCGCGGCTACCCGCACCTGCCCGCCGAGACCGTGGAACGCTTCCTGGAAGCCCGCGCCGCCGTCGACCTGCGCTACGTCGACGACCCGCCCTTCGGCGACTTCGGCACGCCCCGCGAGCCGCACTCCCAGGTGTGGTTCCGCACCAACGGCAAGCTCTCCGACGACCCCCTCCTGCACGTCGTCCTCGCCACCTACGTCTCCGACATGACCCTCCTCGACTCGGTGCTACTCGCGCACGGCCGCGGCGGCTGGGCCGTCGGCGACGTCGTCGGGGCCTCGCTGGACCACGCGATGTGGTTCCACCGTCCCTTCCGCGCCGACGAGTGGCTGCTGTACGACCAGCAGTCGCCGTCCGCGTCCGGCGGCCGGGGCCTCGGCCAGGCGAGGATCTACACCCAGGACGGGCGGCTCGCCCTCTCGGTCATCCAGGAAGGCGTGGTGCGCGTCCCTCGGGAACACTGAGGGGCATGGCGGAACCTCAGCGGCACCAGACCGGTGGCGGCGAGAGCACCTTCACGGTGCTGGTCGCCGCCTTCGCCAACCTCGGCATCGCGATCGCCAAGGCGGTGGCCGGCGTGATCAGCGGGTCCAGCGCGATGCTGTCGGAGGCCGCGCACTCGGTCGCCGACACCGTCACCGAGGTCCTGCTGCTGACCTCCCTCAAACGCAGCGAGCGCCCCGCCGACGAGGACCACCCCCTCGGCCACGGCCCCGAACGCTACATCTGGGCCCTGCTCGCCGCCGTCGCCACCTTCGTCGGCGGCGCCGTCTTCTCCCTCTACGACGGAGTCCACACCCTCACCCACGGCGAGGAAGTGGGCGACCCGCTGATCGCCTACCTCGTCCTCGCCGTCGCCTTCCTCCTGGAGGGCTACTCGCTGCGCACCGGCCTCAAGCAGGCGCACGGCGAGGCCCGCCGCTACAAGGTGCCCTTCGGCCGCTACCTGCGCCGTACCCCCGACACCGCGGTCAAGGCCGTCGTCCTGGAGGACTCCGCCGCCCTGGCCGGCCTGCTGCTGGCCGCGGGCGGACTCCTCGGCGGGCAGCTCACCGGCTCCGGCGTCTGGGACGGCGTCGCCTCCCTGTGCATCGGCGCCCTGCTCCTGTACGTCGCCTGGGTGCTGGGCCGCTCCAACGCCGAGTTCCTCATCGGCCGCCCGCTGCCCCGCACCGTGCGCGAGCGCGTCCGGGCGGAACTGGTGGCCGTCGAGCACATCGAGGCCGTACTGGAGCTGACCACCCTCGTACAGGGGCCGCGGGAGGCGCTGGTCGCCGCCAAGGTCGACTTCCGGGACGTGGCGACGGCGGCGCAGATCGAGTGGGCGAGCGAACGGGCCGAGCAGCGGCTGCGCGAGGAGTTCCCGATGATCCGCCGGGTCTACCTGGACCCGACGCCCGGGTTCGCGCAGCGCCGCTCGGAGGGGCTCAACCCCTGGCCTTGAGCCCCGCCTCCGTCAGCAGGTACGCCGTCATCGGGTCGTAGTAGCGCGGGCTGACCACGTGGTCGTCCAGCGGCACCGCGACCTGGAGGGTGCCCTCGGACTCGGCGAGGAAGAGCGCCGGGTCGTTGCAGTCGGCGTAGCCCACGGAGTCGACACCGTGCTGGGCGGCGTATCCGGCCCAGCCGTGGTCGGCGACCACCAGGTCGGGCAGCGGGCGGCCCTCGCGCTCCAGTCCGGTCAGGATGGCCTTCATCGGCTCACCGGAATGGGTGTGCCACAGCGAGGCGCCGTGCTCCAGCACCGCCACGTCCGCGAACTGCTGGACGTACCCCTCCTCCGTCGTCAGCCCCTCCGGGATCACGACGATCTCGCAGCCTGCCGCCCGCAGCGCGTCGGCGGTGGCCCGGTGCACGTCGAGCAGACCGCCCGGGTGACCGGTCGCGAACAGCACCCGCTGCCCGCCGTCCGCCGCCTTGCGCAGCCGGCCGGCCATCCGCTCCAGCGCGGCCACCGTCAGCTCGGGGTCGATGGTGTCCTGGCCGTACCGGTACTCCGGGTCGTCGTTGACGCCGACCCGCTCCGCCATCACCGCGAGCACGTCCTGCTCGTCGCTCCAGCGGTCGCCCAGCTCCAGGCCGAGCCAGAAGCCACGGTCGCCGTTGGCCAGTTTGCGGTAGTGGGAGAGGTTGTTCTCGCGGGGCGTGGCGACGTCGCCCGCGATACGGGTTCTGACGAGGTGTTCGGCCAGTTCGGCGCGGTTGGGTGTCCCGGGTATCGGCATGGCTCCATTGTGTAGCAGCCGCCCGTGGGCGTCTGCGGCATGCCGCAGGCTGGGACGCGGGTCACGAAGTGCGGCCCCTCACAGGTGCCGCAGCGCGAACCACAGCTCCATCCGTACGTCCGGGTCGTCGAGGTCGGCCTCCAGCAGGGCGGCGCAGCGGGCGACGCGCTGCCGGACGGTGTTGCGGTGCACGGACAGGGCGACGGCGGTGCGGTCCCAGCTGCCGTGCAGCGACAGCCAGGCCCGCAGCGTCTCGGCGAGCGCCGGAACGGCGCCGATCGGCGCGAGCAGCGCCCGCGCGTGCGCCTCGGCCTCCCCGGCCGGCACGAGGTCGGCGAACGCCGGCCGCTCGGCATGCCGGACCAGCGGCGCCCGGACGGCCCTGGCCCGCGCCAGCGCCCGCGCCGCCTGGGCGTCGGCGGCGGGCCACTCGGCGGGGGCGACGGGGGCGCTCACGCCGAGGGTCCAGCCTGGCGCTCCGTCCCATGGGGTGGTGCCCGCCTCCGGCTGCCGGCCCGCCGGCACCAGGACCCGTACGACGTCGCCCGCCGCGTCGACCAGGGGCGAGCCCAGGGCCGCGCCCAGGGCCGAGGCGGAGACCGCGTCGGGGGTGCCGGTGGCCGGGCGGGCGTGGACGACGTACCAGCGGGTGACGGCGCCGTCGCCCTCCCCGCCGCCCAGCAGCGGGGCGACCTCCTCGCGCCCGGCGCCCAGCAGCAGCCGTACCAGGGCCGAGGAACGGGCCGCGCCCGTGCCGCTCTGGTGCTCGCCGGTGAGCAGGGAGAGCAGCACGGCGGCGACCGACGCGATGGTGTGGTCCCCGGACTCCCGGTGCGGCGCGGCCACCCCGAGGACGAAGTCCCGCCCGCTGCCGAGGGCGTACGCCGCGAGACGGGTGCCGGCGACCGTGTCCGTGGCGGTGCTGGAGGCGTGCCCGGTGACGAACCGGGCCAGCTCCGCCAGCGCCCGCCGCACCTCGTCCCCGGGCTCCCGCCCCGCCGCCGAGATCTCGGTGCCCTCCGGCCCGTACAGCACCGCCCGCCCCTCCAGCCGGCCGGCCAGCCGGCGCAGCACCGACGGCACCGGATCGGGACGGGAGGCCGCCGCGGCCAGGCCCTGCTGGGCCTCCGAGATCCGGCGCAGCTCGGCCATCCTGGCCTGCGCCATCAGCTGCCACACCGCACGGGCCACGCCCGAGAACGTCGTCCGCGGCTCCACCTCCACCAACGGCAGCCCGTACGCCTGGCAGGCCGCGACCAGCGCCTCGGGCACCGTGTCGTGCACCGGCGCCACCCCGAAGCCGAGGGCCGCGCCGCCCGCCGCCACGATCCGGCCGACGTAGTCGTCGAAGTAGGAGGTCCCCGCGCCCGCCGCATCCGGAATGTGCACGCCCGCCGTCAGCAGCAGCTCACCGCCCAGCAGGTACGGGTAGGGGTCGGACATCTCCGAGGTGTGCGCCCCGTGGATCGTGACGTCCGCCGCCGGAGGCCCGGTGATCTGGCGGAGCCCCAGGTCGTCACGGGCCAGCAGGGCCGCCAGCGAGACCGGGGGAGTGGGCGGCACGGGCGGGACGGCCGATTCCTGCACGATGGACACGATGGACGATTCCTCCACTCCAGCGGCCCCCGCTGGATGAAACGTACACTTCGCAGCCGCGTTCCAGCCACCTAATGTCAACCCGAACCGGAATCCACACCGGCAGCCGCGGGTACGGGCGGATGTCCCCGCGCAGCGCCACCGGAGAAACCCATCGCACGACACGCCACCGAGAGTGCGCGAAGGAGGGCCCCTCATGGCCGTCGACTACATCGTGATCGTCGTCTACCTCGCCGGCATGCTGGCCATGGGCTGGTGGGGCATGCGCCGCGCCAAGTCCAAGAGCGAGTTCCTCGTCGCCGGACGGCGCCTCGGCCCCGGCATGTACTCCGGCACCATGGCGGCCATCGTCCTCGGCGGCGCCTCCACCATCGGCGGCGTCGGTCTCGGCTACCAGTACGGACTGTCCGGCGCCTGGATGGTCGTCACCATCGGCCTCGGCATCCTCGCCCTGTCCGTCTTCTTCTCCGCGCGCATCGCCCGCCTGAAGGTCTACACCGTCTCCGAGATGCTCGACCTGCGCTACGGCGGCCGGGCCGGCGTGATCTCCGGCGTCGTCATGTGGGCGTACACCCTGATGCTGGCCGTCACCTCCACCATCGCCTACGCCACGATCTTCGACGTCCTCTTCGACGTGAACCGCACCCTCGCCATCGTCCTCGGCGGCTCCATCGTCGTCGCCTACTCCACGCTCGGCGGCATGTGGTCCATCACCCTCACCGACATGGTGCAGTTCGTGGTGAAGACCATCGGCGTACTGCTCCTGCTGCTGCCCATCGCGGTCGTCAAGGCCGGCGGCTTCAGCGAGATGAAGGCCCAGCTGCCCACCGAGTACTTCGACCCGCTGGGCATCGGCGGCGAGACCATCTTCACCTACGTGCTGATCTACACCTTCGGCATGCTAATCGGGCAGGACATCTGGCAGCGCGTCTTCACCGCCGGCAGCGACCGCACCGCCAAGTGGGGCGGCACCGTCGCCGGCACCTACTGCCTCGTCTACGCCGTCGCCGGCGCGATCATCGGCACCGCCGCCAAGGTGCTCTACCCGAAGCTCGCCAGCCCCGACGACGCCTTCGCCACCATCGTCAAGGACGAGCTGCCCATCGGCGTGCGCGGACTGGTGCTGGCCGCCGCCCTGGCCGCCGTGATGTCCACCTCCTCCGGCGCCCTCATCGCCTGCGCCACCGTCGCCAACAACGACATCTGGTCCCGCCTGCGCGGCGCGGTCCGGGGGCCGGAGGGCGAGGGCGCGGACGGGCACGACGAGGTGAAGGGCAACCGCGTCTTCATCCTCGCCATGGGCGTCGCCGTCATCCTCATCTCCATCGCCCTCAACGACGTCGTCGAGGCCCTCACCGTCGCCTACAACCTCCTCGTCGGCGGCCTCCTCGTGCCCATCCTCGGCGGGCTGCTGTGGAAGCGCGGCACCGCACCGGGCGCCCTCGCCTCCGTCGCCGTCGGCGGACTCGCCGTCGTCGGCCTGATGGCGGCCTACGGCATCCTCGCCAACGAGCCCGTCTACTACGGCCTCCTGGCCTCCCTCGCCGCCTACGTCGCCGTCTCCCTGGCCACCCGCCCCACCGACGAGGCGACCCTCACCGCCTGGCGCGAACGCCTCGCCGGCCGGGCCCCCGAACCCCAGTCCGAACCGGCGGTCCCGGCTCACCAGTAGAGTCGGACAGCAGTAGTACATACGCGACGAAGCGTAAGAAGGAAGGCAATACATGAGCAGCAACGAGACGCCCCGCGGCCCCGTCGACTCCTCCCGCGTCCCGCGCTACGCGGGCCCCGCGACCTTCGCCCGGCTGCCCCGCCTCGACGAGGTCGGTACCGCCGACGTCGCCGTCGTGGGCGTGCCGTTCGACTCGGGCGTCTCCTACCGGCCCGGCGCCCGCTTCGGCGGCAACGCCATCCGCGAGGCCTCCCGCCTGCTGCGCCCGTACAACCCGGCCCAGGACGCCTCCCCCTTCGCCCTCGCCCAGGTCGCCGACGGCGGCGACATAGCCGTCAACCCCTTCAACATCAACGAGGCCGTCGAGACCGTGGAGGCCGCCGCCGACGACCTCCTCGGCACCGGCGCCCGCCTGATGACCCTGGGCGGCGACCACACCATCGCCCTGCCGCTGCTGCGCTCGGTCGCCAAGAAGCACGGCCCGGTCGCCCTGCTCCACTTCGACGCCCACCTCGACACCTGGGACACCTACTTCGGCGCCGAGTACACCCACGGCACCCCCTTCCGCCGCGCCGTCGAGGAGGGCATCCTCGACACCTCCGCCCTCTCCCACGTCGGCACCCGCGGCCCCCTGTACGGCAAGCAGGACCTCACCGACGACGAGAAGATGGGCTTCGGCATCGTCACCTCCGCCGACGTCTACCGCCGCGGCGCCGACGAGGTCGCCGACCAGCTCCGCCAGCGCATCGGCGACCGCCCGCTCTACATCTCCATCGACATCGACTGCCTGGACCCCGCCCACGCCCCCGGCACCGGCACCCCCGAGGCCGGCGGCATGACCTCCCGCGAGCTGCTGGAGATCCTGCGCGGACTGGCGTCCTGCAACCTGGTGTCGGCCGACGTCGTCGAGGTCGCCCCGGCCTACGACCACGCGGAGATCACCTCCGTCGCGGCCTCCCACACCGCCTACGAACTGACCACCATCATGTCCCGCCAGATTGCAGAGGCCCGCGCGAAGTGACCCACGACCACGACCTGGTGCTCCGTCCGACCGCCGCCCAGACGGAGGCCGCGCTGAATCCTCCCCCCGGCCGCAACGGCGGAGACCTGGTCGTGGAGACCCTGGCCGGGCTCGGCGCGACCACCGTCTTCGGCCTGCCCGGCCAGCACGCCCTCGGCATGTTCGACGCCCTGCGCCGCTCCGACCTGCGCTACATCGGCCTGCGGGTGGAGAACAACGCCGGTTTCGCCGCCGACGCCTACGGCCGCGTCACCGGCGAGGCCGCCCCGCTGCTCCTGTCGACCGGCCCCGGAGCCCTCACCTCCCTCGCCGCCCTCCAGGAAGCGCGGGCCGCCTCCGCTCCCGTCCTCGCGATCAGCAGCCAGGTCCCGACGGCCGGCCTCGGCGGCGGACGCCACGGCTACCTGCACGAACTCCCCGACCAGGCGGCCTCCTTCCGCGGCGTGGTGAAGTCCGTCCACACGGTCCGCACCCAGTCCCAGATCCCGTCCGCGATCGCCGAGGCCTGGACGTCGGCGCTGACCGTCCCGCACGGCCCCGTGTGGGTGGAGATCCCGCAGGACGTCCTCCTGGCCGAGACGCCGATCCCGGTCGTGACCGGCGGCGACACCTTCCCCGAGGAACTGCCCCCGCGCCCCGAACTGACGGCGGTCGCCGCCGACCTCCTGGCCCGCGCGGAGCGCCCCGCGATCATCGCGGGCGGCGGAGTCGTCCGGGCCGACGCGTCGAAGAAGCTCCGGCAGCTCGCGGAACGCGTCCAGGCCCCCGTCGTCACCACCTTCGGCGGCAAGGGCGCCTTCCCCTGGACGCACCCCCTGTCCCTCCAGTCCTGGCTGGAGGACCGCCACACCACGGACTTCCTGGAGGACGCCGACGTACTCCTCGTCGTCGGCTCCGGCCTCGGCGAACTCTCCTCGAACTACCACACCTTCAAGCCGCGCGGCCGGGTGATCCAGATCGAGGCCGACCTCGGCAAACTGGAATCCAACCACCCGGCCCTCGGCATCCACGCCGACGCCCGCCTCGCCCTCCAGGCGCTGCTGGAGACGGTGGGGGAGCGGACGGACCCGGGTGCCCCGGAGCGCGTCCGTGCGGTACTGGACAAGGTCCGCGAACGCATCGCGTCCCAGGAACTCACCCTGGAACAGGACGTCCTCGCCGCCGTCCGGGGGGCCCTCCCACCCAGCGCCCCGTCCTTCTGGGACATGACCATCCTGGCCTACTGGGCATGGTCGGCCTTCGACGCCAAGGCCCCGAACACCATGCATTCGGCCCAGGGCGCCGGCGGACTCGGCTACGGCTTCCCGGCGGCCCTGGGAGCCGCCGCCGCCGATCCCACCCACCCGGTCCTGGCGGTCTCCGGCGACGGCGGCGCCCTGTACTCCATCGCCGAACTGGCCACCGCCCGCCAGTACGACCTGAACGTCACCTGGCTGATCGTCGACGACGGCGGCTACGGCATCCTGCGCGAGTACATGACCGACGCCTTCGGCGAGCCGACCGCGACGGAGCTGACCCGCCCCGACTACGTGGCCCTCGCCGAGTCGTTCGGAGTGCCGGGCGTGCGGACGTCCCCGGAGACGCTGGAGACCGACCTCGCGAAGGCCCTGGCGGCACCGGGGCCCTCGGTGGTCGTCCTCCCGGCCGTCCTGCGCATGTTCGCGCCGACGCATCTGGGGTGAGCGGCCCGCGGGGCTACGAGATCGCGCGCAGCCGACGGTGCCCCGACCGGCCGGCCAGCCGCTGCACGGCGGTCGTCGTCTCCTCGTCCGCGGGCAGCCACACGACGAGCTGCTGTGCGTCCGAGGTGAGGTCGAGCGTCTCGCGGCGCAGCCGCAGCTCGCACCCGCTGTCGTGTCCGATCCGCAGCACACCGCGTGGCGGCACCACGTGCCGGTTCATGCGCCGGGTGAAGTCGGGGCCGGCGACGGGGGCCAGCTCCGCGGTGAACCACTCCGCGTTCTCGATCGACGGCCCCAGCCACAGGTCGAACGCCTGCTCGTCGGCGACGACGTCCCAGTCGACGAAGAGCGCTCTGGCCCGGGCGTCGGTGAAGACGTACCGAGTGAGGTTCGGTTCGGCGGCCTCCAGCAGCCCCGATCCTTCCGTCACGGTCTCGAAGGTGCCGGTCCACGCGAGTATGTCGCCGAGCCGGTTGGTCACCATGGCCAGGCCCGGTTCCAGAAGGCGCAGCGTCTGAAGGACGGAGGGGCGGACCTCCCGGCTCGGTGGCTCGGGGCGCGCGTGGGCGGTGCACTCCCCGCCGGTGATCTTCGCCAGGTAGCGCAGGTGCCCGCGTGCCGCCGGGTCGAGGGCCAGCGCGTCGGCGAGCGCGTTCACCACCGCGACCGAGGGATTGCGGTCCCGGCCCTGCTCGATACGGGTCAGGTACTCGACGCTGATACCGGCCCGCGCCGCGACGTCCGACCGCCGCAGACCCGGTGACCTGCGGCGTCCATGGTCGGGCAGCCCCAGCGTCTGGGGCTGAGTGCTGTCACGTCTCGTCCGTACGAAGTCCCCCAACGGTGTCCCCATGCCCTGAGCCTACGGTGTCCGCCGCCGCCCGTGGACTGCTCAGCATGGCCCTGTCGGGGCCAGCCTGAGCACGGTCTGGCTGGGCTCCTGGCCGGCGCCGAGAGTGGAGGCATGGAAAACACCAAGCACAAACTGGTAGTCGTCGTCGGCAGTGTCCGTGAGGGTCGCTTCGGTCCCGTGGTGGGCTCCTGGGTCGCCGAACAGGCCCGCCTGCACGGTGGGTTCGAGGTGGAGGTCGTCGACCTCGCCGACATCGACATCCCCCTCGCCCTGCCCGCGGCGCCGCCGAAGTACGCCGGCGACTCCTACCCCCGTCCGGCCGGCATGGCGCCTCTCACCTCGGCCCTGGAGAGCGCCGACGCGTTCATCGTGGTGACGCCCGAGTACAACCACAGCTACCCCGCGTCCCTGAAGGCGGCCATCGACTGGCACTTCACCCAGTGGACGGCCAAGCCCGTCGCCTTCGTCAGCTACGGCGGTGCGGCGGGTGGCCGGCACGCGGTGCTGCACCTGGAGAACGTGCTGACCGAACTGCACGCGGTCACCATCCGCGACGGGCTCGCCTTCCCGAACTACTTCACCGCATGGCAGGACGGACAGCCGGTCGACGGCGAGGCCGCGGGATATGCCAAGACCCTGCTGGAGCAGCTCGCCTGGTGGGCAGGGGCGCTCCGCACGGCCCGTGAAGCAGCCCCCTACCCGGCGTGACGCCGCTTACCAGATCGCCTCGACCCACTCCGGGTGGTCGACGAACGGGTTGCGGTTGTGCTGGTAGGAGTCGTAGATGACCTGGTTGCGGCGCTCCTCGAAGGCGTCCGGCGGGTCCTCGTCGTTCCACTGCTTCAGGACGTCGAGTTTGCCGATGTACGGGCTGCTGCCGTTGTCCACGCTGCCGTTGACCTCGAGGTCGGCCCAGCCGTCGCCGCCCTCGTAACGGACCGCCATGTAGAAGATCATGCGGGCCACGTCGCCCTTGACGGCGTCGCGGGGCTCGAAGGAGTCGGAGTCGGTGAGGCTGCCGCCGCTGTCGGTGAAGCCGCTGCCGCCGTTGTCGAAGTCCTTGTTGCCCCGGACGCCGTTGACCCGCACGTCCTCGGGGCGCAGGTGGTGGATGTCCGTGCCGGGCCCGGTCGAGGTGCCGAAGTCGCCGTGGGACTTGGCCCACACGTGCTCGCGGTTCCAGTCGCCGGTGTCGCCGCCGTTCAGCGACTTGCTGCGGGAGATGCCCGAGTAGAGGAGGACGACGTTGCCGCTGTCGGCCGGGTCCTGGTCGGTGACCTTCAGGGCGTCCCAGACCGCCGAGTAGGAGAGCTTGGTCTGGTCGCTGATGATGGTGTGCAGGGAGGACTTGAGGCTGTCGCCCGTCTTCCCGATCGCGTCCTTGTAGTACGTCGAGTCGTAGTCCGACGCCGTGGTCGTCGTTGCCGTGGCCGGCGTCGCGGTCAGCGAGGGGGCGGCGAGGGCGGCGAGGACGGCGGCCGTGGCGAGGGCCACCGCTTTCCGCCGCCGGGTGCGTATCGCGAGCATGTGGGGTGTCCGATCTACGCGTGTGGAGTGGAGCGGTGGTTCGAGCGTGGCATGGACATGTGGGAGGTGGGGTGTACGGAGGGTGGCAATTGCGTGACGAGGGCCCCCGGCCGTGGTGGTCGAGGGCCCTCGTGTCACTGATGAGTCGTCAGGTGATGTCCGAGGTGTCCAGCCGGTAGAGGCCCGCGGAGGATTCCGACGTGGACGAGGCGCCGTACTCGCTCGCCTCCACGGCCGTGCCGTGCTCCTGCACCCACTGGGTCACCTCGGAACCGGTCCCGGAACCGCCGCCCATGCCCCCGCCGACCTGGACGTAGTGCAACTCGCCCTTCTTCACCAGCTCCTTGAGCCGGGCGAGGGTCATCGCGTTGTCGTTGCCCGACCAGCCCCACATGGAGATGACCGGTTCGCCGCTGCTGAGGATGAGCTGGGCGGCGCTCTGCGAACTGGGCACCGCCAGCAGCCACTTGGCGCCGTCCTGGTGCTTCTCGAGGTAGGCGATCAGTTCGGTGCCGGCTTCGCCCATGCCGCCGCCTCCGCCGAAGCCGCCCGCTCCACCCGGACGCCTTGCCGCTCCGGGGCCGCCGGACACTCCCGCGCCCTGGTCCGTGGCGTCGCCCGCCTCGGTGCCGGTGCCGCCGTCCGGGGCCGTGCCCGTGCCGTCGGTCGAGTCCGAGCCGGTCGCGCCTCCCGGAGCCTGGTCCTCCTCGCCATCGCCCGGGAAGGGGCCGCCGCTGGGACCCGCCTGCGCCTGGCCGCCAGTCCCTTCACCGCCAACCCCCTCACCATCGGGCCGTTCATCGCCAGCCCCTGCGCTGCCAGGCCCTGCTCCGCCGGGCCCTGCTCCGCCGGGCCCCGCGCTGCCGGGGCCGCCCTCCCCGCCGCCCGGGAACCCGCCCCGGCCGCCTCCGCCGCCCGGTCCGCCCATGCCGCCGCCCGTCGACGGTCCGGCGGTCGGGTTGGTCCCGCCCATGCCGCCGCCCGAACCGGACGGCACCGACCAGGCGTACGCCGCCGGACCCGCGACGGCGGCGACGACGGCCGCCGCCACGGACACCGCCAGCAGCCGCACCCGGCGCCCCGAACGGAAGACGAGCAGGCCCGTGACCGCCAGCGCCATGACCACCGCGATGGCCGGCCACAGCCAGGAGTTCCAGCCCGAGGCCCGGCGCAGCAGCACGATCGCCCATACGCCGGTGACACCGAGGGCGAGCGGCAGCACCCACACCCAGCGCCGGTCGGTGCGGAAGGCGCGCAGCAGCATGACACCGCCGCCCCCGCACAGCGCCGCGATGCCCGGTGCGAGCGCGGTCGTGTAGTACGGGTGCATGGTGCCCTCGGCCATGGCGAAGGTCAGGTAGTGCAGCACCGTCCAGCCGCCCCAGAGCACCAACGCGGCACGCGTGAGGTCGGTGCGGGGCGCCCGGCCGCACAGCACCAGGCCGCCGGTGAGCGCGAGGCCCGCGAACGGGAGCAGCCACGAGATCTGTCCGCCGAGGACGTCGTTGAACATCCGACCGATGCCCGCCGCACCGGAGAAGCCGCCCCCGCCGCCTCCACCGCCGCCCATGTTGCCGTCGCCGCCGAAGATCCGGCCGAGCCCGTTGTAACCCATGATCAGGTCCCAGGCCGTCCCGTCCGTCGAACCGCCGATGTACGGCCGCTCGGACGCGGGCACCAGGGACACCGCGGCCGCCCACCAGAAGCTGGAGACCACCAGGGCCACGGCGGCGAGGACCAGGTTCCTGATCTGCTTCGCCCAACTCAGGTTCGTCGCGTACACGTACACGACGAAGACCGCAGGCAACGCGATGTAGCCCTGGAGCATCTTCGTGTTGAACGCCAGCCCGAAGCAGACCGCCGAGCCGATCAGGGGCAGCAGCCGCCCGGCGCGGACCGCGCGCAGGCCGAGGGCCGCCCCGCTCACCATGAGGAACACCAGGAGAGAGTCCGGGTTGTTGTCCCGGTTGATGGCGACCGTGATCGGTGTGAGCGCCAGCACCAGCGCCGCGATCGCCGCGGCACCGTGGCCCCACACCCGCTTCACGGACGAGTGCAGGATCCAGATCGTCGCCAGCGCGGCCAGGATCAGCGGCAGCATCATCTGCCAGGTTCCGTAGCCGAGGACGCGGCAGGACAGCCCCATGACCATCAGGGCGAAGGGCGGCTTGTCGACGGTCAGGAAGTTCCCCGCGTCGAGCGAGCCGAAGAACCACGCCTTCCAGCTCTCGGTGCCGCTCAGTACGGCGGCGCTGTAGAAGCTGTTCAGGCCGGCCCCGGACAGGTTCCAGGAGTACAGCCCCGCCGCCAGGGCGAGGATCGCCAGCAGGGTCGGCAACGACCAACGGGGCGACGGGACGGGCGGCGGCTCGGGGGCCGTTTGCAGGGGAGTGGTGGCGGATGTCACCACGCCACCGTGTCCACGACCGATGGGGAAGGGCTGTGCTCCGACTGGGGCTGAGCTGTGGATCCCGTGCCGCGATCAGTCCGTGCCGGCCCACGGGGCGAGCAGATCGCGCGACAACGCGGCGAACGCCCCGTCCAGAGCGTCCTCCCGCTCCTGGTCACCGACGGCCTCGGGGCAGAGAGCGGCAGGACGGGCGATCCAGAGGATCTTCCAGGGCCTTGAGAACAGCGCGGTGTCGCCCCATACCCCGCCGTGCGGGGCGAGGGGGTGCAGCAGATCGCTGACGTGCCTCGTGACCATCTGCACCAGGGGACCGTCGGTCGCGGCATGCGCCTGAGGGAGCGCCGTGTGCGAGGTTCGGGCGATGGCCGCCGTCGTCGGATGGCGCCGGACGATACGGACGACCTGTGTCAGGTGCCGGACGATTCCTTCAACCGTGCCGTCGCTCGGCTCGGTGCGGTCTGCCTCGTCGAAGGCGTGGGCGAGTTCGACTTGAAGCGCGCGCAGGTGGAGCCGGGAGGCGGTCTTCCAGTTCTCGTAGAGGTAGTTGCGCGAGGTCCCGGAGGCGCGGGCGATGGCGGTCACGGACACGTTCAGACCGTCGGTGCGCATGAGGGTGCGCACCGTGCCGATCACGTTTCCGGTGCCGAGGGGGTTGCGGTAGGGCCAGGAGGCGGGGCTCATGGCCCCATGGTTGGCAAAAAGCGTGAGCACTTGGGGGGTGAATGTCATTTGGGCACTCGGATGAGCGAGCGGATGACAGTTCAGGGCTGAGTGTTCACGCTTTTGAGGGAGGGGGGTCTTCCTTGAGGGCTCCGATGAACGACGACCAGCCGGCCGCAGAGATGAGCAACACCGGGCCACCCACCACCTTCGAGTCCCGCACGGGTATCCCGCAAGGGTGCCCGTCCAGCACTTCCACACAACTACCGGCCTCGTTGCCGCTGTAGGTGGACTTGCGCCAGCCCGCAAGCTCGGCCGTGTCCGGGTTGAGGTGCTCAGGCATCGTCTTCGTAGTCCTTCGCTGTCGACTTGAGCAGGGCGACCGTCTCGCGGAGCGACAGTGCGTCGCTCAACGCGTGATAGTAGGCGCCCTGCAATCGGTCGACGACGGCCGGACTGTCGTGGATCTTGGCTACGTGGATGCCTTCCGAGTACGCCACGGGCGGCTGGTCCTCGAACCACATCAGGCTCAGCATGCTCTGCATCACCGGATAGGCGCCCCGATCCCGGGGCATCACATGCACTCGCACGCGCCCTGTCTCCGCGAGCCCGGCGATGTGAGTCAGTTGACCCGCCATGACCTTTCGGTCACCCACGACGCGGTGCAGCAGCGCCTCGTCCAGCAGCGCCCAGAAGACGGGCGTGACCGGGTCGTCAAGGAGCCTCGCCCGTTCGAGGCGTGTGACAAGGCGCCTGTCACATTCCTCGTCGGCCAACGGAGGGTACGTCGTGCCGAGGACAGCACGCGCGTACGGCCGGGTCTGGAGGAGCCCGGGCACGAACGTCACAGCCGACTCCCGGATCGCCACCGCCTGCGACTCCAGTTGCCGCGCCGCCTCGAAGTAGTCCGCGACCGCCGCGTCCTCCTCCGGAAGGAAGCTGCTCAGCACATTCCCCGTGTTCAGGGCGCGGTCCAGCCGCCGCGCGTCCTCCTTCGACGGCACCCGGCGCCCCGCCTCGATGTGCGCGATGTGCGACCGCGTCATGATGGCCATGTCGGCCAGCTGCTGCTGCGTCAGGTCGGCCGCTTCGCGCTGCTGCTTGAGCCAGTCGCCGTAGATGTTGCTCATCCGTTCGACTCCCGTGTGACAAAGGCGCCGTCACATCCGCACCCCTGGCGAGCCTAGCTCCGGCCGTCTCACTCTGTACGCGCATCGCTACGGAAAGCGAGACCCCCGCGACCGTCGCACCGGTCCGGGGGCATGGTCACCGATCTCCACGGAGCCGACGACATGCGTCACCGTATCGCCCGCCTCGCCGGGCTGCCCCTGCTTCCGCTGCTCGCCCTCCTGCTGCCCGGCTCGGGGCGGCGGCGCCGCCGGCGTCCTCCCGCGACGGAACCCGCCGAACGCCCGTACACCCCGGACGTCACCGTCCGCCGCACCGGCATGCCGGCCCTGCGCGGAGAGGACAACGTGCTCGTACGCCCCTACCTGCTCGCTCACGAACGGCAGGAGGAGGCCCGACGGCGCCAGGCCCGGCGCAGCGCGCTCCGGTTCGCGGTGCACGGCATCGACCTCGGGCCCCGCGTACTGCGCGGCGTGGAGGTGGCCCGGTGAAGCACGGCGCGCGCCCGGCCCGGCTGCTGCCCTGGACCGGCTCCGAGGGCAAGCCCTGCTACCTGCTGACCGACGGCGACGGCCCGCTGTCCCGGATCGCCGACGTCGTCGAGGCCACCCACCTCGACATGGCGGAGGACCTGTTGGACCACGCCGCCGCCCTGCTCGCGGACGCCCGCGCGACGCCCGAACAACTCCGCTTCATGCTGCACCGCATGTGCGAGGCACTCACCGAGGTGCATCGCGTCGCGGAGAGCCGGGGCATGCGGTTGCGCTGAAGGCGAGCCGTCACTCGACCAGTTCGGGAAAGGCCTCCTTGAAGGCGGCGAGCTGAGCGCGATAACCGGCGTTGAATTCGGCCAGTCCGTGCTCGCCGAGGTTCTTGTCGAAGGCGACGCTCTGCCTGGGCACGAGGGCGGGTATCGCGCGGAACACCTCGCCGGCCGCCTTCGCATGCCGGCCCTTCTGGACGGCGGCCACCAGGTCCTTGAAGAGGTCCAGCTCCAGGTCCCGGACGCGTTCGCTCGGACTGTCCTGGCCTTTGAGTTCCTCATCGGCGACCGGTTTGGCCCCGGAGGGCTTGGTGAGGAACTTCAGCACCCGCATCGTCGCGTACAGCCGACCGGCCAGTTTGTGGCCGCTCTCGTTCTGGTCTGGCATGGCTCATTACTTGCCACCGGCAACCCGTCGAACCCTGCCCTTCGGAAAGCGGCCAACTCTTGGCCATTCCTCCGGCCTAGGGTTTCGCGCATGCGCCCGAGAACGCTTCGCACCTCCCTCGCCATCCTCACCGCGAGCCTCGCGGCGGCCGGCTGCCTCATCGCCGCCGGACCGGTCGTCGCACAGGAACGTCCGCAGCGGAACGCCTGCTCGCCCGCCGTCTCCGTCACCGGCTACTCCGACGCCCTCGACAAGACCACCCACGACGGCACCTACGTCGGCAACCTCTCCGCCCTCGCCCGGGACCGCCGGGGCACGGTCGCCGCCCTCTCCGACCGTTCCGCCCTCTTCCGGCTGGACGCCCGCTCCCTCCAGCCACGGGACGTGATCCCGCTCGCCGACGAGAACGGTGCCGCCCTCGACGCCGAGGGACTGGTCGCCGACCGGGACGGCACCTACCTGGTCTCCTCCGAGACCGAGCCGTCCGTCCGCCGCTACTCCCGTACCGGCGAGATCCTCGGCCGCCTCCCCGTGCCGAAGGCCCTGCGTACTGCCCCGGAGGGCCGCGCCCGGGCCAACGGCAGCTTCGAGGGGCTGACCCTCCTGCCCGGTGGCCGGACCCTGATCGCCTCCATGGAGTACCCGCTCGCCGGCGACCCCGCCGACCTCGTCCGCCTCCAGAGCTGGCGGCGGACCGGCCACGGCGACTTCCGGCTCGGCACCCAGTACACATACCGGACGGACCCCGGCCTCGGTGTCCCCGAGGTCACCGCGACCCCCTCCGGCCCCCTCCTCGTCCTGGAACGCGGCTTCACCTCCGGCGTCGGCAACACGGTCCGCCTGTACCTGACCGACCGGCCACGCGGCGGCACCGCACTCGGCAAGACCCTCCTCGCCGACCTGGCCGACTGCCCCTCCCTCGGCGCCACCGCCAAGCAGCCCCAGCCCAATCCACTCCTCGACAATTTCGAGGGGATGGCCGTCACCGGCCGGAGCAAGGGCCGCCTGGACGTCCTGATCGCCAGCGACGACAACCAGAACGCCGTGCAGACGACCCGTTTCCTGAGGCTCCGCGTGCGCGCCTGAATCGTCGCCGCGGGATGAAATCCCCGCTCGCCCGTGTTGGTGCCTTCCGGTAGATCAGGTGAGCAGGACGACCGGACGACGGCCGGACGAACGACCGGAGGGCACGCGTGGACGCGCAACGGGGATGGGCACGACGACTGGCGGACTACGCCTGGCGCTATCCCAAGGACGTGATCCTCGCCCTCGGCGCCTCGCTGGGCGGCATGGCCGTCATGGCCCTGGTCCCGCTGATCACGAAGGTGATCATCGACGATGTGATCGGCGCGAAGACCAGGGACATGGCCGTCTGGGCCGGTCTGCTGATCGGTGCCGCGGTCGTCGTCTACGTCCTGACGTACATCCGGCGCTACTACGGCGGCCGGCTCGCCCTCGACGTCCAGCACGACCTGCGCACCGACATGTACGGGACGATCACCCGGCTCGACGGGCGGCGACAGGACGAACTGTCCACGGGACAGGTGGTCGGGAGGGCGACCAGCGACCTCCAGCTGATCCAGAGCCTGCTCTTCATGCTCCCGATGACCATCGGGAACGTCCTGCTCTTCCTGATCTCCCTCGTGATCATGGCGTGGCTGTCCCCGCCGCTCACCCTGGTCGCGCTCGCCGTGGCGCCCGCCCTGTGGTTCATCGCCCGCCGCAGCCGCACCCGCCTGCACCCGGCCACCTGGTACGCGCAGGCGCAGGCCGCCGCCGTGGCCGGTGTGGTCGACGGGTCGGTGAGCGGCGTACGCGTGGTGAAGGGCTTCGGGCAGGAGGACCAGGAGACCGGGAAGCTCAGGGAGGTCGGGCGCAGGCTCTTCGCCGGGCGGCTGCGGACGATCAAGCTGAACGCCACCTACACCCCGGCCCTCCAGGCCGTGCCCGCCCTCGGCCAGGTCGCCATGCTCGCCCTCGGCGGCTGGCTGGCCGTCCGAGGCAACATCACCCTCGGCACCTTCGTCGCCTTCTCCACCTACCTGGCCCAGCTCGTCGGCCCGGTCCGCATGCTCGCCATGGTCCTCACCGTCGGCCAGCAGGCCCGCGCCGGCACCGAGCGGGTGCTGGACCTGATCGACACCGAGCCCGCGATCGAGGACGGCACCAAGGAACTGCCCGCCGACGCGCCCGCGACCGTCGAGTTCGACGACGTGTCCTTCGGCTACGAGACCACCGACGGGGGCAGCACCCCCGTCCTCGACGGCCTCTCCTTCGAGATCCGGCCCGGCGAGACCCTCGCCGTCGTCGGCTCCTCCGGTTCCGGCAAGTCCACGGTCTCCCTGCTCCTGCCGCGCTTCTACGACGTGACGCGCGGCGCCGTCCTCGTCGGCGGCCACGACGTGCGCGAGCTGACCCTCGACTCGCTGCGGGCCGCCATCGCCCTGGTCCCCGAGGACTCCTTCCTCTTCTCGGACACCGTGCGCGCCAACATCGCCTACGGCCGCCCCGACGCCACCGACGAGGAGATCGAGGCCGCCGCCCGCGCCGCACAGGCGCACGGGTTCGTCACCGAGCTGCCCGACGGCTACGGCACCACCGTCGGCGAGCACGGCCTGACCCTCTCCGGCGGCCAGCGCCAGCGCGTCGCGCTCGCCCGCGCCATCCTCACCGACCCCAGGCTGCTGGTCCTCGACGACGCCACGTCCGCCGTGGACGCCCGCGTCGAGCACGAGATCCACGAGGCGCTGAAGGAGGTCATGCGGGGCCGCACCACCCTCCTGATCGCCCACCGCCGCTCCACCCTCGGCCTCGCCGACCGCATCGCCGTACTCGACCGGGGCCGCCTCGCCGACCTCGGCACCCACGAGGAGCTCCAGGAGCGTTCCGCCCTCTACCGGCGGCTGCTGACCGACCCCGACGAGCTGGGCGGGGTCTCCCCGGGGCACGCCCGGCCCGCCGCGCCCGCCGAGGACACCTCCGTCCGCGACGAACTGGACGCCGAGTTCGACGCCGAGCGCGGGGTCACCCCGCGCCTGTGGACCGGCGACCGCACCCCCAGGGACGCCGCCCTGGCCGGCACCCCGGCCACCCCGGAGCTGCTCGCCCAGGTCGACGCGCTGCCTCCGGCCGACGGGAAGCCGGAGGTCGACGAGGCGCGGGCGGTCGAGCCGGAGGAGTCGTACGGCCTGCGCCGCCTGCTGCGCGGCTTCCGCGCCCCACTCCTGATCAGCCTCGCCCTGGTGGCCGTGGACGCCGGTATGGGACTGCTGCTGCCGGTGCTGATCCGGCACGGCATCGACGAGGGCGTCACCCAGCTCGCCCTCGGCGCGGTCTGGGCGGCCTCGCTGCTGGGGCTGCTGGCCGTGCTCGCCCAGTGGACGGCGCAGACCGGCGAGATCCGCATGACCGGCCGGACCGGTGAACGCATCCTGTACTCGCTCCGGCTGAAGATCTTCGCCCAGCTCCAGCGGCTCGGTCTGGACTACTACGAGCGTGAGCTGACCGGCCGGATCATGACCCGGATGACGACGGACGTGGACGCGCTGTCGACGTTCCTGCAGACGGGACTGGTCACCGCCTTCGTCTCGGTCGTCACCTTCTTCGGCATCATGGTCGCCCTGCTGGTGATCGACGTGCAGCTGGCGCTGGTCGTGTTCGCGACGCTGCCGCCGCTGATCATCGCCACGTACTTCTTCCGCCGGGCCAGCGTGAAGGCGTACGAGCTGGCCCGCGAGCGGGTGTCCACGGTCAACGCCGACCTCCAGGAGTCGGTGGCGGGGCTGCGGATCGTGCAGGCGTTCCGGCGCGAGCGGGACGGCGGGCGGCGGTTCGCCGAGCGCAGCGACAGCTACCGGCAGGCCCGCATCCGGGGTCAGTGGCTGATCTCGATCTACTTCCCGTTCGTGCAGCTGCTGGCGTCGGGGGCGGCGGCGGCCGTGCTGGTCGTCGGCGGTGTGCGGATCGACAACGCGACGCTGACGACGGGCGCGCTGGTGGCGTACCTGCTCTACATCGACCTGTTCTTCGCACCCGTTCAGCAGCTCTCCCAGGTCTTCGACGGCTACCAGCAGGCGTCCGTCTCCCTCGGCCGCATCCAGGAGCTGCTGCGGGAGCCGACCTCGACCCGGGCCGCCGAGAAGCCGGCCGGGGTCACGTCCCTGCGCGGCGAGATCGCGTTCGAGGACGTGCGCTTCCAGTACGGGGACGACGAGGAAGCCCTCACCGGTATCGACCTGCGCATTCCGGCCGGGCAGACCGTCGCGTTCGTCGGCGAGACCGGCGCGGGCAAGTCGACGCTGGTGAAGCTGGTGGCCCGGTTCTACGACCCGACCGGCGGCCGGGTCACGGCCGACGGGCAGGATCTGCGCGACCTCGACCTCACCTCCTACCGGCACCGGCTCGGTGTCGTCCCGCAGGAGGCGTACCTGTTCCCCGGCACCGTCCGCGACGCCATCGCCTACGGCCGCCCGGACGCCACCGACGCCGAGGTGGAGGCGGCGGCGCGGGCGGTCGGCGCCCACGAGATGATCGCCCGGCTCACCGGCGGCTACCTCCACGAGGTCGCCGAGCGGGGACGCAACCTCTCCGCCGGGCAGCGGCAACTGATCGCGCTGGCCCGCGCCGAGCTGGTCGACCCGGACGTCCTGCTCCTCGACGAGGCGACGGCCGCCCTGGACCTGGCCACGGAGGCACAGGTCAACCAGGCCACCGACCGCATCGCGGGCCGCCGCACCACGCTCGTCGTCGCGCACCGGCTGACCACGGCCGCCCGCGCGGACCGCGTCGTCGTCATGGACCACGGGCGGGTCGCCGAGGACGGCACGCACGAGGAGCTGCTGGCCCTCGACGGGCGGTACGCGCGGCTGTGGCGGACCTTCGTCGGCGCCGCCGAACCGGAGGAGCCGGTCGGCGCGCTGCACTGAGCCCGCGCAACCTTCCACAGGTGCCGTGCGTCCGTACACCCGTACGACGGTGATCGCCGTACGGAGGCGACGGATGGAACGGATGGGACGGAGGGGACCGCGGTGGGTCAGGTTGGTGCCGGCATACGCCGGCGGCTGACACTCGGCACGGCCGTGCTGACGGCGGCCGGGCTGCTCGCCGTCGCGGTGCCGCAGCAGGCGCAGGCCGCGGCGGCGTGCCCGGGGCGCAAGGTCCGTACGCTGCCGTTCGCCACCGGCTCGGTCCTCGTGTACCAGCGCGGCAGTCACGTCTGCGCCGTCACCGTCCCGAAGCAGACCGGCACCAAGCGGCAGATGTCCGTCAGCGTGCAGCCGCGCGGTGGCCGGCCGGTCGTGGACTCGGGGCGGTTCGCGTACCGGGCGGGGCCGGTGACCGTGCACGCCGGGAACCGCTGCGTGCTGGTGCGGGGCACGGTGTCGGGGCGCTCGGTCAGCTCCGGCTGGATCCTCTGCTGATCCCGTCCCGGCGGCCACCGCCGCCGGCCATTTCGCGATCTCCCCTGGTGTACTGGTGACTTGCTCCGATAGCTTCCGGCGCACATCTGTTTCACAGGGAGGGTGCATGCGCAAGGCGCTCAGATGGCTGCTGGCGCTCGTGGTGCTCATAGGCACCGTCAGCACGGCGGGCGCGGCCACCGCCGCCGAGCCGAAGGCCGTCGACATCAAGGACCGGCTCCTGTCCATACCGGGCATGAGCCTGATCGAGGAGAAGCCGTACACCGGCTACCGCTTCTTCGTCCTCAACTACACCCAGCCGGTCGACCACCGGCGCCCGTACAAGGGCACGTTCCAGCAGCGGATCACCGTGCTGCACAAGGACGTGAGCCGCCCGACGGTCTTCTACACCGGCGGCTACAGCGTCTCGACGAACCCCAGCCGCCGCGAGCCGACCCAGATCGTGGACGGCAACCAGGTCTCCATGGAGTACCGCTACTTCACCCCGTCCCGGCCCGAGCCGGCCGACTGGTCGAAGCTGGACATCTGGCAGGCGGCCAGCGACCAGCACCGCATCTTCAAGGCGCTCAAGCCCATCTACTCGGAAAACTGGATCTCCACGGGCGGCTCCAAGGGCGGCATGACCGCCACCTACTACGAGCGCTTCTACCCGCGCGACATGGACGGCGTCGTCGCCTACGTCGCCCCCAACGACGTCGTCAACCGCGAGGACTCGGCCTACGACCGCTTCTTCGCCCGCGTCGGCACCGAGGAGTGCCGCGACCGACTGAACGGCGTGCAGCGCGAGGCCCTGGTGCGCCGGGCGCCGCTGAAGGAGAAGTACGAGGCGTACGCGGCCGAGAACGGGTACACCTTCGACACCATCGGCAGCCTCGACCGCGCCTACGAGGCGGTCGTCCTGGACTACGTCTGGGGCTTCTGGCAGTACAGCACCGTGAAGGACTGCGCGGACATCCCGGCCGACGCGAAGAACGCGACGGACGACGAGATCTGGAACTCCGTCGACTCGATCTCCGGCTTCTCCTTCTACACGGACCAGGGGCTCGCCCCGTACACGCCGTACTACTACCAGGCGGGCACGCAGCTGGGCGCGCCGACGATCCACTTCCCGCACATCGAGAAGAAGTACATCCGCTACGGCTACCAGCCGCCGCGCAACTTCGTGCCGCGCGACATCGACATGCGGTTCCAGCCGTGGGCGATGCGGGACGTCGACCGCTGGGTGCGGCACAACGCCCGGCACATGCTGTTCGTGTACGGCGAGAACGACCCGTGGGGAGCCGAGCCCTTCCGACTGGGCCACGGCGCGCGGGACTCCTACGTCCTCACCGCGCCCGGCATGAACCACGGCGCCAACGTCGCCGGTCTGGTGCCCGAGGAGAAGGCCCTCGCCACGGCCCGCATCCTCGACTGGGCGGACGTCGCGCCCGCCGAGGTCCGCGAGAACCCGTCGGCGGCCGAGCCGCTGGCGAAGTTCGACGCCAAGCTGGACAAGCGGGACGTCCAGCGGGAGCCGGCGCTGCGCCCGTAGGGCGGTGGTTGTGCCCGGCCGGCCAGGTGTGAGCCCCTGAGGCGCTCACAGCGGCCGGGCGCAGCCCACCGGGCGTTCGCCGCCGAGGCGGACGTAGAGCCCGGTCGAGGCCGGGCAGTCCGACCGGGCGGCGACCGCCTCGACCACCTTGAACTGGGGCTTCTTCTTCTCCGAGCCGTCGCAGGCGGTCTCGCGGACCTTGCCGTCGCCGGCGTCGTAGACGCAGTCGCCGACGATGGTGCGCGGACCGCCCCCGCCGCCCGGGTCGCCGGGGTGCGGCGGCTGGAGCCGGCGCATGCAGGCGTAGCCCTGGGGCACGGCCCCGTCGCCGTCCTCGTCGGCGGAGGGGCGCTGCTCGCTGATGTGCAGGACGAAGTCGGTGGTGGCGGGGCACGGCGGCCCGTCCGCCGCCCGGCCGTCCTCCCGGGCCACGACCCGCGCCGCCGCCCGCTCACTGGCGCACGGCACCTCGGTGAAGCTGACCGTCCCGAACGAACTGCACTCGTCGATCGCGAGGAACACCGCGCCGTACCCGGAGGGCCGCACGGCCGCCGGACCCGACGCGGTGGCCCCACCGGGCACCTCGCCGCCACCGCTTCCGCCCGTGGCGCCGCCGCCCGCCAGGCCGGTCGGGCTCTGGCACCCCGTCAGCAGCACGGCGCACAACGCCGACAGGGCGCACAGCACCCGCACAGCCGCCCATCTCCCACGCATCGCCATCCCCCCGGGTCCCCCGTCCAGCGTGACCCGCCGCAGCGGGGCACGCCAGACGCGCGGGGTGCATTGCGCACGGGTGACGGGGGCGCCCCCGGCGCGTGGCGTAGCCGCGCTACGGTCGACGACCGGCCACGACCCCGTCTACGACCGGTACGACAACCCGTGCCCGAGGGGGTACAGCACCGTCTCCGGGTCGTCCGCCCGCACCACCGGAACCGGCAGCTCGCCGCGCGGCCGCACCCGCCCGGCGATCACCCGGGCGGCGGCCCGCACCTCGACGTCCGTCCAGGAGTAGGCGGCGAGGAAGGCGGGGACGTCCGGGAGCTGGGCCACGTCGTACGGGTTGCGGATCGCGACCGCGACGACCGGCTTGCCGGTCTCCAGCAGCCGCGCGACCAGCGTGCGCTGGCTGCTGCCCGCCGTCACGTTGTACGTCGCCACCACCACCGCGTCGGCGTCCCCGGCCGCGGCGACCGCGCGGTCGATGACGGCGGCGGAGGGCGCCGTGCCGGTGGACAGGGCGGTGGCGGTGAAACCCAGCTCCGTCAGCGCGCCCGCGAGGACACCGGTCGGCGGCCCGGTCGTGCCCGAGGGGGAGGCGGGGTCGGCACCGACGACGAGCAGCCTGCGGTGCTCCCGGCGCGACAGGGGCAGCAGCCGGCCCTCGTTGACGAGCAGCGTGGTGGACCGTTCGGCGATCCGGTCCGCCGCGGCCAGGTGGCCGCGGGTGCCGACGGTGCGGTCGACGTCCCGGCGGCTGGTGTACGCGTCCCGGAACAGCCCCAGCTTCGCCTTCAGCCGCAGCACCCGCAGGATCGATTCGTCGAGCCGCGCCTCGGTCAGCTCGCCCTCGCGCACGGCCGTCAGGACGGCGTTCCAGGCGAGCGGCAGGTCCGGCGGGTTGAGCAACTGGTCGACGCCGGCCTTCAGCGCCAGCACCGGCACCCGTTCGTCGCCGTACTTGGTCCGCACACCCTGCATGCCGAGGGAGTCGGTGACCACGACCCCGTCGTAGCCCAGTTCCTCGCGCAGGATGCCGGTGAGGATGGGGCGGGAGAGGGTGGCGGGGTCGCCGGAGTCGTCGAGCGCCGGGACCATGAGGTGGGCGGTCATGATGGCGTCGATGCCGGCCTCGATCGCGGCGCGGAAGGGCGGCGCGTCCAGCTCCTCCCACTGCTCGCGGCTGTGGGTGATGACCGGGAAACCGGTGTGGCTGTCGGTGGCGGTGTCGCCGTGCCCGGGGAAGTGCTTGGCGCACGCGGCGACCCCGGACCGCTGGTACCCCGTCACCTCGGCGGCCACCAGCTCCGCCACCGCCTCCGGGTCGGCGCCGAAGGACCGTACGCCGATCACCGGGTTGGCCGGATTGACGTTCACGTCGGCGACGGGGGAGTAGTCCTGGCGGATGCCCATGGCGTGCAGCTCGGCGCCCGCGATCCGCCCGAGGGTGCGGGCGTCGGACCGCGACCCGCCCGCCCCGACGGCCATCGCGCCCGGGAAGAGGGTCGCCGGCTCGCCCACGCGGGCCACGATCCCGTGCTCCTGGTCGGTGGAGACGATCACCGGAAGGCCGCGCGGCAGTTCGAGGGACGCCTTCTGGATGCCGTTGGACAGGTCGGCGATCTGGTGCGGGTCGCGGGTGTTGTGCGCCCAGGCGAAGTAGATGATGCCGCCGACCCGGTACTTGGCGACCAGCTCGGCCGCGGTGCGGACGCCGATCTCCTTCAGGTTGGCGTCGATGTCGGCCTGGTCGGGGTCGGTGGCGGAGTGGCCGTAGACGCGCGTGACGAAGAGCTGGCCGACCTTCTCCTCCAGCGTCATGCGGGAGATGAGGGCGCGCAGCTTGTCGTCGTCGGGCCTGCGGGCGTCGGCGTACGCGGTGCCGCCGCCGGCGGCCAGGGCGGCGCCGACGACCGCGGTGGCGGTGAGGACGGTACGTCTGGAGGGGTGTGCGGTGCTTCCCGTGCCGGCCGTGCTGCTGTGGTGCACGTGCGCTCCTTCCGGAGTGATCCGCTGGGAATCGCTGAATCGCTGGAGAGCTGCTGAAGGAAACTTCCAAGGAGTCACCAATATCCGGGAAGTTTCTGCCAGTCAAGGGAGCGCACAGGCATCGCCACAAGCGGCGGGCGACGGGCCGGAGGGGCCGCCGTCGGCGCTTGGGAGGGGGGCGCGCCGACGGCGGCGTGCTGCCGGCCGCGGTACGGCTGGAGAGGGTGGTCAGCGATCGCAGCCAGCAGCGAGGCCGACACCGCACCACGGAGACTCGTCCGACAGCGCGAGTTGGACGCACCCGGCCGCACCGGGGTTCCCCCTCGGCACCGGTTCCCGCCGAAGTCGGGGCGCGTGGGAGTGGCGGGACGGGAGGGGTACGGAAGCGCGTGGACGGTCCCGGTCGGGCGCGCGGGGCTCCCGCCCACCCGACCGCGCCCGCCCGCCCGGCCCCACGGCCGCCCGGCCCCACGGCCGCCCGGCCCCACGGCACCCCGGCCCTACGGCTGCACGGCACCCCGGTCACCCGGCACCCCGGCCACCCGGCCATCCG
>NZ_JAGMUF010000126.1:0-384 GCF_019049125.1 Streptomyces sp. AC602_WCS936 | reverse complement strand
CTGCACGGCACCCCGGTCACCCGGCACCCCGGCCACCCGGCCATCCGGCACCCCGGCCTCCCGGCCTCCCGGCCTCCCGGTCACCCGGCCTCCCGGTCACCCGGCTGCCCGGCCTCCCGGCTGCCCGGCCACCCGGCCCTACGGCTGCACGGCACCCCGGCCACCCCGGCCACCCCGGTCACCCGGCACCCCGGCTGCCCGGCCACCCGGCCACCCGGCCCCACAGCCTCCCGGCACCCCGGCCACCGGGCCGCCCGGCCCCACAGCCGCCCGGCACACCGGCCCCACGCCCACCCGGCACCCCGGCCGCTCCCGGCACTGCGCCGCCTCCCGATCGCGGAGCCGCCCGGCTCGGGGCGACGTGAGGGCCGCCCGCCCCCTCCC
>NZ_JAGMUF010000016.1:0-130613 GCF_019049125.1 Streptomyces sp. AC602_WCS936 | reverse complement strand
GGCGACCCCGGCGCCCCCGGCACCCCTGGCGGCCCCGACACCCCTGGCGACCCCGGCACCCCCGACATCCCTGGCGACCCCGACACCCCCAGCGACCCCGGCACCCCCGGCGCCTCGAACGCGCCGAGAGACCCCGCCCCGCGCATACCGCTCCCCCGCGCCTCCGTCGAGGACACCGGGCGGGCGTTGCCCGACGTGGTGCCGAGCGGGCCGGTCGCGCTGGAGCACCACGTGCTGACGTCGCTCCTCGGGGCGTGGGCGCTGGCCGCCTGCTCGGCCGAGGAGGCGGCGGCGGTCGAGGAGCACATCGGCGAGTGCGCCCCCTGTGCCGACGAGGCACTGCGGCTGCGCGACGCCGTCACCCTGCTCCAGCGGCCGGAGAGCCTCGACCTGGACCCGGCGCTGCGCACCCGCGTCCTGGAGGGGTGCCTGGAGCGGCGCCCGCCGCGCATCCCCGTGCCCGAGTGGGCGACGCCGTACGACGCCGAGACCGCGCGGCTGGACGCGCTGCTGCAGGACATCGGGGACGCCGAGTGGCACGCCCCGGTCCGGCTGCGCTGGTTCGAGGCCGACGGTGCCGCGAGCCGCCGTACCACCGTCGCCGGGGTCATCGCGCACCTGCTGACGGTCGACGGGCTGGTCGCCATCGCCCTGGGCCTCGCCGATCCGCTGGGGGACATCACCGCGACCACCTCGGCGCCGGGCACCCGCACGGAGGCGTACTGGCGTGCCTCGCACTACCCGCCCACCCGTGCGGTGCGGGCGCCCTGGCGCGAGCAGAGCCACGGCATCGTCCGGACCGTGTCGTTCACCGGCGACGCGGGCGGGATGCCCGTGTCGTACGGCGACTTCGAGCTGCCGCTGCACGACGCCATGCTGGACCGGGCGTTCGAGTGCTGGGTGCACGCCGAGGACATCGCGGACGCGGTGGACTACCCGTACGAGCCGCCCTCCGCCCGCCATCTGAACCGCATGATCGACCTCGCGGCCCGGATGCTGCCGGGCGTCCTGGCCCAGCGCCGCCGGGCCGGGCTGGCCGCGCCGGGCGCCCGCCCGCACCTGGTCACCGCGGGTGAGCCGGGGCGCAGCCTGCGACTGGAGATCGAGGGCTCGGGCGGCGGCGAGTGGCTGATCCCGCTCGATTCGCCGGGCGCCAAGGGCTCCGCCGACCACGAGGTGGCCCATGTCGCCCTGGACGGCGTGGAGTTCTGCCGGCTGGCCGCGGGTCACGTGCCTCCGGCGGAGGCGGCGGCCGGTCAGGTGGGTGATCGCGAGGCGATCAGGGACGTCCTGTTCGCGGCGGCCAGCCTGAGCCGGATGTAGGGCGGATTCCGGCCACCCCGTACGGCCGGGCCCGCCCCGGGGTCACTCGGTGCTGTCCGGGGTCTTGGCGGGTGCCGTGTGGAGGACCTCGCGGGCCTGGTCCGCGGCCCGGACGATGCTCTCGGAGATGAAGTCGAGGAAGCGCGCCATGTTCTCCAGACGCTCGGCGGCCGGGGTGCCGGAGCCGAGGACGCCGACGCCCTGGCGCGCGGTTTCGGCGATCTGCAGGGTGCCGCGGGCGCTGGCGACCATGGACTGGTACCAGACGTCGTCGTCGATGACGTAGCGCTCGCGGCGGGACTCGTCGCGTTCCCGGCGGACGAGGCCCTGTTCGTCGAGGAACGCGACCGCCTTGGAGACGGACGCCGGACTGACCTGGAGGCGCCGGACGAGTTCGGACGCGGTCAGACTGCCCGTGTCGCTGACGAAGAGGCAGGCCATCACCCGGGCCATCATCTTCGGCGTGCCCGACTGCATGAAGACGGTGGTCAGCGTCTCCTCGTACTCGCGCACCGCCTCGGCGTCGCGCCCGTGGGCCTGCGGGAGCGCCTGGGGTCCCCGGGGCGCGGCCTGCCTGCGCCGGTGGGCGCGGCGCTCGGTGGCCCGGTGGGCGAGGTCGGCCCGGTACGCGGTGGGGCCGCCGTTGCGCATCACCTCGCGCGTGATCGTCGAGGTGGGGCGGTCGAGGCGTCTGGCGATCTCCGCGTAGGCGAGGCCGTCGGCCAGCCCCAGGGCGATCTGCTGACGTTCCTGCTGGGTGAGCCTGCCTCCCGGCATCGTGATCTCCTTCGCGCGCTCCCTTGGTGCCGTCACTATAGCGTTCACCTTCGATCCATTGCAACGATCCAGTAGCTGATGTTGCGTTACCTCTCAACTCCGTTGCAACGAAATAGCGCCCTTCAACTGCACTTACAGCAAAAGTGCGCAACAACTCTATTGATGAGAACGTGAAGGCAACGTAGCGTTTCTCCTGTCAGAAAGACGACGAGCACAGGAGACCACCATGCAGACCTTCGACACCCCCACCCCGATCGCCGCCGTCCTCGCCATCCCCGCGGGACGCATCCAGTTCATCGCCGCCGACCGGACCGACACCACGGTCGAGGTCCTGCCCGCGAACGCCTCGAAGGGCCGCGACGTGCGGGTGGCCGAGCAGACCAGGGTCGAGTTCGGCGACGGCGTCCTGCGGGTCGTGGCGCCGGAGAACAACCAGCTCATGGGAGCCTCCGGGTCCGTCGAGGTGACGGTCCGGCTGCCGGCCGGCTCCCGGGTCGAGGCCAGGACGGCCGCCACCGAGTTCCGGGGCGTCGGACGGCTCGGCGACGTCGAGTTCGAGGGCGCGCACGGCCCGGTCAAGCTCGACGAGGCCGCGAGCGTCCGGCTCACCACCGCCGCCGGCGACGTCACGGTCGGCCGCCTGGGCGGGCCCGCCGAGATCAGCACCCAGAAGGGCGACATCCGGATCGCCGAGGCCGCGCGCGGCGCGCTCGTGCTGCGCACCCAGTCCGGCGACGTCTCGGTCGGCGCCGCCACCGGGGTCTCCGCCTCGCTGGACGCCGGCACCTCCTACGGCCGTATCGACAACGCGCTCAGGAACACCGACGGCACCCCCGCCCTGACCATCCACGCCACCACCGCCCACGGCGACATCACCGCCCGCAGCATCTGAGGAGCAACAGTCATGACCGACCTGGCCATCGCGGCGAACGGACTGCGCAAGTCCTACGGCGACAAGACCGTCCTCGACGGTGTCGACCTGGCCGTCCCCCAAGGGACGATCTTCTCCCTGCTCGGCCCGAACGGCGCCGGCAAGACCACCGCCGTCAAGATCCTCTCCACCCTCGTGACCGCCGACGCCGGCAGCCTCCGCGTCGGCGGGCACGACCTCGCCACCGACCCGCAGGCGGTACGGGCCACGATCGGCGTCACCGGCCAGTTCTCCGCCGTGGACGGACTGATCACCGGCGAGGAGAACATGCTCCTCATGGCGGACCTGCACCACCTCTCCCGCCGCGAGGGCCGGCGGGTCGCCGCCGAGCTGCTGGAGCGCTTCGACCTCACCGAGGCCGCGAAGAAGCCCGCCGCCACCTACTCCGGCGGCATGAAGCGCCGCCTGGACATCGCGATGACCCTGGTCGGCGACCCTCGGATCATCTTCCTCGACGAACCGACCACCGGCCTCGACCCGCGCTCCCGCCACAACATGTGGCAGATCATCCGCGAACTGGTCTCCGACGGCGTGACCGTCTTCCTCACCACCCAGTACCTGGAGGAGGCCGACGAACTCGCCGACCGCATCGCCGTGCTCAACGGCGGCCGGATCGCCGCCGAGGGCACGGCGGAGGAGCTGAAGCGGCAGATCCCCGGCGGCCACGTCCGCCTCCGCTTCACCGACCCCACCGCCTACCGGTCCGCGGCCTCCGCCCTGCGCGAGGTCACCGGGGACGACGACTCGCTGACCCTGCAGATCCCCAGTGACGGCAGCCAGCGCGCACTGCGCACGGTCCTGGACCGGCTCGACTCGGCCGGCATCGAGGCCGACGAGCTGACCGTCCACACCCCCGACCTCGACGACGTCTTCTTCGCCCTCACCGGCGGCGCCGCCGTCCCCGCCCAGACCGCCCGGACCGACCAGACCGACCAGACCGACCAGTCGAAGGAGACCGTCCGATGAGCAACCTCGCCCTCGCCGCCCGCGACTCCTCCACCATGCTCCGCCGCAACCTCCTGCACGCCCGGCGCTATCCCTCCCTCACCCTGAACCTCCTGCTCACCCCAGTCATGCTGCTGCTGCTCTTCGTCTACGTCTTCGGCGACGCGATGAGCGCCGGCATCGGCGGCGGCGACCGCTCCGACTACATCGCCTACATCGTGCCCGGCCTGCTCCTGATGACCATCGGCTCCACCACGATCGGCACGGCGGTCTCCGTCTCCAACGACATGACCGAGGGCATCATCGCCCGCTTCCGGACCATGGCCATCCACCGGGGCTCCGTACTCGTCGGACACGTCATCGGCAGCGTGGTCCAGTCGATCCTGAGCGTGGTCCTCGTCGGCGCCGTCGGCGTCGCCATCGGCTTCCGCTCCGCGGACGCCACCGCCCTGGAATGGCTGGCAGCCCTCGGACTCCTCGTCCTCTTCACACTGGCGCTGACCTGGATCGCCGTCGGGATGGGCCTGGTCAGCCCGAACGCCGAGGCCGCCAGCAACAACGCGATGCCGCTGATCTTCCTCCCGCTGATCTCCAGCGCCTTCGTCCCCATCGACTCCATGCCCGGCTGGTTCCAGCCCATCGCCGAGTACCAGCCGTTCACACCCGCCATCGAGACCCTGCGCGGCCTGCTCCTCGGCACCGAGATCGGCCACAACGGATGGCTCGCCCTCGCCTGGTCCCTCGCCCTCACCGCACTCGGCTACTTCTGGGCGACCGCCAAGTTCAACAACGACCCGAAGTGACCGTGCACGAACCGAGACGACCGAGACGAGACCGTCGTCCTCGCCCAGGGCCTGCCCGGCAGGCCCTAGGCGAAGACGACGGTCCGCCGGCCGTTCAGCAGGATGCGGTGCTCCGCGTGCCACTTGACCGCCCGCGCCAGTGCCTGGCACTCCACGTCCCGTCCGACGGCGACCAGCTGGTCCGGCGTGACGTCGTGGCCGACCCGCTCGACCTCCTGCTCGATGATCGGGCCCTCGTCGAGGTCCGCGGTCACGTAGTGAGCGGTCGCGCCGATCAGCTTCACGCCCCGCGCGTGCGCCTGGTGGTAGGGCTTGGCGCCCTTGAAGCTCGGCAGGAACGAGTGGTGGATGTTGATGATCCGGCCGCTCAGCCGCTTGCACAGGTCGTCCGAGAGGACCTGCATGTAGCGGGCGAGGACGACGAGTTCGACGTTCTCCTCGCGCACGATCTCCAGCAGCCGCGCCTCGGCGTCCGCCTTCGTGTCCCTCGTCACGGGGATGTGGTGGAAGGGGATGTCGTACGACCCCACCAGCTCGGCGAAGTCCGTGTGGTTGGACACCACGGCCGCGATTTCCACCGGCAGCGCGCCGATCCGGGCCCGGAAGAGCAGGTCGTTCAGGCAGTGCCCGAACCTGCTGACCATGAGCACGATGCGCATCCTCTGGTCGGCCCGGTCGATCTGCCAGTCCATCTGGAAGGCGTCACCGATCGCCGTGAAGCTGGCCCGCAGCTTGTCCACGGTCACCGGCTCGTCGGCCGAGAAGTGGACCCGCATGAAGAACAGTCCCGTGTCGTGGTCGCCGAACTGCTGGCTGTCCTCGATGTTGCAGCCGGTCATGAACAGGTAGCTCGACACGGCGTGCACGATGCCCTGCTTGTCGGGGCAGGAGAGGGTGAGGACGTACTGGTCGGCCTGGGCGGCGGCCGACGGGACGGCGGCGGAGGACTGCTCGTTCATGCAGGACAGGGTCCCATATCCGGGCCCGCCGCCCGAGCGCCGTCCCGTCAGGCGGACCGGGTCAGGATCTGCAGCAGCTCGAGCGTGCGCGGCGCCGTCTCCGGGTCCTCGCCGTCGCCGGTGGCCAGCCGCACGTGCGCGTCGCGCGCCGCCCGCACCGCGTCCGGCCAGTCCGGATGGTCGAGGTACGCGGTCACCGGCGCGTCCGGCCCCACCTGGTGCATGATCCTCAGTACGCGCAGCACGGCGGTGTCGACGAGCGCCGCCTCCTGCGAGTCCCGGAAGACCGTGCCCACGTACTTCTCCGCGGACCAGTGGTCCAGCCAGGTGTCCTCCACCAGCCGGTACACCGCGTCGGTGACGTCTCCGTAGCCGTCGACGCCGGCCAGCCAGACGTCCCGCTGGAAGGCGGGGGCGGAGAGCATGTGCAGCGCGGAGCGCACGTTGGTGCGCCAGCGCCACCACGGCATGTCGTTGAGGGGCATGCCGCCCATGGTGGAGGAGCGACGGCCGCGACGGGAAGAGTTCTCCGAACCTTGCACGGTCATCGATCGTACGTTCCCCTGTCGGCGCTCCTCACCGGCCCCCGCAATTCACCTCCGTGTCACCGCGCATTGACCGCAGGTCACCTCCAGGTTGGCCGTGTGACGGAATCGTGCGGGTACATGACCGGCAGGCGACCCATCCGCAGCAGCTTCCTCCGCCGCCCGAGCGGCCGCTCCCGGGCCACCCGCACCGGCGCACTGTCGGCGGGCGCGCTGGTGGCGTGCGTGTCGCTCGCCGTCGGCTGCGGCGTCGTCCCCGGTACCACGGGGGGCTCCGGGGACGACCCGATCACCGTCATGACCTGGGCACCGCAGGAGACGGGCGCGACCAACAAGCCGGGCATGCCCGCCTTCGCGCAGGCCTACGCCCGCTGGGTCAACGCGAACGGCGGCATCGGCGGCCGCGAACTCAACGTGCTGACCTGCAACGACCACAACGACAGCGTGGCCGCGGCCAAGTGCGCCCGCCGCGCCGTCAACGAGAAGGCGGTCGCGGTCGTCGGCTCCTACAGCCAGCACGGGGACTCCTTCTTCCCCGTGCTGGAGGGCGCCGGCATCCCCTACATCGGCGGCTACGGCATCACCAACGCCGAGTTCACCAGCCCCCTGTCCTACCCGGTCAACGGCGGCCAGCCCGCGCTGCTGGCCGGTCTCGGCAGCGCGCTCGCCGACTCCTGCGGACCCGTCGCCCTGGTCCGTCCCGACACCATCGCCGGCGACCAGCTCCCCGTCCTGCTCGACTCGGGGCTCACCTCGGGCGGGCACGAGCGTGCCGAGGACCATCGGGCGGCGGAGGACGCCACCGAGTACAGCGGCCAGGCCGAGCGGGCCCTTCAGAGCACGACCGGCGATCCGGCGGACCAGGGGTGCGTGGTGCCCGTCCTCGGCGACCGCACCGGCACCTTCATGGACTCCTTCCGCCGGGCCCGCGAGGACTACCCCGACGTACGGACGGCGACCGTGCTCGGCAGCGTCGACCAGTCCACGGTCAACGCGAGCGGCGGGGCCTCCGGGCCCTACGAGGGGGCGTACGTCACCGGCTGGTACCCGGCGGTGGACGACCCGGCCTGGAACGGGATGAAGAAGGTGATCAAGGAGGAGGCGTTCGGCGACAACGACATCGACGCGGCGGACGCCGGGGTGCAGACCACCTGGATCGCGTACACCGTCTTCAAGAAGGTCGTGGAGTCGCTCGGCGACGGCGAGGTGAGCGCCGGCACCGTACGGCGGGCCCTGGACGGCGGCCTGGAGGTAGGCACGGGCGGACTCACCCCCACCCTCCGGTGGACGTTCGCCGCCGAGCTCGCCTCGGTCGGCTTCCCGCGCCTGGTCAACACCGAGGTCACACTCCAGGTCGTACGGAAGGGCCGGCTGGTCTCCGCCCACCAGGGCACCATGGACACCACCCGCACCCTGAGCAACGCCCACGTGGCCTGAGCGGACCCCGGCCGGGCCGGGGCCGTCCTGGCCACCCGGTCAGAGCTGGGTGGGCCGGCGCTCCGTGAGGCCGTACTGCTTGGCGATGGCGTTCCAGAGGGCGGCGGCCTTGGTCTTCTCCTTGCTCGCCGTGCCGCTCGCCCGGTTGGCCTCCTTGGGCTGGGTGGCGGCCTTGCCCTTCTTGCAGCCCTTCTTGCCGGCCGTCCGATCGGCCCAGGCCGCGTAGTGGTTGTCGGCCGACGCGGAGGCCTGCCACGCCTTGGTGAGGGCGGCGGTCAGCTCGGCGTGCCGCGGCAGCTTGTCCACGGGCAGCTTCGAGAGGCTGGTGACCAGCCCGGTGCGCTGCTTGGCGGCCTCGCGCAGGTCCTTGGCCGCCCGGGGCAGGTTGTCGCACTTCTTCACATCGGCCACGGCGTTGATCACGGCGGTCCGGCTGTTGCCGCTCTGGGCGAGCAGCTTGTCCAGCTCGACGGCCTGCTGGCGGGCCAGGTCGACCGACGGCGACGGTGACGCGGACGCCGACGCGGACTCGGAGACGGGGGCCGTCGCGGACACGGGCTGGTTGCCGCCCTTGTCCTCCTCGCCACCGCCGCCACCGGCCAGCATCGCGCCCGCGCCGATGCCGACGACCGCGATGCCGACGCCCACGGCCGCGAGCAGCGGCACGCGCGAGCCGGTGCGCCCGCCGCCGGCCCGGCCGCCGCCGTCGTCGTGGCCGCCGCGCCGCCGGCCGCCACCGCCCGGGCCGTGCGGGCCCTGCGGGGCGTAGGCGGAGGGGCCGCCGCGGTGCGCGGCCTGCGGCTCGTCGAAGGCGGGCAACTGCTGGGTCGACGAAGCCGGGCCGTCGGCGCCCGGAGCGCTGCGGAAGAGGCTGTCGAACTCGGCGGGGGGCTGCCGCCCCTCGTCACCGCCGGGGGCGCCGCCGTACGGGGCCGGGGCGGCGGGGCCGCCGGGCACGGGCGCGATGAACTGCGTGGCCTCGGCGTCGGGGTTGGGGCCGGGCCGCGCCGAGTACTGCGGTGCCGCCGTGCCGAGGAACTGCGTCGACTCGGCATGCGGCTGGGCGGGTCTCTCCGGCGGCAGGGCGCCCGGGGAGACCGGGGGTATGTACTGCGTGGCACCCTCGTCGGCGGGGTTCCCGGCCGGGGGCACCGGGGGTATGTACTGCGTCGCCCCCTCGTCGGCGGGCGACGCGACGGGCGGCAGGTACTGCGTGGCGCCGTCGTCGGCCGCGGGCGCCTGGCCGTGGAGGCCGGGGTGGAGGTACGGCCCGGCCTGACCAGGCTGACCGTGCTGCCCCGACTGACCGTGGTGGCCCGACTGACCGTGGTGGCCCGACTGACCTTGAGGCACGGGCTGGCCGTGGGCTCCGGCTTGGCCGTGGTGACCCTGCGGACCCGGCTGGCCGAACTGACCGGGCTGACCCTGCGGACCCGACTGAGCGTGTTGCCCGGTCTGCTGGCCGTGCGGACCCGACTGGCCCTGGTGACCCTGCGGACCCGGCTGGCCGAACTGACCCTGCGGGCCGGACTGGGCGTGCTGACCGGTCTGCTGGCCGTGCGGGCCCGACTGAGCGTGTTGCCCGGTCTGCTGGCCGTGCGGGCCCGACTGGCCCTGGTGACCCTGCGGACCCAGCTGGCCGAACTGACCGGGCTCACCCTGCGGGCCGGACTGGGCGTGCTGACCGGTCTGGCCGTGCGGACCCGACTGGGGGTACTGACCCTGCGGACCCGGCTGCCCGTACGACGGCTCCGAGCCGTAAGCCTGGCTCCCGGCCGGTCCGCCGTACGCCTGCCCGTCGGACGACGCTCCGTACGCCTGTCCGCCGTACTCAGTGGTGGCCTGCGCGCCCTCCGGAGGCAGCGGGCCGGGGCCCGCCTGGGGCGGCAGGGCTCCGGGCGGCTGGGCGGGGCCGCCCTGTGCCGGCCAGGCGGGCGCGGCGGGCGGCTGGGCGCCGGGTTCCGGGGAGCCCCAGGGCTGGGCGGCGGGCGGAGTGGACCAGCCCTGCTCGGGCCCCCACGGCCGGTCCCAGGCCTGGCCGCCGGGTGGCGCCGAGGCGGGCGCGGGTGCGGGGCCGGCCGGCGAGCCCGCGCCGGTCAGACCCGGTACCAGCGGCTCGCCACCGTCCGAGGGCAGCACGATGCCTTCGCGCGCTTGCCGCGGCGAGGGCTCCTCGCCCTGTCCACTCTGCGTCACCGGGACTCCTACGAATGGGGGACCTTCGGAATCGTCGGCTCACGCTACCGGGTCCCCGGAGCCCACTGCCACGCCGCATGGGGCGTGAACTCCTTCCCTGTGACTGCGGTAACAAAACCGGGCCGCGGCACGCTGTTCATGGCGCTTCACTCACACCGCACCGGCGTCGCCCGCGCGTTCACGCGGCGGCCTGCAGATCCAGCCGCGCCCCGAACTCCCTTACCACCGCCTCCTCCCGGTACGGTTCCAGCCGCGCCTGGAAGTCGTCCAGGTACTCGGCGCCCCGGTTCGACCGGAGCGTCCCGAGGAGTTCCACGGCCTTCGTCGCCGTCGTGCAGGCCTGTTCGATCTCGCGCTGCTGCACCTGGGCCGTGGCCAGCAGCACATGGCCGATGGCCCGCCTGCGTGCCCGCGACTCGGGGTGCCCGTCCAGCGACTGCCGGGCGCACCGCGCCGCCGCGTCGGCCTCCCCCAGGTCCCGGTGGCAGTGCGCCAACTCGTCGGCCAGGTACGCCTCGTCGAAGTGCGCGATCCACACCGGGTCGTCCCCGGCCGCCGGTTCGGCCGCGTCCATCGCGGTGACCGCCCGCCCGGCCGCCGTGTGGGCCGCCCGTACGTCGCCCAGCAGCGCGTGCCCGCGGGCCTCCGCCGCGTGGAACATCGCCTCCGCGCGCGGCGTCACCCGCCCGCGTGCCCCCTCCTGCGCCGCGCGCGCCAACTGCGCGATCTCCCGCGGGTTTCCGAGCTGCGCGGCGAGGTGACTCATGGAGGCGGCGAGCACGTACCCGCCGTAGCCGCGGTCGCCGGCCGCCTGCGCGAGCCGCAGCGACTGGATGTAGTACCGCTGGGCGAGCCCGGGCTGGCCGGTGTCGACGGCCATGTACCCGGCCAGCTCGGTCAGCCGGGCCACCGTGGCGAACAACTCCCGTCCCACCGCCTCCCGGTAGGAGCCCGCGAGCAGCCCGGAGACGACGCTGTTCAGGTAGTGCACGACGACCGGGCGCACGTGCCCGCTGCCGTACTGGTGGTCCAGGTCCACCAGCGCCTGCGTCATCGCCCGCACCGCCGCCACGTCGGAGGGCCCCACCCGCGGCCCGGCCGAGCGCGACACCTGTGAGTCGGGGGCGGAAATCAGCCAGTCCCGGCTGGGTTCGACCAGCGCCGAGGCGGCGACGGACGACCCGGACAGGAAGTCCCGCCGCCCGACGTCACTGCGCCACAGCTCGCAGACCTGCTCGATGGCTCCCAGTACCGTCGGCGAGAACTGGAGGCCGACACCCGAGGCGAGGTTCTTGCCGTTGGCCATGCCGATCTCGTCGATCGTGACCGTGCGGCCGAGCTTGCGTCCGAGCGCCTCGGCGATGATCGCCGGTGCCCGGCCGCGCGGTTGCTGTCCGCGCAGCCAACGGGCCACCGAGGTCTTGTCGTACCGCAGGTCGAGTCCGTGCTCGACCCCGCACACGTTGACCCGGCGGGCGAGGCCCGCGTTCGAGCAGCCCGCTTCCTGAATGAGCGCCTGCAGTCGTTCGTTCGGCTGCCGCGCGACGAGAGGCCTTGCGGCCATGGCGTAACCCCCATGCGGTCTCATGCGGTCTCGATGCTGTCCCGGCGGACGAGAAGGTCCGGCCGTGAAGATCAATGCCCAGTCGATGTGCCGACAATGCGAGACTTGCGAAGCTTGCAGTGCTTGCGTTGCTTGCGAGGATTGCCGGGGTGACGGCCGACGCCGGCCGGTGTCGGCCCCAGACGTGGCTACCCCGCTCCGGCGGCGAATCCTCCCGCGCGCCCCCGCACATGCACCCATGCGCCCCGGATGCGGAATCGATGCTCCTCCCCCGCGCGCGCAAGCGCCGTAACCCCCGGTGAGCGCGGGAGTTGAGTTCCACGTGACAGAGACCATCCCCGGCACCGAAGCCACCCAGATCCCGCAGCAGCGCGGCGCCTCGCTGCTGGAGACCGCCGTACGCTACGCCGAGGAGCGCCACTGGGACGTGTTCCCCGGCACCTGGCTGGAAGCAGCCGACGGGGAGCAGCGCTGTTCCTGCGGGGACCCGGTGTGCGCCGCCCCGGGCGCGCACCCGGCGCGCGAGGACTGGGCGACGCAGGCGACGGGCAGCGCGACCGTCGCCCGCAGGATGTGGCAGAAGCAGCCGACAGCGTCGATCCTGCTGCCCACGGGGCGGACGTTCGACGCGATCGACGTGCCGGAGACGGCGGGGTTCCTGGCGCTTGCGCGGATGGAGCGGATGGAGCTGACGCTCGGGCCGGTGACGCTGACGCCGGACCGGCGGATGCGGTTCTTCGTCCTTCCGGGGGCCGCCGCCAAGGTGCCGGAGCTGGTGCGGAAGCTGGGCTGGGCGCCGCGGCTGCTCGATCTCACGGCGCTCGGGGAAGGGGCGTATGTGGCTGCGCCGCCGACGCGGTACGGGACGCGGGGGGCTGTGCAGTGGGCCTGCCGGCCTACGCCGGCCAATCGGTGGCTGCCGGATGTGGAGGAGTTGGTGTCGCCGTTGGCGTATGCGTGCGGCAGGGATCGTTAGGGGGCGCCTTCTCGTCTGCCCGGTTACTGTCCTTTGGCGGCTGCCGGTTCGTTGTGGTTGATCGCGCAGTTCCCCGCGCCCCTTTCAGGGGTGCTTCTCCCCCGTAGGGTTCAAGTTGACGGAGGGAGACGTGGTGGGCGTGAGTGTTGCCGTACGGGTGCAGGGGCTCTGGAAGCGGTTCGGGCAGCAGGTTGCCGTGGGTGGGGTCGATCTGGAGCTGCCCGCGGGCAAGTTCATCGGGCTCGTCGGGCCGAACGGGGCCGGGAAGACCACCACCCTCTCCATGGTGACCGGGCTGCTGCGGCCGGATCAGGGGACGGTCGAGGTCGTCGGCCACGACGTGTGGCGCGACCCGGTGGAGGTGAAGGCGCGGATCGGGGTGCTGCCAGAGGGACTGCGGCTGTTCGAGCGGCTGTCCGGGCGTGAACTGCTCGGTTACACGGGGCGGTTGCGCGGCCTGCCCGGTGACGAGGTGGACCGGCGGGCGACCCAGCTGCTGGACGTACTGGACCTGGCCGGGGCCCAGCACAAGCTGGTCGTCGACTACTCGACCGGCATGCGGAAGAAGATCGGGCTGGCCACCGCGCTGCTTCACAACCCCGAAGTACTCTTCCTGGACGAGCCGTTCGAGGGCGTCGACCCGGTGTCGGCGCAGACGATCCGGGGCGTCCTGGAGCGTTACACCGCCTCCGGCGCCACCGTCGTCTTCTCCTCCCACGTCATGGAGCTGGTGGAGTCCCTGTGCGACTGGGTGGCCGTCATGGCCGCGGGCCGCATCCGCGCCACCGGCACGCTCGCCGAGGTGCGCGGCGAGGCGGCCTCCCTGCAGCAGGCGTTCCTCGAACTCGTCGGCGCCCAGGGCCTGGACGCCGGGTCGGACCTGGACTGGCTGGGCGGCGGGTCCCGATGAGCGCGTCGGTCACCTCCGTCTTCGTACGGCTGAAACTGTCGCTCCTGCGCAACGGACTGCGCCAGTCCGGCGGGCGGCGGGCCGCCTACATCGCCTCCGCCGTCGCCGTGCTGCTCTTCGCCGCGCTCCAGCTGATCGGCCTGATCGCCCTGCGCGGGTACGACCACGTGGACTCGCTGGTCGTCCTGCTGGCGGCGGTGCTGGGCCTCGGCTGGGCGGTGATGCCGCTGTTCTTCCCCGGCGGTGACGAGACGCTGGACGCGACCCGGCTGGTGATGCTGCCGCTGCGGCCCCGTCCGCTGGTCCGGGCCCTGCTCACGGCGTCGCTGGTGGGCATCGGGCCGCTGTTCACGCTGTGCATGTTCGCCGGTTCGGTGGTCGCGGTCGCGCACGGCGGGGCGGCGTACGTCGTCGGCGTCGTCGGCGGTGTCCTCGCGCTGCTGGTGTGCGTGACCCTCGCGCGGGCCGTCGCCGCCGCCAACGTGCGGCTGCTGACCAGCCGCAAGGGCCGCGACCTGGCGGTGCTGAGCGGGCTGGTCGTCGCGGTCGGGGCGCAGGTCGTCAACTTCGGCGCGCAGCGGCTGGGTACTTCCGGGCTGGAGCAGCTCGACCCGGTGGCCGACGTGCTGCGCTGGGTGCCGCCCGCCTCGGCGGTCGGCGCGATGGACGCGGCGAGTGACGGGTCCTGGGGCACCGCGCTGGCGCAGCTGGCGCTGACGGCGGCGGCACTGGTGCTGCTGCTGCGGGTGTGGGAGCGGCATCTGACGCGGCTGATGACCACGCCGGACGGGTCGACGCTCCGGAGCGACACGCGTCCGGTGCGCGAGCGCGGCTCCTCGGGCCTCACCCGGCTGCTGCCCGCCGGCCGCACCGGTACGACGATGGAGCGCACCCTGCGCTACGTGTGGCGCGATCCGAAGACGAAGGCGGCGTGGGTGACCTCGCTGGCCATCGGCCTCATCGTGCCGGTCTTCAACGCCTGGCAGGGCACCGGCTCGGTGTACTTCGCCTGCTTCGCCGCCGGGATGCTCGGCATCCAGATGTACAACCAGTTCGGGCAGGACACGTCCGCGTTCTGGATGGTGGCGCTGACCATCTCCTCGACCAGGGACGCCTACGTGGAGCTGCGCGCCCGCGCACTGGCCCTGCTGCTGATCACCCTGCCGTACGCGACCCTCGTCACCGTCCTGACCACGGCGATGCTCGACGACTGGCGGACGCTGCCCGAGGCCCTGGGCCTGTCCTTCGCGCTGCTCGGCGCGATGCTGGCGACCGGGGCGTGGACCTCGGCGCGCTTCCCGTACTCCATCCCGCAGGAGGGCCACAAGAACGTCGCCCCGGGTCAGGTCGGGCTGGCCTGGATCTCGATCTTCGGCGGCATGGTCGGCGCGGCCCTGCTGTGCGCACCCGTGATCGCGCTGACGATCTGGCTGAACGTACGCGGTGACGGCAGCGCGCTGCTGCTTCCGGTGGGCGCGGTGTACGGCGCGGTACTGACGCTGGCCGGTCTGCGGCTGGCCGCGCCGCGCACGGCCGGGCGGCTGCCGGAGATCCTCACGGCGGTCAGCAAGGGCTGACGGCGGCGCCCGGTCCGGTCAGCCGTCGCGGAGGCTGTCGAGGAACGGCTCGATGGCCGCTCGCCACGCCTCCGGCTGGTCGTAGTGGACGAGGTGGCCGGCGTCGGCGACCTCCGCGTACTGGCCGTGCGGCAGCACGCGAACCATTTCCTGGGCCTCGGCGCGGCCCAGCTCGCCGTCGAGGCCGCGGACGACCAGGGTGGGGCAGCGGACCTGGGCCAGCTCCTCCCAGTGGGCGTCGTAGACCCACGTCTCGCGGGAGCGCAGCATCTGCTCCGGCTCGAAGACCGGCCGCCAGCCGTCCGGGGACTCGGCCATCACCTCGGCATAGAACTCGCCCCGGGCCGGATTCGGGCGCTCCACCCACGGATCGTCCTCGCCGAACCACTTGCGTACGTCGGCGAGGGTGGCGAAAGGAACCGGCCAGGCGCGGAACCACTCGGTCCAGGTGTGCTGGGACGCGGCGCCGAGGGCGGAGGCCCGCATGTCGCAGACGACCAGACCGCGGACCAGGTCGGGGCGTTTGGCGGCGAGCTGCCAGGCGGTCAGCGCGCCCATGGCGTGGCCGATCAGGACGGCCGGGCCGAGACCGAGCTGCTCCAGCGCGGCCTCGACGTCCTCCACGTAGGCCTCCCGGGTGTAGGAGCCCCGCGGCGGCTTGTCGCTGCGGCCGTGGCCGCGCTGGTCGAGGGCGACGGCCCGGTGACGGGCGGCGAGCCAGCGGGCCGTGGGGGCCCAGTGGGACGCGCGGCCCATCAGGCCGTGCAGTAACAGCACACCTGTGTGGTCTGCGTGGTCCGTGTGGTCCGCGTGGTCCGCGTGGTCGGTCCGGTCCGTCTTGGGAGGGTCGCCGAACTCCCAGGCCGCGAGGCGCACGCCGCCCGCGCCGGTCACGTCGATGCGTCGCGCCATGATTCCTGGCACCCCCAAGCTCCGCTCGGACCGCCCGCCCCGCCGGGCCGGCCGGTCCTGTGCACCGTGTCCTGCCTGCCGTGCCTGTCGTTCTCGCCGTGACGGGCCGTCGTCGCTCACGCCCGTCCGACGTTCGCAGCGTATCGAATGCCTATTCGAAAAGGCCGTTCCGGCGAGCAACACCCCTCGTTCGAGTGACCCCCCTCAGGGATTGATCGCCGCCGCCGGGGGGAGATCTTCAACGGGAGGCGGGCCGCTCGGGGAAAACGGTCCGAGGGGATTGACCCTGGGAGCTCGGGGCTCCGGGTCAGCACAGGGGAGGACAGGCCCCGGCGCCGCACGGCGCCGGGGCCCTCTCCGTCTCAGCAGCACGCCCCTCCCCCTCTCCGGCCGGGACGACATTGACGACATCGCTGTCACACCACGGCCCAGAGCCCTCACGTCCTATGCCTCACGCCACAGCCTTGCACGCACGGTGACCGGACGCTGCGATTCGGGCGACGAACCGGTCAGCGCTTGGCGACGAACACGTGCGAGGCGGTCTCCGACTCCAGCTCCGCCGCCTCGCCGCCGCTGCCGACCAGCACACCGCCGGCCGACTCGGTCACGCTCACCACCGAACCGGGCTGCACGCCGGCCCGGCGCAGCGTGTACATCAGCTGCGCGTCGGTCTGGATCGGCTCGCCGATCCGGCGCACGACGACCGTCTTGCCCTCCGCGCCCGGGTCCAGGTCGGCGAGGGACACCATGCCCTCGTCCAGGAACGGATCGGCGCCGTCCGTCTCGCCCAGCTCCTCCAGGCCCGGGATCGGGTTGCCGTACGGCGACTCGGTCGGGTGCCGCAGCAGCTCCAGCACCCGGCGCTCGACGGCCTCGCTCATCACGTGCTCCCAGCGGCAGGCCTCGGCGTGCACCTGCTCCCACTCCAGGCCGATCACGTCGACGAGCAGGCACTCCGCGAGCCGGTGCTTGCGCATCACCCGCGTGGCCAGCCGGCGGCCCTCCTCGGTCAGCTCCAGGTGCCGGTCGGCCGCCACGGACACCAGACCGTCGCGCTCCATCCGCGCCACCGTCTGGCTGACCGTCGGACCGCTCTGGTCGAGCCGCTCGGCGATCCGGGCGCGCATCGGGACCACGCCTTCCTCCTCCAGCTCCAGAATGGTGCGGAGGTACATCTCCGTGGTGTCGATCAGTCCGGACATACGTGCCCCTTGATGAGATTGCCGGAGGCTGCGGCCCACCGGCGCGTGCGCTGGCCCTGCACCCAATTCTGACGCATACCACCGACAACCGTGCCGCGCCGCGGAAACCCGGGCCCGCGCGGCCCGTCCGGCGGTGTCGACGCCGTATTGACACCGCACTGGTCCAGACCGCACGGTGATCCGCGACGCAGCCACACCGAAGGGGTCCCGCATGAGCGACCGCAAGCCGGCCGGCCAGTTCATCGACGCCGCGATCGACCTCCTGCGACGGGTCCGCGACGAGGAGGCCGACTCCATCGAGGCGGCCGGCACGCTGCTCGCCGACACGGTGCAGGCCGGCGGCCGTCTCTTCGCCTTCGGCGCCGGCCACTCCTCCCTCGCCGCCCAGGACGTCGTCTACCGCGCCGGCGGCCTCGCCCTGATGAACCTGCTCTCCGTGCCCGGCGTCGTCGGCGTCGACGTCATGCCGGCCACGCTCGGCTCCGCGCTGGAGCGGGTGGACGGCCTCGCGAGCGCCGTACTGGACTCCTCGCCGATCCGCGCGGGCGACGCCCTGGTGATCATCTCCCTGTCCGGGCGCAACGCGCTGCCCGTGGAGATGGCCATGAACGCCCGCGCCCTGGGCGTACGCGTCATCGGCGTGACCTCGGTGGCGTACGCCTCCGAGACCACGTCGCGGCACGCCTCCGGCACCTTCCTCAAGGACCACTGCGACATCGTGCTGGACTCGAAGATCGCCGTCGGCGACGCGGAGCTCACACTCGACACCGTCCCCGCGCCCTTCGCGCCCGCCTCCACGGTCGTCACCAGCGCCCTGATGCAGGCCATGACGGCCACGGCGGCCGCCGCCCTCGCCGACCGCGGCATCGAGCCGCCCCTGCTGCGCTCGGGCAACGTCGACGGCGGCCACGAGTGGAACGGACGCGTACTGGACCAGTACGGCGACCGGATCTTCTACCGGCGCTGAGCGGGCACCCGGCCAGGCCCCCGACCGCTACCGCCCCTCCACCGCCCCGGCCAGATCCAGCGCCGCCGCGATGCGCACCGCCACGTCCTCGGCGTACACCGCGTCCGAGCGCTCGAACGCGCTGCGCCCCGAGCCGCGCAGGAACGTCACGACGCCCAGCGTCCGGCCGCGGCTGCGCAGGACCGCGCACAGGCCGTGCACCGTGTCCGCCGGCCACTGCCGGGCCGTCGCCCACTGGCGCACCCGCTCCGCCGGCACCGCCCGGACACCGGCACTGGCCCGCACCGAGCCCGCCCGCTCCACACACTGCACCGCCGGGTGCCCCTCGCCGTACCGCACCGGCATGCCGGACGTCGCGGCCGGCACGCTCGGCCCCGGCGCACCGGACGGCGTCGCCGCGACCCGCATCAGCCGCACCGGCCCCGTCGCTTCCGGCCCCGTAGCTTCCGGCCCTGTCTCGCCCACCACCCGGTCGATCAGGGCGTGGTCGGCGAACCCGGCGAGCGCGAAGTCCAGGTGGACGACCGCGGCCTCCGCGGGGTCCTCGCACTCCGCCGCCGCCCGCGCCGCGCGGTGCAGCTGGTTGGTGCGGAAGCGCAGCAGCGCCGCCTCCTGCTCGGCCTGCTTGCCCTCCGTGATGTCCTGGAACAGCCAGCCCACGCCCAACGGCACCGGCTCCTCCGCCAGCGGCGACGCCAGCCGCACGAACCCGCTGCGCCAGCACCGGCGCCGCTCGCCCTCCGGCGTGCGCACGCTCACCCAGATCTCGGCGGGGCCGGGCGGTGCGCCCTCCGCCAGCACGTGCGTCAGCGCGCTCTCCAGCTCCTCCACGCCCTGCGCGAGCAGATCGCCGAGCGGCCGTCCCAGTACGGACGTACGCCCGGCGCCCAGGGCCCGTGCCGCGTGGGCGTTCACCACGGCCGGCCGCAGATCCACGTCCACCAGTACGACGCCCCAGCTCGCGTCCTCCAGCAGGGCCTCGCTCAGCGCGATGGAGCGCTCCAGGTCGATCTGCGCGTGCACCTCGCTGAACGCGCAGTACACCCCGGCGGGCCGGCCGTCGGGACCGCGTACGGCTGCGGACTGGGTGCGCACCAGCACCCGACCGCCGTCCTTGGTCAGCAACGCGAACTCGTGCACCTGCCGGCCCGGGGCGCGCATCGCGGACAGCAGCCGCTCCTCGACCTCCCCGGCGTCCGCCCGGCGCACGGCCCACCCGGCGAAACCCTGCCGCCCCACGGCCTCGGCCGCGCTCCAGCCCAGGATCCGCTCCGCCTCGCGGTTCCAGTGGGTGACCACCCCGTCCGCGTCGAAGGCGCACAGGGCCGCGTCCATGCCGTCGAGCAGCGCGGCCAACAGGTCCGCGCCGTCCCGCTCGGGCTGTTCCGGCTCGTCCGGCCCCAGCTCGTCGGTGGTCCCACTACGCCGGGAAGCACTCACCTGGACCCCCTGCAGGCTGCGTCACTGGCCTTCATTCAACTCGAACGTGATGCAGCACACACCGAGTTCCCACAAGATTGCGGAAATCGTTGTACTGCGGAAACTCGGCATACGCCCCCGTCATGACGGGGGCGCGGCGAGCCTCAGGTCGACCCACTCGTCGCTCTCGCCATCCAACACGTACCGCTCCCGTTCCACGAACCCACGCCCCTCGGCGAACCGCAACCCGTCACCGTTGGCCGCCAGTACCACGGTCTCCACCGCCTCCGCGCCGAGCGCACCCGCCTCGGCGATGCCCGCCTCGTAGAGCGCCGCACCGATCCCGCGCCCCCGGAACGCGGGCAGCACCCGGGCGATCACGGTCGCCACCCGCTCCTCCCCCTCGGGCGGCCGCACCGTGGAGCACCCGACGAGCACGTCCCCGAGGTAGGCGTTGGCCAGCCGGTACCGCCCGGCCCGCTCCCGCGCCTCGTCCGGGGTCATCGCGGCGGGCGGCACCACCTCGTCGTGCACGTGCCGCCACTCCTCCACCATGGCGTCCCCGGCCACGGCCTCGATGCGCAGCCCGGCGCCCGGACCGACCGGCCCGCGCCGCGCGTCCACCTCGATCTCGATCCGCATCCGCTCGTCCGCGAGCCCGCACACCATCATGGTCGCGGCCGGCCGCACCTCGCCGAACACCCGCCGCAGCACCGGCCAGCACGGCTCGAAGTCCTCCCGCGCGGGCAGCAGGTACCGCACCCGCACGACGTCCGCGAACGTGCACCCCGCCTCGGCCAGCGCCGCCCCGACGTTCCGCAGGCACTGCCCGGCCTGCTCCACCACGTCGTCGGAGATGGTCATCGACGCGTAGTCGAACCCGGTCGTCCCCGACACGTGCACCCGGTCCCCGTCGACGACGGCCCGGGCGTACCCGATCCGCTCCTCGAACGCCGACCCGCTGACTATCGCCCGCCTGACCGGCGGTCCCCCTCGGTGCCTCGTCATGGGCGGAACGGTAACCCGCAAAAAAGGCGTTGATGAGTGGGCGGCCAGTTCCTAAGGTGGGGAGCACACAGAAGGGAGGTGGTTCGGCAGATGTATGACAACCGGACGCGTGAGGTGACTGCGGGCTAGCGGCTCGCCACCACACCGAGTGCGGTGCCGGACCAGTGCGCGAGTGACGCGCGCAGCCGGCCCAATCCCAAGCAGTCACCCGACCCGCGAGTCGCCGGTACGTCCGGCCGGCTCCTCCACTGGAGGAACCAGACTCGCGGGTCGTCTGCGTGTACGGCGCGGTCCGTCAGCCCGCGATGTCGGCGTGGCCCTCGATCGCGCGCGGGTCGCGGGGGCCCGGGCCGACGTAGCGGGCCGAGGGGCGGACCAGGCGGCCGGTGCGCTTCTGTTCCAGGATGTGCGCGGACCAGCCGGCCGTGCGGGCGCAGGTGAACATCGAGGTGAACATGTGGGCCGGGACCTCGGCGAAGTCCAGCATGATGGCGGCCCAGAACTCGACGTTGGTGGCCAGGACCCGGTCGGGGCGGCGGGCGTGGAGTTCGGCCAGGGCGGCCTTCTCCAGGGCCTCGGCGACCTCGTAGCGCGGGGCGCCCAGTTCGCGGGCGGTGCGGCGCAGGACGCGGGCTCGGGGGTCCTCGGCGCGGTAGACGCGGTGGCCGAAGCCCATGAGGCGTTCGCCCGCGTCGAGGGTCTTCTTGACGTAGGCCTCGGCGTCCCCGGTGCGTTCGATCTCCTCGATCATGTGCAGGACGCGGGAGGGGGCGCCGCCGTGCAGCGGGCCCGACATGGCGCCCACGGCTCCGGAGAGGGCGGCGGCGACGTCCGCGCCGGTGGAGGCGATGACGCGGGCGGTGAAGGTGGAGGCGTTCATGCCGTGCTCGGCGGCGGAGGTCCAGTAGGCGTCGACGGCGGCGACGTGCTTGGGGTCGGGCTCGCCGCGCCAGCGGATCATGAAGCGTTCGACGACGGACTGGGCCTTGTCGATCTCGCGCTGCGGGACCATGGGCAGGCCCTGGCCGCGGGCCGACTGGGCGACGTAGGACAGGGCCATGACGGCGGCGCGGGCGAGGTCGGCGCGGGCCTGCTCGGCGTCGATGTCGAGGAGGGGTTTGAGGCCCCAGACGGGGGCGAGCATGGCGAGCGCGGACTGCACGTCGACGCGGATGTCGCCGGAGTGGACGGGGATCGGGAAGGGTTCGGCCGGGGGCAGGCCGGGGTTGAAGGCGCCGTCGACGAGCAGGCCCCAGACGTTCCCGAAGGAGACGTGCCCGACCAGGTCCTCGATGTCGACGCCGCGGTAGCGGAGGGCGCCGCCCTCCTTGTCGGGTTCGGCGATCTCCGTCTCGAACGCGACGACTCCTTCGAGCCCGGGTACGAAGTCGGACATCAGGCGGCTCCTCGTGATCGTAAGTGTGGCGACCGGCCCGTCTCGGAACACCGGATCACCGGGTCCTGTGGATCCGCGGTCGGTCGACGACTCGCGGTCCGGTCTCCGGTCATCCCTGTGATGCCCCGTTCGGCCTCGGGTCATCCAACCGGGACGGGATCAGCACGATATCTCCGAGTGCCACCTTTGGGGAGGGGTGGCGGCACTGAGTGCCACTTTCTGCCGGAGGCCGTGACGAAGGACGCAGTGGAGGGTGCGGTGGATGCGGCAGGATGGCCGCTGTGACCGACCGCGATGCCGTTCCCTTCGATCTCGCCTCGATGCGCAAGCAGTACCGGGCCGAGGGGCTTGCCGAGTCCGAGCTGGCCGCCACGCCCCTGGAGCAGTTCGCGCGCTGGTTCAAGCAGGCCGCGACGGAGGGCGGGCTGTTCGAGCCGAACGCCATGGTCGTCTCCACGGCGGACGCCGAGGGGCGGCCCAGTTCCCGCACGGTGCTGCTGAAGCACTTCGACGAGCGGGGCTTCGTCTTCTACACCAACTACGAGTCGCGCAAGGGCCGTGAGCTGGGCGGGAACCCGCACGTGTCGCTGCTGTTCCCGTGGCATCCGATGGCCCGGCAGGTGATCGTGACGGGGACGGCGCGGCGGACCGGGCGGGACGAGACCGCCGGGTACTTCCGGACCCGGCCGCACGGCTCCCAGCTGGGTGCCTGGGCGAGCGCCCAGTCGTCGGTGGTGGCGGACCGGGACGCCCTGGACGCCGCGTACGCCGGGCTGGCGGCGCGCTATCCGGAGGGCGAGCAGGTGCCGGTGCCGCCGCACTGGGGCGGGTTCCGGGTGGTGCCGGACGCGGTGGAGTTCTGGCAGGGGCGGGAGAACCGGCTGCACGACCGGCTGCGGTACGTGGCGGGGCCGGACGGGGTGTGGCGGGTGGAACGGCTCGCTCCCTAGCACCTGGGTGCCCGGGCGCCTGCTAGTACTTCCCCCACACGTACGCCGTGCGGTGGCCGTCGAGGAGTGCGGTCAGGCGGGCGTGGAAGTCGTCGGTGAGGTCGGGCCAGTTCCAGAACTCGAAGCCGAGGTGGCCGAGGGCGACGGGTGCCTCGTCCCAGGTCCAGTCCTGGACGGGGACGGCGGTGGCGCAGGCGGGGCAGTCGACGGACGCGGCGCCCGTGTCGTGCCAGGTCCGCATGGCGGTGCTGAAGCGCTGCCATGCCGTGTCGTCGTCCGAGTCGTCCGAGTCGTCCGGGTCGTCCAGTGGCGTGGGTGCCGCGCAGTGCGGGCAGAGGGCCGCGCCGGGCAGGTCCGCGCCGCTGGTGAAGCCGGTGCGCCGGGTGTGGACGGCGAGTCCGTCCGTGGGTGCGAAGTCCCAGTCGTCGGTGACCGCCCGCTCCCAGTGCGGGCCGGGCGGGTGTCCGAGGGGCTGTCCCAGTACGCACCGGGTGCGTTCGGCGAGGACGACGCCCTCGCCGACCAGCCACTCCACCGCCCGGCCGGCCAGCCGCCCCGCGTCGGCCTCGCCCGCGTCGAGGTCGACGATCACCTGGAACCGGTCACCCATGGTCGCGGCCCGGCGTCCCGTCCAGTACGCCGTCCAGCAGCCGCGCCCACTGCTCCACGACCCGTTCCCGGCGGGCCGTGTCGTCGGTGAGGAGGTTGGCGAGGCCGAGGCCGCGGGCCATGTCCAGGAGGCCCTGGACGGTTTCGCGGGCGCCGGGGCGGGTCTCGTCGGCGCCGAGGAGGTCGACGGCGATGCGGTGGGTCTCGCGGCCGACGCGGGCCTCCAGCTCGGTCACCCGGCCGCGCAGCTGCTCCTCGTTGGAGGCGGCCACCCACAGGTGGAGGGCGGCGCGGAAGAGGGGGCCGGTGTAGAGGTCGACGAGTGCGGCGACGACGGCGTGCCGGTCGCCGGGGCCGGCGCCCTCGGGGAAGAGGGCGCGCAGCGCGACGGAGCGTTCCTCGGCGACGTACTCGACGGCGGCGGTGAAGAGGTCCTCGCGGGTCGGGAAGTGGTGCTGGGCGGCGCCCCGGGAGACGCCGGCGCGTTCGGCGACGACGGAGACCGTGGAGCCGGCCCAGCCGTGTTCGGCGAGGCAGGCCACGGCGGCTTCCAGGAGCCGCTGCCGGGTGGCCCGGCTGCGGTCCTGCTTGGGGACGCGTTCCGCGCGGTCGGCCGCGTGCACGGCGCCGCTCACACCACCCATGGGGGATCCCGTCGTTCGAGGAAGGCCGTCATCCCCTCGCGGGCCTGCGGGGAGGCGAACAGCCGGGCCGAGAGCGCGGTCAGCTGGGCCGCGTCCCGGTCGAAGGCCTCCAGCACCCTAGCCGTGAGCAGCCGTTTCGTCTCGGCCAGGCCCTGCGGTGAGGCGCGGCGCACACCGTCGAGGACGGGTGCGAGTACGGCGTCCACGTCGTCGCCCGCCGCCGTGACCAGGCCGGTCCGGGCGGCCTCGGCGGCGTCGAGGCGTTCGCCGGTGAGGTAGTGACGGGCGAGGGCGCGGGGGTCGGTGCGGGGCAGAAGCGTGAGGGAGATGACGGCGGGGGCGACTCCGATGCGGACCTCGGTGAAGGCGAACGTCGACGCGGTGGAGGCGGCCGCGATGTCGCAGGCGCCGAGCAGGCCGAGGCCGCCCGCGCGGACGTGGCCGTCGACGCGGGCGACGACGGGCTTGGGCAGTTCGACGATCCGCCTCAGCAGTGCGACCAGGGCGTCCGGGTCGGGCGGGTCGCGCAGGTCGGCGCCGGCGCTGAAGGTGTTGCCGGTGTGGGTGAGGACGACGGCGCGGACGCCGGTGTCGTCCCCGGCGTCGGTGAGGGCGTCGGTGAGGTCGGTGACGAGGGCGGCGGACAGGGCGTTGCGGATGTGCGGGGAGTCGAGGGTGAGGGTCTCGACGCCCCGCTCCCGGGCGCGGGCGACGAGGCTCATGCGCGGCCCCGCAGTTCCCGGCGGAGGATCTTGCCGCTGGCCGCCCTGGGCACGCCGTCGATGAAAGTGACCGCGCGGACGCGTTTGTAGGGGGCGACGCGTTCGGCGACGTACATCATGATCTCCCCCGCGGAGAGGTCGGGTGCGGTGGGGCGGCGTACGACGTGGGCGTGCGGGACCTCGTTGCCGTCGTCGTTGTAGGTGCCGATGACGGCGGCGTCGGCGATGCCGGGGTGGGTGAGCAGGAGGGCTTCGAGTTCGGCGGGAGCGACCTGGAAGCCCTTGTACTTGATCAGTTCCTTGACGCGGTCGACGACGAAGAGCCAGCCGTCACCGTCCACGTGCCCGACGTCCCCGGTGTGCAACCAGCCGTCCTCATCGATCATGGCGGCGGTGGCGTCGGGGCGGCCGAGGTAGCCCTTCATGACCTGGGGCCCTCGGATGAGGATCTCGCCGGACTCGCCGGCGGGGAGGTCCTTGCCGGGGTCGTCGAGGGAGACGACGCGCATCTCGGTTCCCGCGATGAGCTTGCCGACGGTTCCGGGCGGGGCGTCGTGCATGGCGTCGAGGGGGACGACGTGGGTGCCCGGGGACAGCTCGGTCATGCCGTAGGCCTGGCCGACGGGCGGCAGGCCGAGCCGCTGCGAACAGGCGGCGGCGAGGGTCGCGTCCAGAGGGGCGGCGGCGCTGATGACGTATTTCAGCGAGGAGAGGTCGTAGTCGGCGACCAGGGGGTGCTTGGCGAGGGCGAGGACGATCGGCGGGGCGACGTACAGGCTGGTGATGCGGTGGTTCTGGATGGCCGCGAGGAACTGTTCCAGGTCGAAGCGGGGCAGGACGACGACGGTGGCGCCGAGCCGCAGCGGGGCGTTCACGAGGGCCGTCAGCCCGTAGATGTGGAAGAAGGGGAGCACGGCGAGGACGCGTTCGCCCGGGGCGGCCGGGATCGCCGGTTCGAGCTGGGCGAGGTTGGTGGCGATCTGCCGGTGGGTGAGCATCACGCCCTTGGGGGTGCCGGTGGTGCCGGAGGAGTACGGCAGTACGGCGACGTCCTCGGCCGGGTCGGTGGCGACGGACGGTTCCGGTGCGGTGGAGGCCAGCATGTCGACGAGCGAGCGGTGGCCGGGCGCGCTGTCGCAGACGAGGATCTCCTGGACGCCGCCGGCGAGTCCGGCGGCCCGGCGGGCGGTGTCCAGCAGCGGTGAGACGGTGACGATCCAGCGGGCCGCGCAGTCTTTCAGCTGCTTGGCGAACTCCTCGGCCGTGGCGAGCGGGTGCACGGTGGTGACCGAGGCACCGGCGCGGGTGGCGGCGTGGAAGGCGAGCGGGAAGGCGACCGTGTTGGGGCTGTGCAGGGCGAGTACGTCGCCCTTGCGGACGCCGGCCTCGGCGAGGGCGGCGGCGACGCGCCGGTGGAACCGGTCCACCTGCTCGTAGGTGAGGGTGGTGCCGTCCGTGCCGTCGATCAGCGCCGGGGTGTCGCCGTACCCGGCGGCCCGGCCGAGCACGGCCTCGTGGATGGGCAGGTCGACGGGCGGGACGTCTGCGTACTCGCTGCGGAACACGGTTCCTCCAACAGGTCCAGAACGCGGTCTAGTACGACTTGGGCAGGCCGAGGGTCTGGTGGGAGACGTAGTTGAGAATCATCTCCCTGCTCACCGGGGCGATGCGAGCCACGCGCGAGGCCGTTATCAGCTGGGCGAGCCCGAACTCGCGGGTGAGGCCGTTGCCGCCGAGGGTGTGCACGGCCTGGTCGACGGCCTTCACGCAGGCCTCCCCGGCGGCGTACTTCGCCATGTTGGCGGCCTCGCCGGCGCCCATGTCGTCGCCGGCGTCGTAGAGGTGGGCGGCCTTCTGCATCATCAGGCGGGCCAGTTCGAGGTCGATGTGGGCCTGGGCCAGGGGGTGGGCGATGGCCTGGTGGGCGCCGATGGGGGTCTTCCAGACCGTGCGCTCACGGGCGTACTCCAGGGCCCGGGAGAGCGCGTAACGGCCCATGCCGATGCCGAAGGCCGCCGTCATGATGCGCTCGGGGTTGAGGCCGGCGAAGAGCTGGAGGAGGCCCGCGTCCTCGTCGCCGACGAGCGCGTCGGCGGGCAGCCGGACGTCGTCGAGGGTCAGCTCGAACTGCTTCTCGGCGGCGTTGAGTTCCATGTCGATGGGGCGGCGCTGGAAGCCGGGGGTGTCGCGGGGGACGATGAACAGGCAGGGCTTGAGCTTGCCGGTGCGGCCCTCTTTAGTAGGCACAGTTTCGGTGCGGCCGACGATCAGGGTGGCGTCGGCGATGTCGACGCCGGAGACGAAGACCTTGCGGCCGGTCAGGAGCCAGTCGCCGGTGGCGGCGTCGCGGCGGGCGGTGGTGGTGATGCGGTGGCTGTTGGAGCCGGCGTCGGGTTCGGTGATGCCGAAGGCCATGAGGCGGGTGCCGTCGGCGAGTGGCGGGAGCCACTCGCGTTTTTGCTCTTCGGTGCCGAAGCGGGCGATGACGGTGCCGCAGATCGCCGGGGAGACGATCATCATGAGCAGGGGGTTGCCGGAGGCGCCCATCTCTTCGAGGACGAGGGAGAGTTCGGCGATGCCGCCGCCGCCTCCTCCGTAGGTTTCGGGGAGGTTGACGCCGATGTAGCCGAGCTTGGCTGCGGCCTGCCAGAAGTGTTTGTTGTCCGCGCCGAGGGTGCGGGGGTGGTTGCCGGCGAAGGTGGATACCGCTTCGCGGAGGGACTTGTGCTCTTCGGATTCGATGAGGGTGGTCACTGTGCTCCTTCGGGTGCGGGTTCGTCGTGGCTGGTCGCGCAGTTCCCCGCGCCCCTAAGTCCCTTGCACTACCGCCAGTAGTGAGCCGACCGCCACTTGTTGTCCCGGTGTGGCGTACAGCTCGGCGAGTGTTCCGGTGGCCGGGGCGGTGATCTTGTGTTCCATCTTCATCGCCTCCAGCCACAGGAGGGGCTGGCCCGCTTCCACCGCCGCCCCCTCCGTCAGGCCCTCCGCGACGCGGGCGACCGTGCCGGGCATGGGGGCGAGGAGGGAGCCGGGGGCGTGCTGGGTGGTGGGGTCGGGGAAGCGGGGCAGGGCGGTGAGGTGGGTGGCGCCCACGTGGATCTGGTCGCCGTAGCGGGCGACCTCGTAGCGGCGCCGTACGCCGTCGGTTTCCAGGACGACGAGGTGGGCGTCGGCGTGGACGACGCGTACGCCGTCGGCGGTGAGGCCGGTGCGGGTGTGGTGGTAGCGGACCTCGTGTTCCTCGCCGGCCACGGTGTACCGCTTGACCTGGGGCTGCGACGGGGCGTTCCGCCAGCCGCCGCCGAACCGGGAGCGGCCGTGGGCGTCGGCCAGGGCGGCGGCCAGCGGGGCGAGGGGGGCGGGGGCCGGGGAGGTCAGGTCGGCCAGGTGGCGGTCGTAGAAGCCGGTGTCCATGCGGGCGGACGTGAACTCCTCGTGCCGCAGCGAGCGGACGAGCAGGTCCCGGTTGGTGACCGGGCCGTGGACCGCCGCCCGTTCCAGGGCGCCGGCGAGGCGGCGGACGGCCTCCGCGCGGGTGGGTGCGTGGGCGACGGCCTTGGCGAGCATCGGGTCGTAGTGGACGCCGATGTCGTCGCCGTCGGTGTAGCCGGTGTCGAGGCGGACGCCGTCGGGGACGGCGAGGCGGTGCAGGCGGCCGGTCTGCGGGGCCCAGCCGTTCGCCGGGTCCTCGGCGTACAGGCGGGCCTCCACGGCGTGGCCCCGCGCGCGCGGGGGGTCGGCTTCGAGGGCGTGGCCCTCGGCGATCCGGAGCTGGAGGGCCACGAGGTCGACGCCGAAGACCGCCTCGGTGACCGGGTGTTCGACCTGGAGGCGGGTGTTCATCTCCAGGAAGTGCGCCCGCCCGTCGGCGTCGATCAGGAACTCGACCGTCCCGGCGCCGACGTAGTCCACCGCGCGGGCGGCGCGGACCGCCTGCTCGTACAGCTCCTGTGTGAGTGCCGCGCTCAGGCCCGGTGCCGGGGCCTCCTCGATCACCTTCTGGTGGCGGCGCTGGAGGGAGCAGTCGCGGGTGCCGAGCGCCCACACCGTGCCGCGGGTGTCGGCGAGGACCTGCACCTCGACGTGGCGGCCGCCCTCGACGTACGGCTCGACGAACACCTCGCCGTCGCCGAAGGCGCTCGCGGCCTCCGCGCGGGCGGCGGTCAGCTCGGCGTCGAGGTCGGCGAGGCGCCGTACGACGCGCATGCCGCGCCCGCCGCCACCGGCCGCCGCTTTCACCAGCACCGGCAGGTCGGCCTCGGTGACCGTGTCCCGGTTCAGGGGCGCGATGCCCAGCAGTTCCTTGGCGCGGGTCTTGGACGCCATCGCCTCGATCGCCTCCGGCGGCGGCCCGATCCACACCAGCCCGGCGTCCCGAACGGCGCGCGCGAAGTCGGCGTTCTCGGAGAGGAAGCCGTAGCCGGGGTGGACGGCGTCGGCGCCGGCGGCGATCGCGGCCTTCACGATCAGGTCGCCGCGCAGATAGGTGTCGGCGGAGGCGGTGCCCGGCAGCCGTACGGCCGCGTCGGCCACGCGCGCGTGGAGGGCGTTCTCGTCGGCGTCGGAGTGCACGGCGACGGTCCGGATGCCCGACTCGCGGCAGGTGCGGAAGACGCGGCAGGCGATCTCGCCCCGGTTGGCGACGAGGACGGAAGTGATCACTGGTCCCTCAACCTCACATTCGGAAGACGCCGAAGCCACCGCGCGCGCCCTCGTAGGGCGCGGTGTGGACGGCGGACAGGCACAGGCCGAGGACGGTGCGGGTGTCGCGCGGGTCGATGACGCCGTCGTCGTAGAGCCGCCCGGACAGGAACATGGGCAGCGACTCGGACTCGATCTGCTGCTCCACCATGGCGCGCAGTGCCGCGTCGCCCTCGTCGTCGTAGGGCTGTCCCTTCGCGGCGGCGGACTGGCGGGCGACGATGGACAGGACCCCGGCGAGCTGCTGCGGGCCCATGACGGCGGACTTGGCGCTGGGCCAGGCGAAGAGGAAGCGGGGGTCGTAGGCGCGGCCGCACATGCCGTAGTGCCCGGCGCCGTAGGAGGCGCCGAGGAGGACGGAGAGGTGCGGGACGCGGGAGTTGGAGACGGCGTTGATCATCATGGCGCCGTGTTTGATGATGCCGCCCTGCTCGTACTCCTTGCCGACCATGTAGCCGGTGGTGTTGTGGAGGAAGAGGAGCGGGATGTCACGCTGGTTGGCGAGCTGGATGAACTGGGCGGCCTTCTGCGACTCCTCGCTGAAGAGCACCCCCTGGGCGTTGGCGAGGATGCCGACCGGGTAGCCGTGCAGGCTCGCCCAGCCGGTCGTCAGGCTCGTCCCGTACAGGGGTTTGAACTCGTCGAAGTCGGAGGCGTCGACGATGCGGGCGATGACCTCGCGCGGGTCGAAGGGGGCCTTGAGGTCGGCGGGGACGATGCCGAGCAGGTCCTCGGGGTCGTACTTCGGGGGTTCGGCGGGGGCCGGGTCGGCGTACGCCTTGCGGTGGTTCAGGCGGGCGACCACCCGGCGGGCCTGCCGCAGCGCGTCCGGTTCGTCCACGGCGAAGTAGTCGGCGAGGCCGGAGGTGCGGGCGTGCATCTCGGCGCCGCCCAGCGACTCGTCGTCGCTCTCCTCGCCGGTGGCCATCTTGACCAGGGGCGGCCCGCCGAGGAACACCTTCGCGCGCTCCTTGACCATGATCACGTGGTCGGACATGCCAGGGATGTAGGCGCCCCCGGCGGTCGAGTTGCCGAAGACGACGGCGATGGTGGGGATGCCGGCGGCGGACAGCCGGGTGAGGTCCCGGAAGATCGCGCCGCCCGGGATGAAGATCTCCTTCTGGGAGGGCAGGTCGGCGCCGCCGGACTCGACCAGACTGATGCAGGGCAGCCGGTTGGCGAGGGCGATGTCGTTGGCGCGCAGGGCCTTCTTCAGCGACCAGGGGTTGCTGGCGCCGCCGCGCACGGTCGGGTCGTTGGCGGTGATCAGGCACTCGACGCCCTCCACGACGCCGATGCCGGTGACGAGGGAGGCGCCGACGGGGTACTCGCTCCCCCAGGCCGCGAGCGGCGACAGTTCCAGGAAGGGCGTGTCGGGGTCGAGGAGCAGCTCGATCCGCTCGCGGGCGAGGAGTTTGCCGCGCTTCCGGTGCCGGGCGGTGTACTTCTCGCCGCCGCCCGCGAGGGCCTTGGCGTGCTCGGCGTCCAGGTCGGCGAGCTTGGCGAGCATGGCCTCGCGGTTGGCCCGGTGGTCGGGGGCGGTGGGGTCGAGGGCGGAGGTGAGGACGGTCACGGCAGTACCTCCGGGGTGACGGTCACAACAGAACCTTCGGGACGACGGTCACAGCAGAACCTTCGGGACGACGGTCACAACAGGACCTCCGGGACGACGGTCACAGCAAAACCTTCGGGACGACGGTCACAACAGGACCTCCGGGATGTCCACGTGGCGGGCGCGCAGCCATTCGCCGAGCGCCTTGGCCTGCGGGTCGAAACGGGACTGGGCGGCGACGCCCTCGCCGAGGATGCCCTCGACGACGAAGTTGAGGGCGCGCAGGTTCGGGAGCTGGTGCCGGGCGACGGGCAGGTCGCGGGCCTCGGGGATCAGCTCGCGGAACCGGTCGCCGGTCAGCTCGTGCGCGAGCCACCGCCAGGCGTCGTCCGTCCGCGCCCAGACGCCGACGTTGGCGTCGCCGCCCTTGTCGCCGCTGCGGGCGCCGGCGATCAGGCCGAGGGGCGCCTTGCGGACGGGGCCCGGTGGGAGCGGTTCCGGCAGGGGCGGTTCCGGTACGTCCGCCAGTACGGCGGTGTCCTGGGCGCCGGGCACGGGAATCCGGCGCCCGTCGTGGAGGACAGCCACATGGTCGACGGAGTCCTGGGGCACGTGGAGGGCGTCGAACACCCCATAGGGTGCGCCCTTTCCGGGTGGCGCGAGCACATGGAACCCGGGGTAGCTCGCGAGGGCCAGCTCGATCGCCGCCCCGCTCAACGCCCGCCCCACGACCGGCTGGTCTGCGTCCCGGACGACGAGCCGCAACAGGGCGCCGGCCGTCTCCTCGGTGGGCGCGTCGGCCCGGTCGGTGCGGGCCAGGTCCCAGCGGACGTCGGAGACCTCGGCGAGGGCGGGTTCCATCTGGGCCCGCACCAGCGCGGCCTTGGCCTCGACGTCGAGACCGGTGAGGACGAAGGCGACCTCGTTGCGGAAGCCGCCGAGGCGGTTCAGGCCGACCTTGAGGGTGGGGGGCGGTGCCTCGCCCCGCACGCCGTCGATCCGTACGCGGTCGGGGCCGTCCTGCGTGAGCCGTACGGTGTCCAGCCGGGCGGTGGCATCGGGGCCCGCGTACCGGGCGCCGCCCGTCTCGTACAGCAGCTGGGCGGTGACGGTGCCGACGTCGACGAAGCCGCCGGTGCCGTCGTGCTTGGTGATGACGCAGGTGCCGTCGGCGTGCAGTTCGGCGAGCGGGAAGCCGGGGTGCCGTACGTCGCCGTCCCGGAAGAAGGCGTAGTTGCCGCCGGTGGCCTGCGCCCCGCACTCCAGCAGGTGCCCGGCGACGACCGCGCCCGCCAGCCGGTCGTACTCCGTGGGCCCCCAGCCGAAGTGCGCGGCGGCGGGCCCGGTGACCAGCGCGGCGTCGGTGACGCGGCCCGTGACGACCACGTCCGCGCCTGCCCGCAGGCACGCGGCGATGCCGAAGCCGCCGAGGTAGGCGTGGGCGGCCAGCGCTCCCGGGTGGGCGGCGGTGAGGTCGTCGCCCTCGACGTGCGCGACGCGGACGGGGATGCCGAGCCGGTCGGCGAGTGCCCGTACGGCGTCGGCGAGTCCGGCCGGGTTGAGACCTCCGGCGTTGGCGACGATCCGCACGCCCCGCTCCTGGGCGAGCCCGAGGCACTCCTCCAACTGCCGCAGGAAGGTGCGGGCGTACCCGGCCTCCGGGTCCTTCATCCTGTCCCGGCCGAGGATCAGCATGGTCAGCTCGGCGAGGTAGTCGCCGGTGAGGACGTCCAGGGGGCCGCCGGTGAGCATCTCGCGCATGGCGTCGAAGCGGTCGCCGTAGAAGCCGGAGGCGTTGCCGACGCGGAGCACGCTCACCGGGACTCCCCCTTGGGCGGGCGTCCGGCGCCCGGCGGGCGTCCGGCTCCCGGCGGGCGTCCGGCTCCCGGCGGGCGTCCGGCTCCCGGCGGTCCGGCGAAGGCCTGGGCGATGTCCAGCCAGCGGTCGGCGTCCGGGCCTTCCGCGGTGAGCGCGAGGTCGGCGCGGTGGGCGCGCTGGGTGGCGAGGAGGCAGAAGTCCAGGGCGGGGCCGGTGACGCGCTGCGGGGCGTCCTCGGGACCGTACGCCCACACGTCCCCGCCCGGCCCGGTGAGTTCGACGCGGAACTGCTCCGCGGGCGGGGTGAGTCCGTGGGCGGCGTGGGCGAAGTCCCGGGCGCGGACGCCGAGGCGGGCGATGTGCCGCAGCCGGTCGGTGGGCGGGCGGGTGACGCCGAGGGTGTCGGCGACGTCGAGGCCGTGCGCCCAGGTCTCCATCAGGCGGGCGGTGGCCATGGAGGCGGCGGCCATGGGCGGGCCGTACCAGGGGAAACGGGCGCCGGGGGCCGACGCGCGCAGCGCCTTGTCGAGGGCGCTGCGTCCGTCCCGCCAGGCGGCCAGCAGTTCGGCGGGGGCCTGCTGGGCGCCTTCCTCCGCGCCGTCGTCGACGTAGCGGTCGGGCGCGGCGAGGGCCTGCTCGACCAGGGTGCCGAAGCCGTCCTCGTCGGTGACGGCGACCAGGGCGGCCCGGTCGGTCCAGTGCAGGTGCGCGATCTGGTGGGCGATCGTCCAGCCGGGCGCCGGGGTGGCGAGCCGCCACTGCTCCGGGCTCAACGCGGCCACCAGCGCGTCGAGTTCGTCGCTCTCCTCGCGCAGATCGTCGATCACGGGCGTCGGGTCGGACACGGGGCGCTCCCCTCGGGCACGGCGGTGTGCGGGGCGGTGCGGTGTGGAGCATGGCAGGGCGAACAGAAACAATCAAGCGTGCTTGCATTAATTGTTCCCCGTTTCCCTCCCGCTCCCCTCGTTACCTCGGCGCGTCCGGGACGTTTCACGGGGTGCCGGGTCCGATCGGGCGCCGGCGCGCAGGGCGACGGGAGGAAGCCGGTGTTGTCGGAAGCGATGTCCACGCTGGCAGCCGCGGGCGGTACCGCACTGGTCGGTGCCGCGGCGACGGACGTGTGGCACACCGCGCGAAGCGGATTCGCGCAGCTGCTGGGTCGAGGGGAGACGGAGCTCGAGGAGACCGAGGGGCGGCGGCTCGACCGGATCGCGGAGGACGTCGGGCAGACGCCGGAGCCACACCGCGACGACGTGCGACGGCGTCTGGAGCAGCGGTGGACGGGGCACCTGGAGACGCTCCTCGATGAGCACCCGGATGCCGCCGAGGACCTCCGCGCCCTCGTCGACGAGATCTCGGCCCGGCTGCCGCAGGTCACGCACACCTGGGTGCAGAACAACGTGGCTCGGGCGGGCGGCGTCCAGCACATCACCCAACGCGGTGACATCAACGTCGGCGGAGCGATCCGGTAGCGCGGATGGGCACCGACTCGTCGGGCGGGCGCGAGGAACTCCCGCCCGTTCAGGGATGCGCCGACCAGCACAACAGCGCGCAGGCCGGCGGCACCCAGTACATCACCGGCGGCGGCGACGTACGGCACGTCAACGTGTACCTCGGCGCCTCCGGGGAGCGGGCGTCCGCCGTCGGCGCGTTCACCCCCGCACCGGCCGCCTCCAGTGGGCGGCGGCTCCCTGCGCGGGTGCGGACATCCCTGATGACGGGGGTCGCACTCGTGGCGGCCGGGGCTGTCGCGCTGTACTTCCATGAGGCGCCCCGCACCTCCGAAGCGGCCGGCCACCGTGCCGCACGCCCTGATGCGTCCACGAGCGGCACGCCGTCGCCCTCCGCCTCCCCGTCCCCGACCGCGTCCTCGTCCGCTCCGGCTTCCACCCCGGCCTCACCCGACGCGAAACGGCCCCCGGCCGCACCACCGGCGAACGACGACCCGGCGGACAGCACGCCGGCACCGCCCGAGCCCGACCCGGAGCCTTCGCGGAGCAGGACGACGAGGACCACGCCCAGCCGGGCCTGGCCCGAGGACGACCGGTACTGCAGCAAATGGATGCCGACCGCCGAGCCGGACGTCGAGATGCAGTCGTGCACCTACCCGGGCGACGACAAGGGCACCGCGAGCTTCGGGTCCAGAGTGACGAACCGGAGCACTCAGCCGGTCGTCGTGTCGGTGCAGGTGAACTATGCGCAGTCGGGGGAATCACACGACTGCGGAAGCGAGCCGTGGACCGTCACCCTCGCCCCGGGCGGCACCTGGCGCAGCGGTCTGACCGCGTGCTCCGCCGGGTCACTGCACGGGACCGCGGTTCAGGCGCAGGGCTGGGCGGCGGGCGGCAAGCACCCAAGCCCCCGTACCGTCCAGGCCGACGCCGTCCAGTCTCGTTCGGTGCACTACGACGACCAGGGGAATCCCAAGCCCTGACGGGCCGGGCGCACCTACGGCAGGTCCGGGGCCGCCTTCACCCGCCGCCCGCGCCCCACCTGGGTCCGCACCGCGCCCATGCTCGCCGCGATGACCAGGGCGATGGCGGCGGACTGGGTGGCGGACAGGGCCTGGTCGAGGATGAGGAAACCGGCCGCCGCGGCGATGGCGGGCTCCAGGCTCATGAGGATGGCGAAGGTCGGCGCGGGCAGGCGGCGCAGGGCGAGGAGTTCGAGGGTGTACGGCAGGACGGAGGAGAGCAGGGCGACTCCGGCGCCGAGGGCCAGGGTCATCGGGTCGAGGAGCTTCGTGCCCGACTCGGCGATGCCCAGCGGCAGGAACAGCACCGCGCCGACCGCCATCGCCAGGGCCAGCCCGTCGGCCTGCGGGAAGCGCCGCCCCGTACGCGCGCTGAAGACGATGTACGCCGCCCACATGGCGCCCGCCCCGAGCGCGAAGGCGGCACCGGCCGGGTCGAGGCCGTCGAAGCCCCCGCCGCCGAGCAGGAAGACGCCGGCCAGGGCGAGGCCGGCCCAGACCAGGTTGACGGCGCGGCGGGAGGCGAAGACGGACAGGGCGAGCGGGCCGAGCACCTCCAGGGTGACGGCGGGGCCGAGCGGGATGCGGTCGACGGCCTGGTAGAAGAGGCCGTTCATGCCGGCCATGGCGATGCCGAAGACGACGACCGTGCCCCAGTCGGCCCGCGAGTGCCCGCGCATCCGGGGCCGGCAGACGATCAGCAGCACGACGGCGGCCACGGCCAGCCGCAGCGTCACCACGCCGAGCGCACCGGCCCGCGGCATCAGACTCACCGCCAGCGCGGCACCGAACTGCACGGAGAGCCCGCCGGCGAGCACCAGACCGACCGGCCCGAGGGAACCCCACCGGCCGCCGCCCTGCGCGGCGTCGGGGGTGGCCGCGGGTGCGGCCACGGGTGCCGCGACGGCCGGGGACGGGGTGCCGGGGTTGGCGCTGGGGGTGCTCACGAGGGCTCCGGGACGGTGTGCGGGTGGACGTCGTTCATCACGCTGTACGGCACGGTCCAGAGTAATGGACTCTGTCAGGCACGTAACTCTTTTACGCAACTGTCAGGGCCGGGACGCACGCCTGTCAACGCACGTCCGCCAGGCGAGCGGGGCCGCCCGTCCCCGGCGGCGGAACGACCGGGTACCGTCCGCAGCGTGAGACGACTCCTGACCCGCCTCTGGCGCCTGCTGCGCCCCGTGCAGAGCCGCGTGATGTGGCTGGTGAACGCCAAGTTCGTGGTCGGCGTGACCGGCGTCGTGCGGGACGACGAGGGGCGGGTCCTGATGCTGAAGCACCGGATGTGGGCCCCGGGCCGCCAGTGGGGTCTGCCGAGCGGCTTCGCGCACAAGGGCGAGGACTTCCGGCGCACCGTGGTCCGGGAGGTCAAGGAGGAGACCGGCCTGGACGTGGAGGCGGGCCGCCTGGTCATGCTGAACAGCGGCCTGCGCACCCGGCTGGAGGTGGCGTATGAGGCACGCCTGCTGGGCGGCGAACTGCGCCTCGACCCGTTCGAGATCCTGGAGGCCCGCTGGTGCCACCCGGACGACCTGCCCGAGGACGTCCAGCCGGTGTGCCGCCCGCTGGTGCGGGGCGAGACGGCGCCCTGAGCCGGCCGCCCTCGCGGACGGCGTGTCGAAAACGCGGACTCCCGATCGACGCACGGGTGAAGGCAGCACACACCACTGCGAAGGAGCACCCGTCATGACCGTCACCGCCGACCTGGCCATCACCCTCGACGGCTACGTAGCCGGCCCGAACGTCACCCTCGACAACCCGGGCGGCGACGGTGCCGCCCCGATCTTCGACTGGATCCACACCCTGGCGAGCTGGCGGGAGCGCCAGGGCATGACCGGCGGGGTGGAGAACCGCGACTCCGAGCTGGTCCGCGAGTGGTTCGACGCCACGGGCGCCGTGGTCATGGGCCGGACGATGTACGACACGGGCGAGGAGTTCTGGGGCGACAACCCGCCCTTCCGCACCCCGGTCTTCGTCCTCACCAACCGTCCCCGCTCCACCCTGGTCAAGGAGGGCGGCACCACCTTCACCTTCGTCACCGACGGCATCCACAGCGCACTGGACCGGGCGAAGGCCGCCGCCGGTGACCGCGCCGTCGACATCGCGGGCGGCGCGGACACCGTGCGCCAGTACCTCGGGGCGGGCCTCATCGACGAGCTCCAGCTCCATGTGGTGCCGACGCTCCTCGGTGCCGGCCTGCGGCTCTTCGACGGCCCGGGCGCCGTCCGCGGCGCCCTCGAACCGGTCCGGGTGGTCCACACTCCCCTGGCGACACACCTGAAGTACCGCTTCGGCAAGTGACCCCGGCGGGACGGGCGTACGGTCGGACCTGCCCGTCCGTCGTACCGGGAAGGACCGCTGATGCGCGACGTGACCTACTCGATGAGCGTCTCGCTCGACGGCTACATCGTCGGGCCGGACGGCGACTTCGCCTGGGGCGCGCCCGACCCGGACGTCTTCCGCTTCTGGATCGACGAGATCCGGCAGGTCGGCGTCCACCTCATGGGACGGCGGCTGTACGAGACGATGCTGTACTGGGAGGACGCCGACCAGGACGGGGCGCTCGACGACGCCGAACGCGAATGGGTCGCGCTCTGGAACCCGCTCCCCAAGGTGGTGTTCTCCACCACGCTGACGACGGTGCGGGGGCGGGCCCGCCTGGCGTCCGGCGGCGTGGCGGAGGAGATCGAGCGGCTGCGGGCCGAACCCGGGGAGGGCGAGATCGCGATCGGCGGCGCGACCCTCGCCGCCCAGGCGGCCGAGGCGGGCCTGATCGACGAGTACCGGGTCATGGTCTACCCGGTACTGGTCGGCGGCGGCATCCCGTACTTCCCGCGGGGTGAGCGCCGGGTGGATCTCGAACTCGTCGAGACCCGCACCTTCGGCTCGGGGGTGGTGCACCTCCGCCACCGGGTGGTGCGGGGTTAGGGTCGACGCCCCACGGCCAGCAGGTGGGAGCTTGCCGCCAGCAGCTCCGGGTGAGGCTCGGCCAGACGGGCAGCGACGAGTACCGACTCGAACAGGCTCGACTCGCGGAACGACTGCCCGGTGTTCCTCTCCGCCGCCGCCAGCATCGACCACGCGGGCCCCTCGACCCCGAAGACGTCCGCGCCGACGAAGCCCGCCGCAGCCACTTCGTCGCGCAGCTGCTGCCCACTGTGGAAGTACGCCGTGGTGAACGCCTTCTTTCCGTCGTGGATCTGAGTGGCGAGGATGGTCTCGATGCTCTCCCGCATCGACTCCTTGTTCAGGTGCGCGTAAGCGGCATGCTCGAACAATGACGCGTACCGGTTGATACCCGCGACGGCCAGCAGCCCGCCGGGCTTGAGCACGCGGCGGGCCTCTGCCAGCGCACGGTCCCGGTCCGACCGTTGCGGCAGGTGGTACAGAGGGCCCAGCATGAGCACGACGTCGTAGGAGCCGTCATGGGCCGTGAGGCGTCGGGCATCACCGATCTCGACACTCGCGCCCGTGTCCCTGGCCTGCTCCACGTGACGGGGAATGGGATCCACCAAATGAACCGTGTACCCGTCCTCGACGAGCCAGCGGGCGTGTGTGCCGGGTCCTCCGCCCACGTCGAGCACCCGAGCCGGAGCCTGAGGGAGGTGGCGGCGCAGCAACTCCTGCGTACGTACCATCTCCAGACGCCCGTCGGCGGTAGCGACCAACCGGTCCGCCTCGTCGACGGTCTCGCTGTAGAACCTCACGATCTCCGGCGTTACCTCAAGGCTCGTCATCCATGCATTCTGGTAGCGAACCGGTGGACCAGTCCAGTGATCGGGAAAGAGTGCCATGCCGCTGCTGAAGTACGAGCAGATCGCCAATGATCTGCGTACCAGGATCGCGAACGGCGAATTCGATCCGGGCGACCTCCTGCCATCAGGCCGTGACCTGGCCGAACAGTGGGGCGTGTCGCGGGCCACCGTGGTCAAGGCGTACGACATCCTGCGGCACGACGGCCTCGTCGTCGCTCGGCAGGGCTCCGGCTTCCTCGTAACGGAAACCCCCGTCGCCCGGCCTGCCGGTGGGCGAGGGATGGGTTCCAGTCGACTGTCCGGCGGATCGCCGTACCGCCGCATCGGCCCACCGGACCGTGCGGTCCCGCCTGCTCATGTCGCCGAGGCCTTGGGGCTGGCAGCCGGCGAGAAGGCCTTGCGCCGGGTCCGCCTCATGTTGCTCGACGACGGCTCGCCGCACAGTCTGGTGACCGCGTGGTTCCCGGCCTCGGTGGCGGACGCCGCACCGCGTCTGTCCGCGAAGGGGCCGATCGCCGAGGGCACGACACACTACGTCCGCCGCGAGACGGGCCGTGGGCCCGTGGAGGGGCACGACGTGACGACCGTGCGCCTGGCCACGTACGAAGAAGCGCGGCTCCTGGAAGTGGAACAGCCGGCCGCGGTCGCCGTAGTTCTGCATACCGCCTTCGATCAAGAGCGGCGTGCGCTGGTGTGCGAGGAGGGCGTCACGCCCTCTCACGTCTACGAGCAGACCGACAACTACTCCATGCAGTGAGGGAACTGATGTGCCGCTTGACTGGACCGGTCCACCGGTCCAGTCTTTGTGGTGTCGCCACGCACGCCGACACGGCGAGACCCCGGCGACCGTCCGACCGGCCCCGGGGCGTGGACACCAGCTGAATCCTGATCGGAGCTGATGACATGACCGACCTTATCGGCCGCCTCATCACCTGGGTGAGTCTGTCCCTCCGTCCCCGAGGAGCCCATCGCGGAACCGTCCCGCCCCCGGCGATCCTCCCCACTCCTGACCGCCCGGCCGTAATTCCTCTCCCCACCCACCGCAGCCCCTACGGCCTGCCCACCACCCTCGACGGCACAGAAACCGTGGCCGTACGCCCGTACGTCCTCCTCCCCACCCCGTACGAGCTGGAGGCAGCGGCATGACGGCACCGCGCGAACCCCGCCTGCTTCCCTGGTCCGGGCCCGAGGGAAAGCCCTGCTACCTCGTCACCGACGACGACGGTGGCCCCGTCTCCCGACTGGCCGACACCACCGAGGTCACCCAGCTCGGCATGGGCGCAGAGCTGCTCGCCCATGCCCGTGAGCTCCTCCCGGGCACACCGCCCGGTGAACTCCGCTACGTCGCGGAGCGACTGGCGGAATGCCTCGCCAACGCCCTGAGAGTGGCCGAGAGCCGCGGCCGACGGCTGGAAGCCGTCGACTCCGGGGGCTGAGACACTCACACGAGCCGTCTCCCTCCCGTCACCCCGCGGTATCACCCCGCCCTCCGGCGTCAGCCCCCGGTCGTACGCCAAGCGGCGCCCAGGGCCGATGTATTGAACCCGGTCGGGGACCTAGCTTCGGGACATGACCACCAGATCACGCAGAACCGCAGTGGCCGCCCTGCTGACGTGCGCGCTGGCCGTTCCTCTCCTGGGCGCCGCGCCCGCGTCGGCTTCTCAGCAGGCGCACGCGCAGACTCAGTACTCGGTGCCGGGGACGCCCAGCACCAGCGCGCCCGAGCTGCCGCGCCCCGCCGGACCGCACCCGGTGGGGCGCCGCACCCTGCACCTCGTCGACCGGCACCGTACCGACCCCTGGGTTCCGACGGCACGGGGACGGGAGGTGCTGGTGTCCGTGTCGTACCCGGCCCGCCGGGCGGGGGCCGGGTCACCAGCGGCTTACGTGACGACCGACGAGGCACGGCTCCTGCTGAAGGCCAGAGACCTGACCGGTGTCGTGCCGCCCGAGACGCTGGCCGGCACCCGGACGCACGCGCGGGTCGGCGCCGCCCCGGCGCGGGGACGCTTCCCGCTGGTGCTGCTGTCCCCCGGCTTCGGGATGCCGCGCACCACGCTCACCTCGCTCGCCGACGACCTGGCCAGTCGGGGTTACGTCGTCGCCGCCGTGGACCACGCCTACGAATCGCTCGCCACGGAGTTCCCCGGAGGCCGGGTCATGCCCTGCGTGGCCTGCGAGGAGGTCGACGGGCGCTCGGAGCTGGCCGCCGTGGTGCGCGGGAGGGCGGCCGACCTGTCCTTCGTGATCGACGAGCTGACGGACCGACGCAGGGCCGGGGAGCTGGCCCGCATGATCGACCCTCGGCGGATCGGAGCCGCCGGGCATTCGATCGGCGGGGCGACCGCCGCGGCGACTATGGCCGTCGACCGCCGGGTACGGGCGGGTGTCGATCTCGACGGCGACTTCTTCGTCGACGACGCCGGGGCCGGGCTCGGCCGACGGCCGTTCATGATGGTCGGCGCGGCGAACACCCACAGTCCCGGCAGCGACGGCACCGACTGGGCCGGTGCCTGGGACCGCCTGCACGGCTGGAAGCGCTGGCTGACCGTCGAAGGGGCCGGGCACTTCTCCTTCACCGACTTCCCCTGGCTGGGCGACCGGCTGGGGCTGCCGACGGACCCAGAGGTTCCGCTCTCAGGTGAGCGGAGTTGGCACATCACCCGGGACTACGTCGCCGCCTTCTTCGAGCTCCACTTGCGGGGCGTCCCACAGCCGCTGCTCCAGGGCCCCACGGACTCCAGGCCCGAGGTCGACTTCCACCGGCCCTAGCGGGATCGCCGTCAGCCGCGGGTGATGTCGAACCGCAGTTGGAAGTTGCCGTCGCCGTCGCGTTTCACGCGTCCGCCCGTGATGCGGTGGGCGGACTTGCCCTTGAGGCCGTGGAGTTCGTTGAACGTGCGCACGATGTTCAGCGTCGACTTGCCGTTGACCGTGCGCATGACGGCCTCGTACGTCTTCTGGTCCTGCTCCGTGAAGGTCAGCTCCGACTGGCCTTCCGGCAGGAGGGAGTTCAGGGTCTCCTTGGCCTGCGGGCCGGAGATGTTCTGCCGGTAGACGCTGTCCGGCAACCTGTCCGGCACCTGGCCAGGATCGGTCCGCGCGCCGAGCTCTTTGGTGGCGGGCTTCGGCTTGATGCCCTCGCCACCGTCGAAGAGAGCGCTGGCCCGGGACCACTGGTGGACGAACGCTTCGCTCGCCGTGTACTTCTCCTGCTTGGAGCGGTAGTTCTCCATCATCACCGCGACACTGCCGTGCTCGTCCCGGCCGTAGAGGTTCTGGAACCTCCCGCCGGCCTCCGGCTCGCCGCCCACCGAGTCGGTGGCGTTCGGCTTGTAGTCCGCGGTCTGTTCCTCCATCTCGACGAGTTGCTCGGGAATGGCACGGCCCAGTTCGGTCAGTGCCCGGGAGCGCTTGGCCCGGCTGGCGCCCCGCTCGCCCCCGGGCTTCTCCATCGCGTCGAGGTAGTGGCCCAGCCGGTCGGGGGCCGGATCCAGGGCCCGCTGCACCGGAGTGGCGGCGCCCACCGGGCCGGACTGCTGCCGCCAACGGGCCACGGCGTCGTTGCCCGCCCTGCCCTGCAGTGCGGTCATCGTGGCCGCCGAAGGCCGGTCGGCGAGGACGAGATCGCTGTCGCGCTCCGCGTGTGCGGGCTCCTGCGCCCCGTACCGGCTTGACGCCTTTCTGCGCATACGCACGGTTCCTTCGCCCCCTTCCATTCTCGCCGCCATTGCACCCCGCATGCGGCGGACCCGTCCAGGTCCGTACGGACAGGCATAAGCACCCGACGCGTTGCCCTCGAACATCCCGGTCAGCCTCGTGGACCCGTCGCTTCTCCTCACCCCGCCGCCGCCAGTCCCGGCCGCCCGCCGCCGACCTGCCGGACAGGCCCCGCACAGCAGGCACATACGATCACACCACAAACGGATCAAGGGGCGGGGAGATCATGACGGGCGTGAGCGGCGGGCGAAGATTCCTGGCAGCGGTGTTGTCGGCAACAGCGTGCCTGCTGTTCTCCGGGTGCGGCACCGGAGACGAAGCGCCCGGGACCTCTCCGTCGGCCACCGTGTCCCGCCCGAGTACGAGCCCTTCCAGCACGGCCCCGGCCGGCGGACCCGTGTCGGTTCTCAACATCGGCCAAGTTAAGTCGGTGCTGCCCGACGCGGCCGCGCTACCGGGCTGGGTTCGCACCGGCAAGCCGTTGGTGACCACCGAACAGATCATGTGCCAGGGCGTGATGGCACAGGGCTGCCCCGAGCTCGTGGCCATGGGTAAAACCGACTTCCGCCGCGGAAGCCGAACCCCGGCCGAGAGCATCCGACTCACCTTCAGCGTGTACTCCCTCTCCAACGAGCGCGCCGCTCACGATCTTTACTCCTCCCTGCACTTGGGCGGCACACCGGTCAGCCTTTCCGAGTCCGTGGGAGACGAGCAGACGGCCACGCGGAACGTGCTCGAGTCGTCCGCGGGTGTTCAGCCGACCCTTCTCTCGGTGAAAGCCCGCAGCGGCACGACCCTGCTGTGGGTCACCGCGATGACAACCGAGCAGAAGACCACGAAGGAGCGGACCCGGGCGGCACTGAGGCTGCTTCTCGATCGGGTCCGTCAGGCCGAGGCGGGCACCGAACCCGGAGCGGGCGCAAGCATCGCCTGAGACGTCCCCGTCACGCGCCCTCCGGCCCCGCCTCCAACCCCTCCGCCAGCACCTCCGCCAAGTGCCGCCCCCGCACCCCGCCCAGCTGCTCCAGCTGCGTCCGGCACGAGAAGCCGTCCGCCAGGACCACCGCCCCGTCCGGCGCCTCGCGCACCGCCGGGAGGAGCTGGTCCTCGGCGCAGGCGGCGGAGACCTCGTAGTGGCCGTCCTCGAAACCGAAGTTGCCCGCGAGACCGCAGCAGCCGCCGCTCAGCTCACCGGTCAGGCCCGCCGCCTCGCGCAGGCGGCGGTCGGCCGCGTCGCCCAGGACCGCGTGCTGGTGGCAGTGGGTCTGGCCGACCGCCGGGAGGTTCACGGCGGGCGGGGTCCAGTCGGGGGCGTGGCGTTCCAGGGCTTCCGCGAAGGTCAGGACGCGGGAAGCGAGGCGGGCGGCTCGCGGATCGTCGTGCAGCAGCTCGGGCAGGTCCGTGCGCAGGGCGGCGGCGCAGCTCGGCTCCAGGACGACGACCGGCGCGGACGTCTCCAGTACCGGCGTCATCAGGTCGAGGGTGCGGCGCATCACCGCGCGAGCCCGGTCCAGTTGGCCCGTCGACACGTACGTCAGGCCGCAGCAGACCCGGCCCCGGCGTGCGGCCAGGAGGGAGAGCGCCGACCTCGACGCGCCGTCGCCGACCACGGCGCGTCCCCGCAGCGTCGGCGGCAGCACCACCCGCAGCCCCGCCGCCTCCAGCACTCGTACGGCCGCCCGGCCGACCGAGGGGGACAGGTGCTCGGTGAAGGTGTCGGGCCACAGGACCACCGAGTCACCCTCGCCGACGGGTCCTCCGCGCCCGCGCCACCACCGGCTGAACGTCTCCCCCGCCAGCCGAGGTACGTCCCGCTCCCCCGCGATCCCGCCCAGCCGTTTCCCCACCGCCGCCAACGGCCGCACGGACGCGAGCGCGTTGACGACCGGAGCCATCCGCGCCCGCGCCGCCCAGCGCAGCCACACCGGCAACCACCCCATCGCGTAGTGGGCGGCCGGGCGGCGGCGCCCCTCGTAGTGGTGGTGCAGGAACTCCGCCTTGTACGTGGCCATGTCGACCTCGACCGGGCAGTCGGAGCGGCAGCCCTTGCAGGACAGGCACAGGTCGAGGGCGTCCCGGACCTCCGTCGAGCGCCAGCCGTCCGTCACCACCTCACCGGCGAGCATCTCGTGCAGCAGGCGGGCGCGGCCCCGCGTGGAGTGCTGCTCGTCCCCCGTCGCCCGGAAGGAGGGGCACATCACCGCCGAGCCGGTCACCGACGTCGTACGGCACTTCGCGACGCCGACGCAGCGCCGTACCGCCGCCGAGAAGTCGCCGCCGTCGGACGGGTAGCCGAACTCCACGTCCACCGGCTCGCGGGGCAGGACGGAGAAGCGGAGGTTCGTGTCGAGCGGGGCCGGGCGGACCAGCATCCCGGGGTTGAGGAGGTCGTCCGGGTCCCAGACACCCTTCGCGTGCTCGAAGAGGGCGACCGTCTCCTCGCCGTACATCCTCGGCAGCAGCTCCGCCCTGGCCTGCCCGTCCCCGTGCTCCCCGGAGAGCGAGCCGCCGTGCGCGACGACCACGTCCGCCAGTTCCTCCGAGAAACGGCGGAAGCGGGCGACCCCGGCGTCCGTCAGCAGGTCGAAGTCGATGCGTACGTGGATGCAGCCGTCGCCGAAGTGGCCGTACGGCGTGCCGCGCAGGCCGAACGACGACAGCAGCGCCCTGAAGTCCCGCAGGTAGCCGCCCAGCCGGGCCGGGGGCACGGCGCAGTCCTCCCAGCCGGGCCACGCCTCCGAACCGTCCGGCATCCGGGTCGCCGTACCGCTCGCGTCCTCCCGGATGCGCCACAGCCTGCGCTGACCGGCCGGGTCGGTGACCACGAGGGCGTCCACGCCGTCAGCCGCCGCCACCACCGCCTCCGCGCGCGCCCGCGCCTCCGCCTCCGAGTCGCCGCCGGTCTCCACGAAGAGCCAGGCGCCACCCCGCGGCAGCCCCTGCGTGGAGGGCACCAGGTCCACCGCCATGCCCTCCACGGTCAAGGGTCCGAGGGGCAGGAGCCCGGCCGCCGCCTCCGCCGCGCCCGCCTCGTCGGCGTACCCGAGGACCGCCAGCGCACGTGCCCGCGGGGCCTCGACCAGCCGCACCACCGCCTCCGTCAGCACGCCCAGCGTGCCCTCCGAGCCGCAGAAGGAGCGGGCCACGTCGGCACCCCGCTCCGGCAGCAGCGCGTCCAGCGCGTAGCCGGAGATGCGGCGGGGGAGGTCCGGGAAGCCGGTGCGCAGGCGGGCCAGGTCGCCGTCGACCAGCTCACGCAGTCCCTCCGGCGCCCCGGCCCAGTCCTGCCCCGGCCGCAGGGACCGCCCGCGTGCCGTGAGCACCGTCAGCTCGCGCACGCTGTCCGCCGTCGTGCCCCACGCCACCGAGTGGGAGCCGCACGAGTTGTTGCCGATCATGCCGCCGAGGGTGCAGCGGCTGTGGGTGGAGGGGTCGGGGCCGAAGCGCAGGCCGTGCGGGGCGGCGGCCTCCTGGAGGCGGTCCAGGACCAGGCCCGGCTGGACGACGGCCGTACGCGCCTCCGGGTCCAGGGCGACCAGCCGGTTCATGTGCCGGGTGAAGTCGAGGACCACGCCCGTGCCGGTCGCCTGGCCGGCGATCGACGTGCCGCCGCCTCTCGCGACGACCGGCGTCCCGTGCGCCCGGCACACCTCCAGTACGGCCGCCACGTCGTCGGCGTCTCTCGGCGCCACCACGCCGAGCGGCACCCGGCGGTAGTTGGACGCGTCCATGGTGGTCAGCGCCCGGGACGTGACGTCGAATCCGACCTCGCCGCGGACGGCCCTGCGCAGTGCTGCCTCCAGATCGGTCATGCGTCCAGCATGAGCGCTTGTGGCTTGGCACAGGTCCGCAAGACGGAGATCTCGTCTCATCGGACGGACATGTCTCCGTCCGGTTTGGCCGACGGGATACGCTCCGGCACGTGGCTGAGATCCAGATTCCTGCTGACATCAAGCCCGCGGACGGTCGATTCGGCGCGGGTCCCTCCAAGGTGCGGGTGGAGGCGCTGGACGCCCTGGCCGCCACCGGTACGTCCCTGCTCGGCACCTCCCACCGCCAGGCCCCCGTCAAGAACCTGGTCGGCAAGGTCCGTGAGGGCATCTCCGAGCTGTTCCGGCTGCCCGACGGCTACGAGGTGGTCCTCGGCAACGGCGGCTCCACCGCGTTCTGGGACATCGCGACCCACGGTCTGATTGAGAACAAGTCGCAGCACCTCACGTTCGGCGAGTTCTCCTCCAAGTTCGCCAAGGCCGCCAAGCTGGCGCCCTGGCTGGCCGAGCCGACCGTCGTCTCCGCCGACCCGGGCACGCACCCCGAGGCGCACGCCGAGGCCGGCGTCGACGTGTACGCGTTCACCCACAATGAGACCTCGACCGGCGTCGCCATGCCGATCAAGCGGGTCGCCGGCGCGGACGAGGGCTCCCTCGTGCTGGTCGACGCGACGTCCGGCGCCGGCGGTCTGCCGGTCGACATCGCCGAGACCGACGTCTACTACTTCGCCCCGCAGAAGTCCTTCGCCTCCGACGGCGGCCTGTGGATCGGCGTCTTCTCCCCGGCCGCCATCGAGCGCGCCGAGCGGGTCCACGCGTCCGGCCGCCACGTCCCGGAGTTCTTCTCGCTGCCGACCGCGATCGACAACTCCCGCAAGAACCAGACGTACAACACCCCGGCCCTCGCCACGCTCTTCCTCCTGGGCGAGCAGCTGGAGTGGATGAACGGCCAGGGCGGCCTGGACTTCACCACCGCGCGCACCAAGGACTCCTCGTCCCGCCTGTACTCCTGGGCGGAGGAGGCCAAGTACGCCACCCCGTTCGTCTCGGACCCGGCCAAGCGGTCCCAGGTCATCGGCACCATCGACTTCTCCGACGACATCGACGCCGCCGCCGTCGCCAAGGTGCTGCGCGCCAACGGCGTCGTGGACACCGAGCCGTACCGCAAGCTCGGCCGCAACCAGCTGCGCGTCGCGATGTTCCCGGCGATCGACCCTGCGGACGTCGAGGCGCTCACGAAGTGCGTCGACTACGTGATCGAGAAGCTGTAGCGACAGCCGTCGTACGACGATGAGGGGCGCCCGGCGATCCGCCGGGCGCCCTTTCACGTGCTGTCGCCTACTGTCCGAACTGCGTCAGGAACGCGGCCCAGCTCTCCCGGGAGACGGTGAGCAGGGGACCACCGTCCTGCCGCTTGCTGTCGCGGACGGCCCGGCCACCGGGGGCGGTGTCGGCGACCTCGACGCAGTTGTTCTCCTGGCCCGAGTACGAGGACTTCCAGAAGGGGCTAGCGACCTCGGTCACGATGTGTCTTCCTTCAAGCTCCGCAGTATGCCCCGGATGAGCTTCGCGCTCGCATCCGGCGCCAACGCCGACGATCGTAGTAGGTCGAACGCATTGGCGTAAGCGGCAAGGTCCTCGGGCGCTTCAAGGACGGATGTGCCGCGCAGATTGTCCATGGTGACCGCTTCGACCGTCGGCTCCTCGTCGAAGCTGAAGGATGAGAAGGCAGGGGTGTAGCCGACCAGGACACCAGCGCTGAACGGCAGCACCTGCACCGCGGGCGTCCGGCCGACGACCCGGCCCCGCCGGGCCTGCCGCTTGCCCCGCACGCCGTCGCCGTGGCCGGCCGGGCGAGGGCGGTGTGCGACATGCTCGACCGGTCCACGGCCGCTCTGGTGTCGTTCCGGGACGCCCGCAGCGTGTGGCGCCTCGCCCTGGACAACGCGGCGAAGGCGGCCGCCTCATGACCGCCGTGGGACTGATCGGCGCCGGGGCCGTCGGCCAGACCATCGGCACGCTCCTCGCCGCGTCCGGCTGGTGCGACACCGTGATGGTCACCTCGGGCAGCGGCCGCACGGCGGCCTCGCTGGTCACCGATCTGGAGGACATGGGGCAGGTCACCGGCTCACACGTCCGGGCGGTTCACACCACCCCGGCCGGCATGCGCGGCTGCGACGCGATCGTGGTGTGCCCGAGGGCCGTGTTCACCAACACCGCGACAGCCGATGTCCGCATGGCCGGCCTGGAGGCGAACGCGCCCCTGATCGCCGCCCTCGGCCGCCAGCTCGCCGGCTATGCCGGCGTGGTGGTGATGGTGACGAACCCGGTCGACGTCATGACCCGGCTGTTCGCCGCCACGTCCGGCTGTGGCCGGGTGTTCGGGGTGGGCTCCAGCACCGACACCGCCCGCTACCGGCTCACCCTCGCCCGGCTCCTGGACGTGCCGGTCGGGTCGGTGGCCGGACACGTCATCGGCGAACACGGCGACCAGGCGGTGATCTGCGCGTCCTCCACCACCGTGAACGGGCGGCCCGTTGCCGTGCCGGTCGAGCAGATCCGCCACGAACTCACGCGACGGCCGCGCCGCATCAACACCGGCATAGGCCGCACCCGGTCCGGCCCGGCCGGGGCCGCCGTCTCCGCCCTCGCCCACACCCTGAGCCGTGTGGACGGTGTGATCGAACTGACCGCCCCATGGCGGGGCGACTGGTACGGAATGCCGTTGCGGTTCACCGCTGGCACCCCCACCGTGTGCCTTCCCCCGCTCGACGCGACGGAGGCCGTGCAGCTCCAGGCCGCCGCCGCCAAGCTCCGCACCGCATACGACACCATCACCAAGGAGACCCAGCACTCATGACCGACCGCACTGCCACCCGCATCGCCACGGCCGACGGCCAGACCGTCACCGTCATCAGCCACACGGCCGCGGTGACCGACTGGGCGGCCCGCTACTTCGGCTCGTGGTGGAACGCGGCACCCGCCAAGCCGCCCGTCACCGGGCCGGTGGTGTCGGCCGACATCGACCCCGGCGAGTACACGGCCCTCGCCGAAGCCGTCCTCGGCGGCGACCCGGGCGAGGCCGACTACGCGGGCTCGCCAATCAAGTACAGCCGGGGCGACGACGGCACGGTGCTGGCCGTGCAGTCCGCCGCCCGGCTCGCCTACCAATGGGACTCCTCGATCCGCCGCCTGCGGATCGACGGCTCCGACGAGACCGCCCTGGCGACGGCCGCCGCCCGGCTCGCCCGCGAACTCGTACGCGGAATGCTCGTCGTGGACGGCTGGCAGATCCTCCACGCCTCCGCCGTCACCCGCGACGACGGGGCGACGCTGCTGGCCCTCGGTGACAAGGGTGCGGGCAAGACCACCACTGCGTTCCTCCTGGCTCGGGTCGGCGGGTGGCGTCTCCTCGCCAACGACCGCGTCTTTGCCCGCGTCGAGGACGGCCGCGTGCGGGTGCTGCCCTGGCCATCGGCCGCCGCGTTCGGCTTCGGCCTCCTCGACTCCCTCGGCCTCTTCGAGCCCGTAGCGGCCCGTCTGCGGGACGGCGAGGCCATGCACCCCACCCAGGACCAGCGCGTCACAGACGCCCTCCTGGAGGGCCGCCGAGAGCCCCTGTGGAAGGCGAACGGCAAGGAGATGAAGCCGCAGTTCTTCCCCGACCAGCTCGACTCGTGGCTCGGTATGCCCCTCGCCACCGAGGGTACGGCCGCCGGCCTGCTGTTCCCGCAGATCACCCCCGGCGGCGAACCGGGGCTGACCGGCGAGGCCCGCCGGCTCGGCGAGGCGGACTTCTTCACGGCCGGCACCGAGGACCGCTACCTGGACGTGTTCGGGCTGCTGCCCCTGACGGGCGGAGACCCGCACCTCGCCGACCGGCTCGCCGGACTCCCGCACCAGTCTCTCGCCCTGAGCCACGACACGGCCGCCAGCGCGGCCCTGTTGGAGAAGACGGCCGCCGGCCTCCTCGGCTGAGGCGCCGGCTCACAGGCCCACCTGAGGCGGGGAACGACTTCTGACCGTTCCCACCGGCCCGACTGGCCCCCGCCCCGGGTGCAGCAAGACTCCGCCCCGGTCAACCGTTCCTGGCAGTTGCGCAACGGGGCGGCAGGCACCGGAGCCTCGGCGACGCTCCGGTGCAGCTCGGAACCACCTACCCGTCCGTACGAACAACCGGAGGGCACAGTGGCAACACCGACCATCACCCGCAACCCGCGCGACTACGTGTCGCCCGAGGTGTGGGACCGGGAGATCGCGCTCCTGGTCCGCGACCACCACACCTGGGACACCGTCATGGCCGAGCGCGTCTTCGGCCAGGCCATCGCCTACCTCATCACCGCCATGCAGTCCGGCGCCCCGGGCCTGGGCTGCGGTGAGTTGGTCGACGAGGGCGTGCATCAGCTCATCCTCGACACGAAGATCTACCGCGAGTTCTGCCAGAAACACTACGGGCAGTTCCTCGACCACATCCCGTTCATCGACCGCAAGAACGACGGCAGCGTCATGCGGACCGCCGAAGCCGTCGCCGCGTTCGGCTTCGAGATCGACGTGCCGCTGTGGGAGAAGGACGCCACGAACTGCACGCCGTGCTCGTCGCGGACGCAGAGCGGCTGCCACTGAGCCGTGAACTGAGGGAGGCCGCAGCCCCGTTGGGGCGGCGGCCTCCGCTGTGGACGAAGCGGTGGAAACATGGAGAAACCAGGTGATCAAGGTGGTCGCGTCGATAGCGTCGCGGGCATGGACCTTGAGACCTACTGGAACAGGTACGCCGAGAACCCGATCACTGTCGAGGAGTCACGGGAGCGCGGGTTCGGGTGGACACAGTACGACCGGCACGGCCCCGGCGAGGAACTGCTCGGCCAGCCGGAAACCACCCTGGAGCTGGGCTGCGGAACCGGCGACGCCACCGCCTACCTCGCCCGCAAGGGCATCCAGGCCACGGGCGTTGACCTCTCGCCCGTCCAGATCGAGCACGCCCGCCAGCGGTGGCCCGAGGACGGCGCGGAGTTCGTGTGCTCCGACGTCCTCACCTACCTCGCCGGCACCGAGAAGAAGTACGACGCGATCTTCTCCGACTGGGGCGCTCTGTGGTTTACCGACCCCCGGCTGTGGCTGGAGCCGGTACGCGAGCACCTGACGGACAAGGGCGTCCTCGTCCTCGCCTGCGCCCCGCCCGTCGACGGCTGCTACGGGGCCCAGGGCATGTACGGCAACGGCTTCCGGGGCCGGGTCCTGCCGGTGCAGCGGTGGGCGTACTCGCCCGAGATGTGGGAGGGAGTCCTGCGCAACGCCGGGTTCCTGGAGGTCCACTCGAAGGTGCTCGAAGCGCCGGAGCCGACGAACCTCGGAACGCTGATCGTGCAGGCGTGGGTGCGGTAGCCCCGGCGAGCTGACTGCCGCAGACCCGTCCACAGGGAGACAATCCTTCTTCAACCGGGCGTACTGCGGGCGAGGCGGGACATCCAGTCCCCCTCGACGCCGGCCGTCCGGGGCCGGAGACGTTCACCCTGCATGTGTACGACGGCGGGCAGCACCTGCGGCACGCAGATGACCGGCCTGCCCCTGCCCAGGCCCTGACGGGGCCCGTACGCTCCAGGCGCCCGGGCGGCAGGAGGCCCTGCGGCGCCCACCGCATCCCGAGCCGCCACCCGCCGGAAGCCGACCGCCCAGGTGCGGGGTACCTGGACGGACCCGCGGGTCGCCGCGGCGTGGCTCCGTGTCCGCCTGGCCGAGTACGCGCCCCGCTTACTGTTCGGCGGCCGGCCTGACGATCTACGCATGGCCGCCCTCGTCGCGTCGGCGGAGGCACGGCTGGAGCGGGGCGGGGACGTGTCGCTGGGCTACTACCTCGAACGTCCCGCCTTCCTCTCCGTCGCCCTGGTGGCTTGCTCCCCGGGCGGCAGGTCCCACCCCCTGCCCTGCCTCCTGCCGGAGTGAGACCTACCGGCTCAGCCGCTGGAACCTCCGCACCGCCAGCGGCAGGAAGATCGCCGTCAGGATCACCGGCCACACCCCCGCCATCAGCAGCGCGTGCTGCTCGACCCAGGAGTCGCCGCCGCCGGCCGGGGTGCCGAACAGGTCGCGGGCGGCCGCGGCCGTGGAGGAGATCGGGTTCCAGGCGGCCACCCAGCCCAGCCAGTCCGGCATGAGCTGCGGGGCGACGAAGATGCTGGAGATCATCGTGAGGGGGAAGGCCACGGCGAACAGGCCGCCCGCCGCCTCCGGGTTGGGGACCAGGAGGCCCAGCCACACGCCGATCCAGATCAGCGCGAACCGCAGCCACAGCAGCAGTCCGAACGCGGCCAGGAATCCCCAGCCGCCGTCCGGCCGCCAGCCCATGGCCAGGGCCGTCAGCATCATGATGGCCAGCTCGGCGCAGGCGACGACCAGATCCGTGACCCCCCGCCCGGCCACCACCGCCGACGACGACATCGGCATGGAGCGGAAGCGGTCGATGACGCCCTTGGTGGAGTCGTAGACGACGACCGTCGCGGTGTTGATGAAGCCGAAGGCCATGGTCATCACGAACATGCCGGGCATCAGGAAGTCCTTGTAGTCCCCGCCGCCGGGCACGGTCATCGCGCTGCCGAAGACATAGCCGTAGAGGAGGACGGAGAGGATCGGGAAGCCCAGCTGCCAGGCGATGTTGACGGGCTGGCGCTGGTAGTGGGTCAGGCCGCGGCGGACGATGTTGCCGCAGTCGGCGAGGAGCCAGTAGAGGCGGCCGCGATCGGCGGTCGGGGTCGTCGTCGGGTCGAGGGCGCTCATGCCGCCACCGCCTCCTTGTCCACATGCCGCGCGGGCTCCGTGCTCGTACGGTGTCCGGTCAGGCGCAGGAACACGTCGTCCAGGCTGGGCCTGCGCAGCCCGATGTCCTCCACGGCGACGCCCTCGTCCTGGAGGGTGCGGGCGACCTCCGTCAGCGCGGCCACCCGGTCGGCGACCGGGGCGTGCACGCGCCGCGTCTCCTCGTCGGTCTCGGGTTCGCCCTGGCAGACCCGGGCGACCGTCTTCACCGCCCGCGGGATCTCGGACCGCTCGGCCACCACGACATCGATCCGGTCGCCGCCGACCAGGTTCTTCAGCCCGTCCGGGGTGTCGTCGGCGATGGCCCGGCCCCGGTCGATGACGGTGATGCGGGAGGCCAGCTTGTCGGCCTCCTCCAGGTACTGCGTGGTCAGCAGCACCGTCGTGCCGTTCGCCACCAGGGCCCGCACGGAGTCCCAGACCTCGCCGCGGCTGCGCGGGTCCAGGCCCGTCGTCGGCTCGTCCAGGAACAGCACGGACGGGGCGAGGATCATCGAGGCGGCCAGGTCGAGGCGGCGCCGCATGCCGCCGCTGTACTTGCCGACGCCCCGGTCGGCGGCGTCGGTCAGGTCGAACTGCTCCAGCAGCTCGACGGCACGGGCGCGGGCGCGCCGGCCGCCCAGGTGGAACAGCCGCCCGAACATCTCCAGGTTCTGCCGGCCGGTGAGCACCTCGTCCACGGCCGCGTACTGGCCGGTGAGGCCGATCCGCGCCCGTACCTCACGGGCCTGCCGGGCGACGTCGAGGCCGGCGACCTCGGCCCGTCCCCCGTCCAGCCGGATCAGCGTGGACAGGATGCGCACGGCCGTGGTCTTGCCCGCGCCGTTCGGTCCCAGCAGCCCGTGCACGGTGCCCTCGCGGACGGCCAGGTCGAAGCCGTCGAGGGCGCGCTTGTCGCCGTACCGCTTCTCCAGCCCCTCGGCCCGTACCGCGTATCCGTCGCTCATGGGTGGTCCCCCTCTCACTCCTTAACTGAGTACACCGTACCCGATTGCGCGTACACCGTACCCAGTTTTTTGCCGCGGACCTACACTGACCCCATGGCAAGCGGTACGGAGACCAGTGGCAGCGGTGACGTCAACCGCACCATGGAACTGTTGTGGGACACCGGCCGACGGCCCAGCCGTGGGCCCAAGCCGGGGCTGACGCTGGAGCGGATCGTGGAGGCGGCCGTCGAGGTCGCCGACCGGGACGGGCTCGGCGCCGTCTCGATGCGCCGCATCGCCACCGAGCTGGGCACCGGCACCATGTCCCTGTACCGCTACGTCCCCGGCAAGGCCGAACTCCTCGACCTCATGCTGGACCGCGTGCAGCGCCCCTCCGAGGACCCCGGCGACCTCGGCGACGGCGACTGGCGTTCGGCACTGGAGGCGCTCGGCCACGCGACCCTCGCCCTCTACCGCCGCCACACCTGGCTGCTGGAGGTCAACCAGTCCCGCCCGATCCTGGGCCCGAGCGCGCTGGACGGCATGGAGAAGGTGCTCGCCCGGATCAAGCCGATGGGCCTGACCGACCCCGAGCTGGTCTCGGCGATCGTCCTGATCGACGGATACGTCGTCGGGGCCGCCCGCACGCAGGTGTACCAGGAGGAGGCGGAACGCACCTCGGGCCTCACCGACGCGCAGTTCTGGCAGGCCCAGGAACCGGTGCTGGTGAAGGCCATGACCAGCGGTCGCTACCCCGTACTGGCCTCCCTCTCCGAGGACGCCTTCGGCACCGGCTTCGACCACTTCGAGTTCGGGCTGCGGCGCATCCTGGACGGGCTGGAGGTGCTGGTGGCCGCGCGGCGCGCGGCGGACGGGGCCACCACGGACCGGTCAGCGGCGGCGGAACACCCGTCGTAGGCCGAACAGGACGGCGCATGCGACGAGCAGCCCGACCGCACCGACCTTGAGCGTGTCACCGCCCGGACCGCCGACGCCGTCGTCTCCCCCGCCCGGGGCGTCGGAGCCGCCCCCGCCGGACCCGCCGCTACCGCCCCCCGGCGCGTCCTCGGCCTTGACCGGACTGTTCGTCCCCTCCATGCCGAGCAGCAGCTTCCCACCGTCGGGGGTGTAGGTGACGGACTCGCCCTGCCCCAGCGGCACGCTGATCCGCCCCTTGCGCTGGATCTTCCCGCCGTTCCAGTCGTACCAGATGCCCCCGAGGTAGCCGCGCACGGCGAGCGTCTTCCCGTCCGGGGAGAAGGCGGCGTCGGTGGCCCAGAGTTCGACGGGGGCGGCGCGCCGGAAGACGTTGGTGCCGGAGGCGGAGAGCTTCTCGGGGCCCTCGTACAGGTGTCCGCCGTCCTCGTTCTTGTCGATGATGTACACCCGCCCGGTCTTCGGGTGGACGGCCATCGACTCGGCGTCGCGCGCGCCGTCCGCGTACTTCACGACGTACTGGGTCGCCTGGACCGTCTGGTCCTTCAGCTCCGTCGGCTCGGGCAGCTCGTAGATCCACACGTACGGCCAGGTGCCGCCGAGGTTGTCGCCGATGTCGCCGACGAAGATCTTGTTGCCGGGGCCGATGGAGATCGCCTCGACGTCCCTGGGCGTGCCCACGCCGGAGAGGGCGACGCGCGCGACGGTCTCGCCGGTGGAGCCGTCCACGGCGTACAGGTAGGGGCCGTTGTCCTGGTCGTTGTGCGTCCAGTAGACGCCGGGGTGGAGGCGGGAGGCGGCGAGGCCGCTGGACTCGGTGATGCGCGGGTCCTTGATCGTGAAGCCGTCGCTCCCGTCGTCCCCGTCGGCGGCGGAGGCGGGCACGGCGAACGCACCCACGAGGAGGGCCGAGGCGAGGAGGGCGAGAGATCGGCGCATGCGCCAAGCCTGCCATCCCGCGCGGCCGTTCACGGTGGCGGTCACGCTGCGTGGCCGGGCTCACATAGCGACGGTCAGGCGCACCGTCCCTGCATCGTCCATGATGAGCGGATGCTCAGGTTCATGTTCGTCGGTGACTCCATGACGATCGGGAGCGCAGGCGAACACACGTGGCGCTACCGTCTGTGGCAGCACCTGCGCGACTCCTGCGGCCGGCCCATCACGTTCGTGGGCCCGCGCGAGACACTGCACGACCCGTCGACGGACGAGCCGGTCTCCTACGCCTACGCCGACCCGGACTTCCCCCGCGCGCACCTGGCCGGCTGGGGCGAGGGCTGGCACCACATGACCCCGGTCATCGCCGGGACGGTACGCGCCTGCCGCGCGGACGTGCTCCTGGTCTCCCTCGGCCTCATCGACCTCGGCTTCTACACCAACGCCGAGCAGACCGCCGCCAACGTCCGCGCCTTCGTCGCGGACGCCCGCTCGGCGAACCCGCGCGTGCGCATGGCCGTGATGCCGGTGCTGCACAACATCCGGGTGGACGCCGACGAGACCTTCGCCGGGCAGGTCGCCCACTTCAACGACCTCCTCGCGAAGACGGTCGCCGACCTCGACGCCCCCGGCTCCCCGCTGCTGCTCGTCCCGCCGCCGACGGCGTACGACTTCCACACGGACACCTACGACGGCACGCACCCCAACGAGAGCGGCGAGCACCGGATCGCGGGCGCCTTCGCGCAGGCCCTGCACGAGGAGTGGGGGCTGGGCGGGCCCTACTCCGCCTCCTCGTAGGAGCCCGCACCTCTGGCATATGCGCGTCCTCCCGTGTCCCGGTCGCCGTGCGTATCGTTGTACCGCGCGGCTGCAACCGTCGTTGGGGCAGCCGGGGAGGAGCGCCACGATGACCGTCGTAGACGACAGGATCGCCATGGCCGACGCCAACACGGAGTGCTTGGACGAGTGGTTCAAGCGGCTGGAGCGGATGCCCGTCCCCGAAGGATTCCGGGTCGAGATCGTCGAGGGCAACGTCTACATGACACCGCAGCGCGACACGCATTGGGCAATCATCCGGCGGATCGTACGGGCCATCGAGGACCGTTTCGGTATGGACGTATTGGTCCTCTCGGACGTCCGCATCGACTTCCCGGGCCCCGAGAACGGCTTCTGCCCGGACGTGGCCAAGCTCCGCGACGGCGCGGAGCAGGACGAAACGGGCCACTGGCAGTACCAGGACGTCGAGTTCGTGGCCGAGGTCATCTCCCAAGGCACCGCAGCCAACGACTACGGCCCCAAGAAGCTCGCCTACGCCACCGCCGAGGTCCCCCTCTACCTCATCGCCGACCCGTACCAGGGCCGCTGCCACATCTTCACGCACCCCAAGGACGGCGACTACACCACCGAGACCCGCGTCGCCTTCGGACAGGAACTGGACCTCACCGGCACCGTCCTCGGCCTCACCCTTCGGACCGACACCTTCCCCCGCGACTGACCGACCGAACCCGCTTGCCTGGAGCGCACTCCAAGCCGTTGGCTTGGGGACCATGGAGTACACGCAGCTCGGACGCACAGGACTCAAGGTCAGCCGGCTCGTCCTCGGGACGATGAACTTCGGCCCGCAGACCGGCGAGGCCGACAGCCACGCCATCATGGACGCGGCGCTGGACGCCGGCATCAACTTCTTCGACACCGCCAACGTGTACGGCTGGGGCGAGAACAAGGGCCGTACCGAGGAGATCATCGGCAACTGGTTCGCCAAGGGCGGCGACCGACGCGACAGGACCGTGATCGCCACCAAGGTGTACGGCAACATGGGCGCCGACGGCGAGGCGTGGCCCAACCACGACAAGCTGTCCGCCGTGAACATCCGGCGGGCGGTCGACGCCAGCCTGAAGCGGCTCCGGACCGACCACATCGATCTGTACCAGTTCCACCACATCGACCGCGCCACCGGTTTCGACGAGATCTGGCAGGCCGTCGACACGCTGGTGCAGCAGGGCAAGGTGCTGTACGCCGGGTCGTCGAACTTCCCGGGCTACAAGATCGCCCAGGCCAACGAGACCGCCGCCCGGCGCGGCGGCACCATCGGGCTGGTCAGCGAGCAGTGCCTGTACAACCTGGCCGAGCGCCGCGCCGAGATGGAGGTCATCCCGGCCGCGCAGGACTACGGCCTCGGCGTCATCCCGTGGTCGCCACTGCACGGCGGACTGCTCGGCGGCGTGATCAAGAAGGAGGTCCAGGGCGGGCGCCGCGCCTCCGGCCGGGCGGCCGACACCCTGGCCGACCCCGCCAAGCGGTCGCAGATCCAGGCGTACGAGGACCTGCTCGACAAGCACGGCGTCGAGCCCGGCGAGGCCGCGCTGGCCTGGCTGCTGACCCGGCCCGGCGTGACCGGCCCGATCGTCGGCCCGCGCACCGCCGAACAGCTCACGTCGGCGCTGCGGGCCGTGGAGCTGGAGCTGTCGGACGAGCTGCTGACCGGGCTGGACGAGATCTTCCCGGGGCCGGGGCCCTCGCCGGAGGCGTTCGCCTGGTAGCCGAGCGGGCAGCGCGATGACGTGGTGAGCGGGGCGGCGGCCGCCCACGGCCCGGTCAGCCGAGGGCCGCCGCCACCGCCACCACCACGAGCATCAGCACGAGCACACCGGCCATGATCCGGTTACGGGTCTTCGGGTCCACGTCCCCGAGCCTAACCGGAAGCGCCGAGCGGGCTGCGGGCGACCGTCTCGTAACGGGGCTGCTCGCCCGGCATCCCGGACCTCGGCAGGTTGCTGCGCACCAGCGCGAGGTCGGTCACCGTCCAGGCGGGACCGGTGAAGCCGTCCAGGGCGTCGACGTACGGCCGCGCGTCGTACGCGTCCCGGCTGCGGGCCACCGTCAGGTGGGGCTTGTAGCGCCGGTGCTCCCCCATCTCGACGCCCGCCTTGCGCCCCGCCGACTCCGCGCGGTCCGCGAGCAACCGCAGCGTCGCCAGGTCCCCGTCCGCCCCAGCCCACAGGGCCCGCCCGTGCCCGAACTGCCCGCCGCCGCGCAGCGCCAGCCGGAAGGGCGCGGTGCGGTGCGCCGCCCGCTCCAGGCGGGCCGACAGGTCCGGCACGACGTCGTCGTCGACCTCGCCGTAGAAGGCGAGCGTGAAGTGCCAGCCGGGGCGGCCGGTCCAGCGCAGCTCCTCCGCACCGGGCAGCCTCTTCAGCGCCGCCACCTCGACGGCGAGGGCGGCGGTGACGTCCTCGGGGGGCAGTACGGCGGCGAACAGTCTCATGGCATCACCCTGTCAGACCCCGTACCGCCCGGCTGCTACGCCGCCCGCGCCAGCTCCTCCCGCCGTTCCCGCGGCACGAAGCGGACCTGCGGGTGTCCCCGGTGCCAGCCCACCGACAGGCGCAGGTTGCCGACGCGGGCCAGGATCAGGCCGATGACGAGCGCGGCCGTCGCCGCCACCGCGCCGCCCGCGGCGAAGCCCGCCCGGGCGCCGTAGGTGTCGGTGACCCAGCCGACGATCGGGGCGCCGACCGGGGAGCCGCCGAGGAAGACCATCATGTAGAGGGCCATGACGCGGCCCCGCATGGCCGGGTCGGTGGACATCTGAATGCTGGTGTTGGCGGTGACGTTGACCGTCATGCTGAAGACGCCGATCGGGACCATCAGCAGCGCGAACAGCCACAGCTCGGGTGCCGTCGCCGCCACCATCTCCAGGGCGCCGAAGGCGAGCGCCGCCGCGATCAGCACGCGCAGACGGGCCGTGCCGCGCCGGGCGGCGAGCAGGGCACCGGCCAGGGAGCCGACGGCCATGAGGGTGTTGAAGAGGCTGTAGGCTCCGGCGCCCGCCTCGAAGACGTCGTCGGCGAAGGCGGACAGGAAGACCGGGAAGTTGAAGCCGAAGGTGCCGATGAAGCCGACCAGCACGATCGTCCAGATCAGCTCGGGGCGTCCGGCGACGTAGTGCAGGCCCTCCCGCAGCTGGCCCTTGCCGCGCGGCGTGCGCTCGACGGCGTGCAGCTCGCGGGCGCGCATCAGCAGCAGGCAGCTGAGCGGCGCGACGAAGGACAGGCCGTTGGCGAGGAACGCCCAGCCGGTGCCCACCCCGGTGATCATCAGACCGGCGACGGCGGGGCCGACCAGGCGGGCGGACTGGAAGTTGGCCGAGTTGAGGCTGACCGCGTTCTGGAGCTGGTCGCGGCCGACCAGCTCGGCGACGAAGGACTGGCGGGCCGGGTTGTCGACCACGGTGGCCAGGCCCATCGCGAAGGCGGCGACGTAGACGTGCCAGACCTGCACGTGGCCCGTGAGGGTGAGGACGGCGAGGAAGAGCGCGGTCACCGCCATCGAGGACTGCGTGACCAGCAGCGCGGGGCGCTTGCGCAGGCGGTCGACGAGGACACCGCCGTAGAGGCCGAAGAGCAGCATCGGCAGGAACTGCAGGGCGGTGGTGATGCCGACGGCGGCCGAGGAGCCGGTGAGGCTCAGCACCAGCCAGTCCTGGGCGATGCGCTGCATCCAGGTGCCGATGTTCGAGACGACCTGGCCCGTGAAGAACAGGCGGTAGTTCCTGACCTTCAGGGAGGCGAACATCGAGGTCTTACGACGAGTGCCGGGGGTGGTCGGGTCGTCGTGGCCGTCGGGTGCGGGGGCGGAAGCTGCTCCGGGTCCCGTACTCAAAAGGGTTCGCCTCCTCGTCGGTGCTGCTTACACGTGGGCCAGCTTCTCGAGCACGGGGGCGGCGGCACGCAGGGCCGCCCACTCCTCCTCGTCGAGTCCCTCGACCAGCGTGGCCAGGAACGCGTTCCGCTTGCGGCGGCTCTCCTCGAGCATCACCACGGCCTGCTCGGTCTGCGTCACGACCTTCTGGCGCCGGTCCTCGGGATGCGGCTCCAGCCGGACCAGCCCCTTCGCCTCCAGCAGCGCCACGATGCGGGTCATCGACGGCGGCTGGACGTGTTCCTTGCGGGCCAGCTCGCCCGGGGTCGCGCTGCCGCAGTTGGACAGGGTGCCCAGTACCGACATCTCGGTCGGACTGAGCGACTCGTCGACCCGCTGGTGCTTGAGCCGACGGGACAACCGCATCACGGCGGAGCGCAGGGAGTTCACGGCGGCGGCGTCGTCGCCATGCTTGAGGTCCGGCATGTTCCTTAGCGTAACTCATTAGTCTGGCGAAATACCACCGCACAAGCGCCCGCGTGCCCGTGACGCCCGCCACTGAAACCCGCAGTTCACCCGTACGAGTGAGTCGTTTCCGGAAATCGGAGCATCACCCGGTGAGCGGGGGCGACCCTCGTGCCCATGGGGACCAGCGTGCTCAGCCTGCGGATAGACGGGGAGCTGCTCGACCGGCTCCGGCACCATGCGGCGAAAAGAGGAATGAGCGTCCAGGACTATGTCGTCCGGACGCTCATCCGTGATGACTTCGACGAGCGGTTCCAGTCCGCCGTGGAGGAGACGGAACGGTTCTACGGGGTCACGTGAGCGTGCCCCGCACGGGTCACGTCAGGCCCAGGGCCGGCATCAGGTAGTAGAAGGCGAACACCGCCGACACCGCGTACATCGTGACCGGCACCTCGCGGCCCCGCCCGACGGCCAGGCGCAGCACCGAGAAGGCGATGAAGCCCATGCCGATGCCGTTGGTGATCGAGTAGGTGAACGGCATCATCAGCATCGTCAGGAACGCCGGGATGGCGATCGTGAAGTCGTTCCAGTCGATCTCCCGGATCGAACCGGCCAGGATCAGGAAGCCGACCGCGACCAGCGCCGGGGTGGCCGCCTGGGACGGCACCATCGTGGCGACCGGCGTGAGGAACAGGGCCAGGGCGAACAGCCCGCCGCTGACGATGTTCGCGAAGCCGGTGCGCGCGCCCTCGCCGACGCCGGCCGTGGACTCCACGAAGCAGGTCGTCGCCGACGCGGAGCTGGCGCCGCCGGTGGCGACCGCGATGCCGTCGACGAACAGGACCTTGTTGATGCCCGGCATCTGGCCCTCACCGTCGGTCAGCTTCGCCTCGTCGCTGACCGCCATGATCGTGCCCATCGCGTCGAAGAAGCACGACAGCAGGACGGTGAACACGAACAGCACGCCGGTCAGGATGCCGACCTTCTCGAACCCGCCGAACAGGCTGACCTCGCCGACCAGGCCGAAGTCCGGGGTGGCGACCGGGTTGCCGGGCCACTCGGGGGTGGTCAGGCCCCAGGAGGGGACGTCCGCGATCAGATTGATGACCATCGCCACGACGGTCATCACGACGATCGAGATCAGGATCGCGCCGGGGGTCTTGCGGACGATCAGCGCCAGGGTGAGCAGCACACCGAGGACGAAGACCAGCACGGGCCAGCCGAGCAGGTGCCCGCCCGTGCCCAGCTGGAGCGGGACGGTGGTCTGGGCGGCGTCCGGCATGCGGGTGACGAACCCGGAGTCGACCAGGCCGATCAGCAGGATGAACAGGCCGATACCGATCGCGATGGCCTTGCGCAGGCTGTGGGGCACGGCATTCATGACGCGCTCGCGCAGGCCGGTGGCGACCAGCAGCATCACGACGAAACCGGCCAGCACCACCATGCCCATGGCGTCCGGCCAGGACATCCGCGGGGCGAGCTGGAGGGCGACGACGGAGTTCACGCCGAGACCGGCGGCGAGCGCGATCGGGACGTTGCCGATGACGCCCATCAGGAGCGTGGTGAAGGCCGCCGTGAGGGCGGTCGCGGTGACCAGCTGACCGTTGTCGAGCTGGTTGCCGTACATGTCCTTCGCACTGCCCAGGATGATCGGGTTCAGCACGATGATGTAGGCCATCGCGAAGAAGGTGGCGAAGCCGCCGCGGATCTCACGGGACAGGGTGCTGCCGCGCTCGGAGATCTTGAAGTAGCGGTCGAGTCCGTTCTGCGGGGGCCGCCGGTCTTCCGGCGACTCGGGGGACGGGGGGACCTTGGCGGAGGCCGAGGTGGGCATGCGAGGACCTCATCACCAACAGGTTCCCCCACGGCCTTATTGGTGTTTCCTACGAATGAAAGCGGTCAGAGACAAACGGGTTCAGTATGAACGTATGAGCCCCTGATCGCTATCTCCGCGCGTAGACCCGGGGTGGCGGCGCCCCGTCGGACCGCCGCCGGGCGCCTCGTAAGCTGTACGCATGACGAAGTGGACACCCACGCACGAGGCACCGGAGCCCCTGGAGGGCCCCGTGGTTCCGACCATCGTCGGCGGCACCGTCCTGTGGTTCGTCCTCTTCCTGGCGCAGCTGCCCTTCTACGGCTGGTTCGACGACCACGGGCATGCCTGGTGGGTGTGGACCTGCCTGGCCGGCGCCGGGCTCGGCCTGATCGGCATCTGGTACGTGCGGGGGCGCGACGCGGCCCTCGAGCGGGCCGCACGGGACGCCGACTGATGCCCGCGCCCGGCCTGCGACGCCTGCACGCCGGCCACGCGCCCGCCCTGCTCGCCTTCGAGCGGGAGAACCGCGCCTGGTTCGCCGCCTCCATACCCGACCGGGGCGACGACTGGTTCGCCGAATTCGACGAGCGGCTCCGCGCCCTGCTGGCCGAGCAGGAGGCCGGTGTCTGCCACTTCCACGTGCTGGTCGGCACCGACGGCGGGATACTCGGCCGGATCAACCTCGTGGACGTCGAGCAGGGCGTCGCCGACCTCGGCTACCGGATCGCCGAACGGGCGGCCGGGCAGGGCCTGGCCACCAGGGCCGTGCGGGAGGTCTGCGCCCTCGCCGCCCGGAGCTACGGACTGACCGCGCTGCGGGCGGCCGCCACCGTCGACAACGCCGCCTCGCGGGCCGTGCTCGCCCGCACCGGCTTCGTCCGCACCGGCGAGACGCGGCTCGACGGGCGCGCGGGGCTGACCTTCCGGCGCGATCTGGGGGACCTGCGCGACGCCGGAAACCCGCGCGGTCCCGCCGCCCCCGGCCCGCACCACCCCACGGCCCACACCCCGTAGTACCCGGGCATCATCCGTCCCCGCCTCCCGTCATACCCAGGTCGGAACTTCCACGCATTCGGCGGGTGATGCCCCAAAACCGCACGTACCGTCGAATGCATGACGCATCTCGACGCGGACGACCGACTCGACTCCGCGCGCCCCGTTCACACCCCGACCCCGGCGACCGGCCTGACGGCGGCCGGGGTCGCCGAACGGGTGGCGCGCGGCCAGGTCAACGACGTGCCCGTACGCAGCAGCCGCTCGCTGACCGACATCGTCCGCGCCAACGTCTTCACCCGCTTCAACGCGATCATCGGCGTGCTCTGGGTGATCATGCTGATCGTCGCGCCGATCCAGGACAGCCTGTTCGGCTTCGTGATCCTCGCCAACACCGGCATCGGCATCATCCAGGAGTGGCGGGCGAAGAAGACCCTGGACTCCCTGGCCCTGATCGGCGAGGCCCGGCCGACCGTGCGCCGGGACGGGACGGCCACCGACGTCAGCACCTCCGAGATCGTGCTGGACGACGTGATCGAGATCGGTCCCGGGGACAAGGCCGTCGTCGACGGGGTGTGCGTCGAGTCGGACGGGCTGGAGATCGACGAGTCGCTGCTCACCGGCGAGGCCGACCCGGTCGTCAAGCGGCCCGGGGACCAGGTCATGTCCGGCTCCTTCGTGGTCGCGGGCGGCGGCGCGTTCCAGGCGACCAAGGTCGGCCGTGAGGCGTACGCCGCCCAGCTCGCCGAGGAGGCCTCCCGCTTCACCCTGGTCCAGTCCGAGCTGCGCTCCGGCATCTCCACGATCCTGAAGTACGTCACCTGGATGATGGTCCCGACCGCGCTCGGCCTGATCCTCAGCCAGCTCCTCGCCAAGGACAACGAGCTGGACGACTCGATCGCCCGGACCGTCGGCGGCATCGTGCCCATGGTCCCGGAGGGCCTGGTCCTGCTGACCTCCGTCGCCTTCGCGATCGGCGTCATCCGCCTCGGCCGCCAGCAGTGCCTCGTCCAGGAGCTGCCCGCCATCGAGGGCCTGGCCCGCGTCGACACGGTCTGCCTCGACAAGACCGGCACCCTCACCGAGGGCGGCATGGACGTCACCGAGCTGCGCACCCTCGACGGCGCCGACGAGGCGTACGTCCGTACGGTGCTCGGCGCCCTCGGCGAGTCCGACCCCCGCCCCAACGCCTCCCTCCAGGCCGTGATCGCCGCGTACCCGGCCCCCGAGGACTGGCGCTGCACCGAGTCGCTGCCCTTCTCCTCCGCCCGCAAGTACAGCGGCGCCGCCCTCAGCGAGGCCGACGGCGCCACCGGCACCTGGCTGCTGGGCGCGCCCGACGTGCTGCTGGCCGAGGACGACCCCGCCCTCGCGGAGACCGGGCGGCTCAACGAGCAGGGGCTGCGGGTGCTGCTGCTGGCCCGCGCCCGGCGGGAACTGGACGACCCCGCGGTGGCCGAGGACGTGACGCCCACGGCCCTGGTCGTCCTGGAGCAGCGGCTGCGCCCGGACGCGGCCGACACCCTGCGCTACTTCGCCGACCAGGACGTCCGCGCCAAGGTCATCTCCGGGGACAACGCGGTGTCGGTCGGCGCGGTGGCCGCCAAGCTCGGACTGTCCGGCGCGACCGTCGACGCGCGCCGGCTGCCCGCCGGCCAGGGGGAGATGGCGGGCGCCCTGGACGAGGGCACGGTGTTCGGGCGGGTCACCCCGCAGCAGAAGCGGGACATGGTGGGCGCCCTCCAGTCACGCGGGCACACGGTCGCGATGACCGGCGACGGCGTCAACGACGTGCTGGCCCTCAAGGACGCCGACATCGGCGTGGCGATGGGCTCCGGCTCGGAGGCCACCCGGGCGGTCGCGCAGATCGTGCTGCTGAACAACAGCTTCGCCACGCTGCCGTCGGTGGTGGCCGAGGGGCGCCGCGTCATCGGCAACATCACGCGGGTGGCGACGCTGTTCCTGGTGAAGACCGTGTACTCGGTGCTGCTGGCGATCCTCGTGGTCTGCTCGCAGGTCGAGTACCCGTTCCTGCCCCGCCACCTGACCCTGCTCTCCACGCTCACCATCGGCGTCCCGGCCTTCTTCCTGGCCCTCGCCCCGAACAAGGAACGGGCCCGGCCGCACTTCGTCCGGCGCGTGATGCGGTACGCGATCCCGGGCGGGATCGTGGCCGCGACGGCGACCTTCGCGACGTACCTCGTCGCCCGGCAGCACTACTCGGGGCCGGGCGCGCTGGACGCGGAGACCAGCGCGGCGACGCTGACGCTGTTCCTGGTGTCGATGTGGGTGCTGGCGATCATCGCCCGGCCGTACACGTGGTGGCGGGTGCTGCTGGTGGCGGCGATGGGGCTGGGTTTTGTGGTGGTGCTGGTGGTGCCTTGGTTGCAGGACTTCTTCGCGCTGAAGCTGGTCGGGGTGACGATGCCGTGGACTGCCGTCGGCATTGCGGTGGTCGGTGCGGGTCTGTTGGAGCTGACGTGGAGGTGGGTGGACCGGCGCGTTCCCGCGTGACGGTTCGTTGTTCGCCGCGGCGCCGTCGTGGCTGGTCGCGCAGTTCCCCGCGCCCCTTTGGGGCGCGATGCAGCCCCGTCAGTCGAACCAGCGGTCCCTCGCCAGTTCCTCCGTGCGCGACTCGTCCTCCAGCAGCGCCGCCACCTCGAACCGCCGCGGCCACTGCCCCGCCGCCCAGGCCAGCCCGGCCGCCACGCCCTCCAGCGTCGCCGCGTGCAACGCGCCGTCGTCCGTGACCCGCCAGTCGATCTCCACGCCGTCGACGACCAGCTCCTCGTGCTCCGCGTACGACGCCGGGGTCCGCGCCCCCAGCAGCACCCGCACCGGCTCCGGTACGTCGTGTTCCGTGCCCTCGGAGTCCACGGCGCCGGTGACGGACTCGCTCAGCCGCCGCACCTGGAACAGTTCCGCCAGCTCGGCCGCCCGGGCCGGGCGTACCGGCAGCAGCGGGACGCCGGTCGTGAAGGGCAGCAGGTCGGGTGAGTCGACGACCACCGCGTCGGCGGCGTCCACCACGCGCACCTCGCCGTCGACCACGGCCCGCACCTCGTCCGGCAGGGTGACCTGCTCGGGGTCCAGGTCGGCCAGCGCGCCGTAGAGGGCGTGGAGTTGGGCGGCCGTGACGGGGCGTTCGGGGTCGGCGAGGCGGTCCAGCAGCTCGGCCGCGCCGCCGGGCTCGTCGAGCAGGGCGGCCACCGAGGTGCGTACGCCCAGCGCCCGCAGCACCTGCTCGTCCTCGAAGCCGGACGCGTCGGCCTCGTCGTACAGGCCGCGCAGCAGCGGGTCGCCGCCCGCCGCGCGCAGTCCGGCCGGGCGGCGGCCGCCGAGCACGGGGTGCCCGCGCAGCCACCACGCGGTGTAGGGCCGTACGACCTCGTGGGTGCCGTCGTGCAACAGGATGCGCACCGGCTGGACCAGCGCGTCGCGCAGCGGGGGCCGGGAGAGCAGGGCGAGGGCCTCGGGCCAGCGGTCGTCGTCCACGAGGTCCAGGTCGCGCACGGCGACGATCTCGGTGGCGACCGGCGGGACGGGGCTGTCGGGGAAGCGGTCCAGGACGTCCTCGCTCCACACGTCCACGGCGTCCAGCAGACCCGCGTCGTCGGGCTCGGCGAAGTCGCCCTCGCGGGGCTCCAGTTCGTCGGGGTCGAGGACCACGTCGGTGGCGCGGACCAGGGCGAAGGTGACGAGGACACCGCAGGCGGCCAGCGGCTCCGGGCCCCACTTCTCGGCCAGCTCCGCGTCCACGGCGGCGAGTTCGTCCTCGCGCATGACGCGGGCGAAGGGGCCGTCGGGGAAGACGAGTTCACCGGCCGGGGAGAGTTCGCCGTCCTCGTCGGTCAGGGCGAGGGCGCCGAGCCAGGGTTCGTCGCCGGGTTCGAGTCCGGCGTCGCGGACCAGGCCGAGGACGGTGTCGGCCAGTTCGTCGGCGTCGAGGGTGTCCTCCTCCCAGTTGGTGCCGCCCTCGTCGTCGAGGGAGGCGGCGACGGCGGCCCTCACCTGCGGGGTGGTGAGTACGGCGCGCGGGGTGGCCGGGAGGGCGCCGAGCTTCTCCAGGAGCGGGTGAGCGGCGTCCGGGTGGGCGACCTTGAGGCCGAGGCGGGTGAGGACCTCCGGGTCGAGGGAGGCGGCGTCCGGGGAGGGGAGCAGCACCTGCCGGGGCCCGATGGTCGTACGGCCGTCCGCGAGGGGCACGGGCAGCCCGGACAGCCGGTCGGGGTCGACCCCGGCGAGGCTGTCGTACAGCCGTCGCCACCACTCGGGGGCCTTCTCCAGGCCCGCCAGCCGGTCGATCGCGTCGGTCAGCGGCACGCGGGCCACGCCCAGGGTGCGCAGCTCCACCCGGCGCTCCAGGCCGGCGGGCAGCAGCGTCGGCAGCACCTCGGCGAGGACCCGTACGGTGTCGGCGCCCGCGCCCTCGGCCACCTCGGCGTCACGGGGGCGCAGGGACTCGGGCAGGTCGGGGTCGTCCTCGCGCGGTGCGGCGGCGGGCGGCAGGAAGGCGGTGCGGGGCAGCCGTTCGAGGATCGCCTGGCGCAGGGCGCCGTCCAGTTCGCCCTTGCCCAGCGGTCCGGGCACGAGGTCGACGAGACCGGCGGAGACCGGGCTCCAGTCGCCGAGCAGTCCGGCGTAGGCGTCCGCCGCCCGCTCGGTCAGGAAGTCGGTCAGCGGGCCGCGCGCGGCGTGCCGGCGGGTGGAGTCCAGCGGGTAGGAGGCGATGAGCAGGGCGGGCACGCCGAGGGGTTCGTCGCTGGGCGTGGGGGCGTGCAGGACGGGGCTGGTGCGGGGGCGGACGGGGCCGCCGTCTCCGTCCACGGGTACCGCCCAGGTCACCGACCAGTGCGGGCGCAGCCGTTCCTCGACCGGCCGGTCGGCGAGGAGGTCGGGGGTGAGCGGGCCGTGCGCGACGGAGGTGCGCCAGCGGGTGGTGCCCTCCCGGGAGTCCTCGACGACGGTCAGCGGGCCCTCGGTGCGGCGGGACAGCGTGCGGGACGCGTCCCCGGTCTCCACCACGACCTCCTCCAGGCCCGGCAGGGCGAGGAGCAGCGCGTCGTCCACGGCGTTCAGGAGCCGTTCGGCGAGGTCGGCGGCGGCCGTGTCGCGCAGCGGGAGGATGACGGCGGTGTCGTAGGGGCTCGGGGCGCTGCCCTCGGCGGGGAACGGCAGCCGCAGCAGCGGGACGTGTCCGTCGCGGCGCCGGATCTCGTCGCCCAGGCCGGGGCTGTGCAGGGCCGTGTCACCGGCCAGTCCCCGCGCCTCGGCCAGGGACCAGCGCACGCCGCCGTGCCGGCCGACGACGGCGGGCTCGTCGGTGACCGCGAGGACGGCGGCGAAACCGACCCCGAACCGGCCGACGGCGCCCTGACCGGCGTCCCGCTTGGCGGAGGCGCGCAGCGTGGACAGCGACTCGACGCCGGCCGCGTCCAGCGGGGCGCCGGTGTTGGCGGCGACCAGGACGCCGTCGCGCAGGGTGAGCCGGAGCCGTCCGGGCACGCCCGCGCGGGCGGCGGCGTCGGCGGCGTTCTGCGCGAGCTCGACGACGAGCCGGTCGCGGTAGCCGCCGAGGACGAGGTCCTCCTCCGCGTTGGCGTCCTCACGGAACCGGGCCGGGCTGGTCGCCCAGGCGTCCAGCACTCCGCGCCGCAGACGTGCCGTACCGAACGGATCGGCGCCCTCGGCGGCAGGCCGCACGAACATGCTCACGGTGACTCTCCTCATCGACGGACCATGAAGGTACCGCCGCGAGCCACGACACACCTCATCCGCTCACCCGTCGGACGCGGCCCGCGCCGCGGCTACGAGTGCCCGAGATCCGCCGCCTCGTCGTCGGCCACGGACACCGACCCGGAGTCCGCCGCCGGCCGCAGCGGGAACGGATCGACCCGCGTCTCGTCGATCACCGGCGGAGCCACCCGCGGCGGCTTCGGCATCACCGCCGCCTCCGAGTGCCCGCCGCACCCGTAGGCCAGCGACACGACGTGCCCGTCGGCCGGCGAGAACTCGTTGGCGCACACCCCGAAGGCCTGCCCCAGCGAGCCGCCGATCCGGGCGAGGAAGCCGCAGCTCACGCAGGCCGCGGGGGCCGCCTGGGCCATCGGGGTCTTCGGCCCGAAAGCATCCTCCCAGCGGTCGGCGGCGACGTGCAGCCCGTACCGGGACAGCACCCGGGAGCGGCGCAGGCCCAGCTCCTCGGCGACCGCGGAGATCGTGCCGCGAGCCGGGACGGCCGACAGTTCGGCGGGCGGTCCGGCGGTCAGCTCCGCGTCCTCCGCCTCCACCAGGTCGGCCATCTCGTGGGAGACGGCGGAGTTCGGCGGCGGCTCGTCCTCGCCGGTCCAGCCGGGCTCCAGACGCAGGTCGTCCGCGTCGGTGGGCAGCAGGTCGCCGGGGCCCATGTCGCCGGGGCGCAGCCGCTCGCTCCACGGCACCCACTCGGGGGCGAGGAGGGCATCCGGGCCGGGCAGCAGCACCGCCTCGTCCACCGTGACGATCTTGGCGCGGGAGGCGCGGGCGACGGTGACGGCCCAGCGCCAGCCCCGGTAGCCGAGCTCCTTGCAGGCGAAGTAGTGGGTGACGACCCGGTCGCCCTCCGACACCATCCCCTCGTGCTCGCCGACGACGCCGGGGGCGGCGGCCTCCTCGGCCGCGGCCCGGGCGAGGTCGACGGCCTCGGCGCACAGGCGGTCAGGGGTGCGGCTTCGCGTTGTCGCTGCGCTCACAGGTATCGCTTCTCTCCATACGCCGTCTCACGAGTGCGCCACTGCCTGCGAGGGGCGGACGGAGCGGACCTGTGGACCGCGTCGACGTCCGCGCCCGATCGCGCTCGGGCACGCCTACGTCATCCATTCTGCGGGATGGCCGTACGGCGCGCGGCCGAGAACGTTCGCCACGGCGCGCTACGCACGCTACCTGCTCATGTGCGCTGGGCCTACACCGACGGCAGCTTCGGCGGGGTACGGCCGCCCGATCCCCGGTGCCGGCGGCCCGCCGCGGCGCCGGTGTCACCCGACTCGATGGCCGCCATACGTGCCGTATGGACGCTACAGTCCCGGCTCTCGGGGCACTATGACGGGGTGGCAGCCGCACGGACGGAGTTCAAGGGCGGGAGCCGGGGGCGGGGCCCCGGCTCCCGGTTCCGTGCGGTCGGCCGGGCGCTGCGCCTGCCGGTGACCAAAACGGCGCGCGGCATCCGCAAGGCGACGCACGCGCACGGCGCCGGCGAGTCCGGCCTCGGCAAGCTGATCGAGCTGCACGGCGTGAACGGCGCCGGCGACGTGATGATCACCGTCGCCCTCGCCTCCACCGTCTTCTTCTCCGTGCCGACCGACGAGGCGCGCGGGCGGGTCGCGCTCTACCTGGCCATCACCATGGCTCCGTTCACGCTCCTCGCCCCGGTGATCGGCCCGCTCCTGGACCGCCTGCCGCACGGCCGGCGTGCGGCGATGGCGGCCGCGATGGGCGCGCGGGCGCTGCTCGCGCTGGTGCTGTCCGGGGCGGTGATCGGCGGCAGCATCGAGCTGTATCCGGCGGCGCTCGGCGTGCTGGTCGCCTCCAAGGCGTACGGCGTGGTCAGAAGCGCGGTGGTGCCGCGGCTGCTGCCACCGCGGTTCTCCCTGGTGAAGGCGAACTCGAGAGTGACCCTGTGCGGGCTGCTCGCCACCGGCGTGGCGGCGCCGATCGCGGCGGGACTACAGGCGGTGGGGCCGCGCTGGCCGCTGTACGGCGCCTTCGTGATCTTCGTGGCGGGGACGGTGCTGTCGTTCACGCTGCCGCCGAAGGTGGACTCGGCGCGGGGCGAGGACCGGGCGCTGCTCGCCGCCGACGAACGGCACCTGCACGGCCCGCACCTGAGGCCCGTCAAGCGTCCCGGGCTGCGCACGGTGGGCCCGGCGGTGACGCACGCGCTGGCCGCCAACGCCGCGATCCGCTGCCTGTCCGGGTTCCTGATCTTCTTCCTGGCCTTCCTGCTGCGGGTGCACCCGCTGTCCGGGCAGAGCGCGGCCGTGTCCCTGGGCATCGTGGGCGTCGCGGCGGGCGCGGGCAACGCGCTGGGCACGGCGGTCGGGGCGTGGCTGCGCTCGCGCGCGCCGGAGATCATCATCGTGACCGTCGTCGCCGTGGTGCTGGGCGCGGCGCTCACGGCGGCGGTGTTCTTCAGCACCGTGCTGGTGGCGTGCCTGGCGGCGGTCGCCGGGTTCGCGCAGGCGCTGGCCAAGCTGTCGCTGGACGCGCTGATCCAGCGGGACGTCCCGGAGCAGGTGCGCACCTCGGCGTTCGCACGCTCGGAGACGCTGCTCCAGGTGTCGTGGGTGCTGGGCGGCGCGGTCGGGATCGTGCTGCCGCTCAACGGCACGCTGGGTCTCGCGGTGGCGGCGGCGATCGTCGCCGCCGGGTGGCTGACGACCGTACGGGGGCTGATCGACTCGGCCCGGCACAAGGGAGCGGCCCGGCCGAGGGTGGCGTGAGAGGGACGGAGCGGCCTGGGGTGGCGTGATCACGCCACGCCGTACCCAGGTGGGGGGCGGGCCCGGGGCGCCGTATAGCCTTCGCACCATGACCACGTTGCCCCGCGGCGCAGCCGCTGATCAACACGGCGCTGTGCGACGCCGCCGCGCCGTCGCCGCCGCCGGCGCCGTATCCGCCGGACTGCTCCTGCTGTCCGCCTGCGACCAGCCGACGCCCATGGCCACGGTCACGGTCGGCAGTGACTCGGTCAGCTCCGAGGCCACCTGTGGCGGCGAGGGCAAGACCCTGGAGATGGCCGAGATCCAGAAGTGCCTGGAGAAGGACGACGTCGAGTCCATCACGGTCAACCCCGACGACACCGTGCGCTTCGGCGTGGACCCGGAGATCGCGGACGAGCGCTGGACGATCCTGATGAACGGTCAGCAGCTGACCGACGACACGGACAACACCTACCGCACGGTGCCGGGCAGCGTGTTCTTCAACGCCCAGTACGGCGCCCAGGGCGACTCCACGCTCGTCACCATCAAGGCCGGCGACGGCAAGGACGACAGCGAGGAGGCCACCGGTCTGTGGTCCTTCCGCCTGAAGAAGGACGACTGACCACGTCCTCCGTACGCGTCCTCGTGGCCACCGCGGTCCCCGTCGAACGGGACGCGGTGGCCCAGGCGTTCCCGGGGGCCCGCGCGGAGGTCCCCCGCCCCGGGGTCACCCTCCACACACCGCCGCACGGCCCGGACCTCCTCGCGGCCGGCGTCGGCCCCGCCCTCGCCGCCGCCTCCACCGCCGCCGCGCTGACCGCCGCGGCCCTCGACGGCGCCCCCTACGCCCTGGTCGTCTCGGCCGGCATCGGCGGCGGCTTCGCACCTCACGCGCCCGTCGGCTCTCTCGTCGTCGCCGACGAGATCACCGCCGCCGACCTGGGCGCCGAGACCGCCGACGGCTTCCTGCCGGTGACCGAACTCGGCTTCGGCACCGTCACCCACTTCCCGCCCGCCGGCCTCGTCGCCGCCGTCGCCGCCGCGACCGGCGCCCGCCCCGGCACCGTCCTGACCGGGTCCACCGTCACCGGCACCGCCGAACGCGCCGCGCTGCTGCGCGCCCGCCACCCGCGCGCCCTGGCCGAGGCGATGGAGGGCTTCGGCGTCGCCGAGGCCGCCGCCGCGCACGGGGTGCCCGTGCTGGAGCTGCGCGCGGTGTCCAACCCGGTCGGCCCGCGCGACCGCGCCGCCTGGCGCATCGGCGACGCGCTGGCGGCCCTGACGGACGCCTTCGGGAAGCTCGCCCCCGTCCTCACGAGTTGGACCCCACATGACGACTGAGACCGTGCCCACCGTGCCGACCGAGCCCCTGCGGATCGCGTACTCCCCCTGCCCGAACGACACCTTCGTCTTCGACGCCCTCGCCCACGGCCGCGTCCCGGGCGCCCCCGCCCTCGACGTGACCTTCGCGGACATCGACATCACCAACGGCATGGCCGAGCGCGGCGAGGCCGACGTGCTGAAGGTGTCGTACGCCGTGCTGCCGTACGTCCTCGGCGAGTACGCCCTGCTGCCCTGCGGTGGCGCGCTGGGCCGGGGCTGCGGGCCGCTGGTGCTGACCCGGGAGGCGGACGCGGACCTGAGGGGCCGCACGGTCGCCGTGCCGAGCGAGACCTCCACCGCCTACCTGCTCTTCCGGCTGTGGGCGGCCGACACGGTGCCCGGCGGGGTCGGCGAGATCGTGGTCATGCCGTTCCACGAGATCATGCCGGCCGTGCGGGACGGGAAGGTCGACGCGGGACTCGTGATCCACGAGGCCCGCTTCACGTACCGGAACTACGGGCTGCACAAGCTCGCCGACATGGGCGAGCACTGGGAGCACACCACCGGGCTGCCGATCCCGCTCGGCGCGATCATCGCCAAGCGGTCGCTGGGCGAGGCGGCACTGACCCGGCTGGCCGACTCCGTGCGCGCGTCGGTCCGCGCGGCCTGGGACGACCCGGAGGCGTCCCGGCCGTACGTCATGGAGCACGCGCAGGAGATGGACCCGGCCGTCGCCGACCAGCACATCGGGCTGTACGTCAACGAGTTCACGGCCGACCTCGGCGAGGACGGCTACGCGGCGATCCGAGGCCTGCTGACCCGCGCGGCGGCCGAGGGACTGGTACCGGCCCTCGGCCCGGACGCGCTGGCGTTCCCGTAGCGGCGTGGCGGGTCAGACGTCCAGTTGGTCGGCGACCGCGCGCAGCAGCCCGGCGATCTTCTTGCCGGCGGTCTTCTCGGGGTAGCGGCCGCGCTCCAGCATCGGGGTGATGTTCTCCAGGAGCGTCGTCAGGTCCTGGACGATCGACGCCAGCTCGTCGGGCTTCTTGCGCTGGGCGGCCGCGACCGACGGGGCCGGGTCCAGCAGGGTGAGGGAGAGTGCCTGGTCGCCGCGCTGTCCGGCGACCACGCCGAACTCGACTCGCTGCCCCGGCTTCAGTGCCTCGACTCCGGCGGGGAGGACCGAGGAATGCACGAAGACGTCACCGCCGTCGTCGCGGGAGAGGAAGCCGAAGCCCTTCTCGCTGTTGAACCACTTGACCTTGCCGGTAGGCACGTCTGTCCTCGTCCTCGTACTCGTCGGAAAACTGCTCGGAAACGGCTCTTGATAGCACTTGGGCGGGTCGTCCGACCCGCCGGTGTCCAGGCTAATGGTCTGTAGGCCGGTGACAAGACGTCCCCCGGCTGTTCCTCAGGGCTGGGAACTACCCTGGTCGGGTGCGTGACAAAACCCAAACGAATTCCGCCGCGCCCGGTGACCGACTGATCCGCGCCGGTGCGATCGTCTTCTTCATCGGTACCGTGGCCACTCTGGTCACGGTGGCCCCGCTGCTGCTGGGCACGACGCCGTTCCCCACCTACATGTTCGTGCTGAGCATGCTGATGGGGGTCGGCTTCCTCATCGCCGGGGCGGGCGTCTTCCAGTCGATCGCGGCGGGCCGGCGTCAGGCCCGCGCGGCGGCCGCCCCGCCGGAGCCGGCGCCGCAGTAGTCCGCGAGCCACCCCGGGAACTCGGTCAGGTCGCCGAGGACCACGTCGGCACCGGCCTCCCGCAGCTCCTCGGCACTGCACGGGCCGCTGGCCACCGCCACGGAGCGGGCACCGGCGGCGCGGGCGCCGCGGACGTCGCCGAGGTGGTCGCCTACGTACACGTCCGCGGCGTGCTCGCGCAGGGCGACGGCCTTCTGTTCGGCCCACAGGTCGCCGATCACGGCGTCCGGCTCGATGCCGAGGTGGGCCAGGTGAAGCTTGGCGTTCGGCTCGTACTTCGCGGTGACGACGAGCGCCCGCCCGCCGGCCTCGCGCACGGCGGCCATGGCCTCGCGGGCGCCGGGCAGCGCGGGCGTGGCGGCGACGGCGTACGTCGGGTACATCTCCCGGTACAGGTCGGCGACGGCCTCGATCTCCTCGGCCGGGAACCAGTGCGCCAGCTCCTCCACCAGCGGCGGCCCGAGCCGCGTGACGGCCAGGTCGGCGTCGACGTACGTCCCCGTCCGCTCGGTCAGCGCCAGGTAGCAGGCGCGGATGCCGGGCCGCGAGTCGATCAGCGTCATGTCGAGATCGAAACCGACGGTGGGCGCGGGGCGGGTGGTGGAGGCCATGGGCTCCATTGTGCCGGGCGGTGTGACGGGGCCCGGGTCAGCCCCGTGGCCGACGGGTCCGCCACAGGAGGTACAGGGCCGTGGCCACGGCCGCGGTGCGCAGGACCCAGGGCCAGGTCTCGGTGACCGCGTCGTTCATGTGGCCCTCGGCGATGGGGGCGCCCCAGCGGCCCTCCGTGCGGCCCCACAGCCAGACGACCCCGGCGGCGGCGACCGTGCCGGGCAGGCCCAGCACCGCCCACTTCGACTGGGCGGGCGTCAGGCGCCGGGAGAGGTAGGCGATCAGCCAGCCCATGCCGAGCGGGACCAGGCTGCCCATGACGGCGCCGGCGATCAGCAGGGCGGCGGCCAGGAGCAGCAGGGGGTTGTTCCAGCCGCCCTCGGGCCACAGGCGGGGCAGACGGCGGCGCCGGGACGCGGCCGTCTCCGCGGCGACCGGCTCGGCGGCCTGAGCCACCGCCTCGGCCTTCTCGGCGGCCCGCTGCTCCCGTTCCTTCCGCTCGGCCTCGTCCCGCTCCCTCGGCGGGGGCTTGAGCAGGTCCGGGATCTCCACCCCGCCGACGAACCCGGGCACCTGATCGCCGATGCCCCCGTACGGGCCGCTGTCCACCCGCCACCAGTCGCGCTGGGCCGCGCTGTCGCCCAGCTCGTGGGCGCCCGCCAGGTGCGGCGGGGAGGCGGCCGGTGCCGGGGTGGCCTCGGGCGCGGTGGGGCGCGGGACGGCGCGGCGCAGGCCGCCCCTGTGCTTCTCCTTCTCGCGCGGCCCGCCGTCCGGCTGTTCGGGCACGGCGGTCGGCGGCGGCACCGGCGGGCGGCGGACACCGTCGGCGCCGCCCGCCGCCTCCACGACGTCGTCGGGGCTGCCGAGCCGGTCCAGGATGCGGCGGACGGCGGCGGGACTGTCCACGACGGCCTTCGCCCGGCTCTTGTCGATCTCGCCCCGCAGTTCGGACACCAGCCGCATGCGGGTGGCCGACGGCAGCTGCCGCTGCTGGGCCACGTCGCCGACGCGGCTCAGATACTCGAAGACGACCTGGTCGCTCTCGATGCCCACGAACGCCTCCGGGGCGGTGTGTTGTGGTACCCGTCGGACGAAGGTACCGAATCCTCCCGCGCTCGGCGGACACCCCCGCGCACGTCACCGGCGCACGCACCGCCCCACCGTCGTACCCACCCGCTACCGTGGGCCGGATGAGCACCGAGGAGAAGTCCGCGGCCCCCCGGTCCCTCGCGGAGGCGCTCCGCGTCAGGGACGACGTCTCGCTGGCCGCCCTCCTGCGCAGCCGTCCCGATCTCGTCACCCCCGTCCCCACGGACCTCACGCAGCTCGCCACCCGCGCCGGCACCCGCGCCTCGGTCGTACGCGCCCTGGAGCGGCTGGACCGGTTCGCGCTGCAGGCGGCGGAGGCGCTGGCCGTGGCGGTGGACCCGGCGCCGTACGAGGAGCTGCTGCGGCTCATGGCCGGCGACGAGGGTGACCCGGCCGTCACCGCCGCCCTGCCCCGGACGGTGGCGCTGCTGCGCGAGCAGGCACTGGTGTGGGGAGCCGACGACCGGCTGCGGCTGGTGCGCACCGCCCGCGAGCTCCTCGCGCCGTCCCCGCAGCACCCGTCCCCGACTGGCCTCGGGCCGACCGTGCGGGAGGCGACGGCGGGGATGTCTCCGGGGCGGATCCAGGAGATCCTCACCGCGGCGGGTCTGGCCTCGACCCACGACTCGGTCTCCGCCGTGTCCGCGCTCGGCGAGCTGTTCGGTGACCGCAAGCGGATGGCGGCGCTGCTGGCCGCGCTGCCCGGGGAGTCCCGGGATGTGCTGGAGCGGCTGATGTGGGGCCCGCCGTACGGGCAGGTCACCCACGATCCGGCGGCCCACCTGCGGGCGCTGCTGGACCGGGGTCTGCTGCTGCCGACCGCGCCCGGCACCGTCGTACTGCCCCGGGAGGTCGCCCTGCACCTGCGCGCGGGGCGGGCGCACCGGACGCCGGAGCCGGTGCCGCCGCCGGTGGAGGCCGCGGCCACGCACCGTCCACCGGTTGTGGACGCCACCGCGGCCGGGCAGGCGCTGGCGGCGCTGGCGACCGTCGACGAGCTGCTGAAGGAGTGGGACGAGGGCGGCCCGGCGGTGCTGCGGGCCGGCGGGCTGAGCGTGCGCGACCTGAAGCGGACGGCCGTCGCCCTGGACGTGCCCGAGCCGGTCGCCGCCTTCTGGGTGGAACTGGCCTACGCGGCCGGGCTGATCGCCTCCGACGGGGAGGCCGACGAGCGGTACGCGGCGACCCCGGCGTACGACGAGTGGCGCGAGCTGCCGCCGGCCGAGCGGTGGGCGCTGCTGGCCGAGTCGTGGCTGACGGCCACCCGGACGCCGGGCGTGGTCGGCGGGCGGGACGCGAAGGACCGTACGCTCTCGGCGCTCGGGCCCAACCTGGACCGCTCGGCGGCGCCGGAGGTGCGGCACCGGGTGCTGGCCCTGCTGGCGGGGCTGCCCGAGGGCGCCGCGCCCGACGGGGAGTCGGTGCTGGCCCGGCTGCGCTGGGAACGCCCCCTGCGCGGGCCCCGGCAGCGGGAGCAGCGGGACGACGACCTGCGCGGCCGGCTCGCCCGGTGGACGCTGTCCGAGGCCGAGCTGCTGGGCGTCACCGGGCGCGGTGCGCTCGCGGCACCCGGCCGGGCGCTGATCGGGGCGCCGGAGCCGGTCCGTCCGGCGGCGGAGCACGAGCCGGAGCCCGCGGGCCCCGGTGACAAGCTTCCCGTCCACCACCACCGCACGCCCCCCGTGCCCGCCCCCGCGACCCCCGCCGAGCAGGCCGTCGCCACCGCGGCCGCCGCCCGGCTGCTCGCGCCGCTCTTCCCCGAGCCGCTGGACCACGTGCTGCTCCAGGCCGACCTGACGGCGGTGGCGCCGGGGCCGCTGGAGCGGGAGCTGGCCGACGTGCTGGGGGTGCTCGCGGACGTGGAGTCGAAGGGCGGGGCGACCGTCTACCGGTTCACGCCGGGTTCGGTACGGCGCGCGCTGGACGCCGGTCGGAGCGCCGCCGACCTGCACGCCTTCCTGGCCCGGCACTCCCGCACGCCGGTTCCGCAGCCGCTGACGTACCTGATCGACGACGTGGCCCGGCGGCACGGGCGGCTGCGGGTGGGCGCGGCCTCGGCGTACGTGCGCTGCGACGACGACGCGACGCTGGACGAGATCCTGGCCGACAAGCGGGCCGCCGGCCTCGGCCTGCGCCGCCTCGCGCCGACCGTGCTGGCCGCGCAGGCCGACCCGGCGGCGCTGCTGGAGGGGCTGCGCGCGATGGGGTTCGCGCCGGCCGCGGAGTCCGCCGCCGGTGACGTGCTGATCGCCCGCGCCGACGCCCACCGCGCCCCGCCCCGTGCCGCGCCCCAGCCGGTTCCGGACGGTCCGCCGGTGCCCGACGACATCCTCCTGACGGCCGCGGTGCGCGCCATCCGGGCCGGCGACCTCGCCTCCACGGCCCCGCGCAAGCCGGGTGCCGGGGAGGGTGCGGGCGGCGGTCCGGCGGCGGGCGGCGAGCTGCCCCGCACGGGTGCCGCCGAGACCCTCGCCACCGTGCAGGCGGCGGTGCTGACCGGCGAGGCGCTGTGGATCGGCTACGTGAACGCGGAGGGCGCCGCCAGCCAGCGCGTCATCGCCCCGATCCGGGTGGAGGGCGGGTTCGTGACGGCGTACGACCACACGGCGGACGAGGTGCGCACGTATCCGCTGCACCGGATCACGGGCGTGGCCGAACTCGCCGACGACGCGCCCTGACGCGCCCCTCCGCCGCCCTCGTACGCGCCCCTCTTTCGGGGGTACGGGCCGGATCATGCACGCCACGCCGGGTGATTAGCACCTGAGAGGGAGCTTTTTTCATAATCCGCATCGATTTTTCGGCGGTCGGGCAGCCACCGGGTGTCCTGCACACCGAACCGAAAGGAACCACCCGATGCGTGCCGTTCGTCGAGTCGCCACCGTCCTGACCTCCACCGCCGCGATGATCGCGGCGTTCGCCGCCGAGGCCGCCGCGGTCGGCATCGACCTCGGTGGAGGCCTGACCCTCTGACCGCTCGCTGAGCTCCGCGTTCACGTCCCCTGACGGCGGGCCGGGTCCCAGCCCCCCTGGGCCCGGCCCGCTTTCCCCCTCCCTGGTCTCTCCGTCTCCCCGTCCTCCGAAAGGCACGTCATGCGCTCCAAGCTCCCCGATCCGGACCGTGCCGTCCGTTCCGCCGTGGCCGTCTCCGTCGCCGCCCTGATCACCGCCGCCGCGCTGTTCGGCGCCCTCGCCCCCAAGGCCGCCGCCCTGCCGCTGCCCCTGCCGGCCACCACGGTGGAGTCTCTGGTCACGGAGGGGGTCACGGTCGAGGGACCGCTGATCAACAACATCGCTCTGCGGTAGCCCGCCGGGACGATCAGGCACACTGGACTGTTGGCCGAGCCGCCGTCGGCCGTACGCACGCGAAAGGGTGCCGCCCGTGAATGGTCCGCTGATCGTCCAGTCCGACAAGACCCTGCTCCTCGAGGTCGACCACGAGCAGGCCGGCGCATGCCGTCGGGCCATCGCGCCCTTCGCCGAACTGGAGCGGGCGCCGGAGCACATCCACACCTACCGGGTGACCCCGCTGGGCCTGTGGAACGCGCGGGCGGCGGGCCACGACGCCGAGCAGGTCGTCGACGCGCTCGTCGAGTACAGCCGCTACCCGGTGCCGCACGCGCTGCTCGTCGACATCGCCGAGACGATGGACCGCTACGGCCGCCTCACCCTCTCCAAGCACCCGGCGCACGGCCTGGTCCTGACGACCACCGACCGGCCGGTGCTGGAGGAGGTCCTGAAGTCGAAGCGGATCGCGCCGCTGGTCGGCGCCCGCATCGACCCCGACACGGTGGCCGTGCACCCCTCCGAGCGCGGCCAGATCAAGCAGACGCTGCTGAAGCTCGGCTGGCCCGCCGAGGACCTCGCCGGGTACGTCGACGGCGAGGCGCACCCGATCGAGCTGGCCGAGGACGGCTGGGCGCTGCGCCCGTACCAGAAGCAGGCGGTGGAGAACTTCTGGCACGGCGGCAGCGGTGTCGTCGTGCTCCCCTGCGGCGCGGGCAAGACACTGGTCGGCGCCGGCTCGATGGCGCAGGCGAAGTCGACGACGCTGATCCTGGTCACCAACACGGTCTCCGCCCGGCAGTGGAAGCACGAGCTGGTCAAGCGCACCTCGCTGACCGAGGACGAGATCGGCGAGTACAGCGGCACGAGGAAGGAGATCCGTCCGGTCACCATCGCCACGTACCAGGTGCTGACGACGCGGCGGAAGGGCGTCTACCCGCACCTGGAGCTGTTCGACTCCCGGGACTGGGGGCTGATCGTCTACGACGAGGTGCACCTGCTGCCGGCGCCGGTCTTCAAGTTCACCGCCGACCTCCAGGCGCGCCGCCGCCTCGGTCTGACCGCGACGCTCGTCCGCGAGGACGGCCGCGAGTCGGACGTGTTCTCCCTCATCGGGCCCAAACGCTTCGACGCGCCCTGGAAGGAGATCGAGGCACAGGGCTACATCGCGCCCGCCGACTGCGTGGAGGTCCGGGTCAACCTCACCGACTCCGAGCGGCTCGCGTACGCGACCGCCGAGGCGGAGGAGAAGTACCGCTTCTGCGCGACGACCGACACCAAGCGCAAGGTGACGGAGGCGATCGTGCGGCGCTTCGCCGGGCAGCAGATCCTCGTCATCGGCCAGTACATCGACCAGCTCGACGAGCTGGGCGAGCACCTGGGCGCGCCGGTCATCAAGGGCGACACGTCCAACGCCCAGCGGGAGAAGCTCTTCGAGTCGTTCCGGCAGGGCGAGATCAGCGTCCTCGTCGTGTCGAAGGTCGCGAACTTCTCGATCGACCTGCCGGAGGCGACGGTCGCGATCCAGGTGTCGGGCACCTTCGGGTCCCGGCAGGAGGAGGCTCAGCGCCTGGGCCGGGTGCTGCGGCCGAAGGCCGACGGCCACCAGGCGCACTTCTACTCGGTCGTCGCCCGCGACACCCTCGACCAGGACTTCGCCGCCCACCGCCAGCGCTTCCTGGCGGAACAGGGCTACGCCTACCGGATCATGGACGCGGACGAGATCCTGAACTGACCCTCGGACTCGGTCTCAGCGGCGGCGGACGCCGGCCTCCTCGCCGTACTCGCCGAGGATGACGACGTCGAAGGCGGCACCCGCGAACACCCGCACGGCGCGCACGGCGTCGCCGAGCCGGTGCCGGTGGCTGCCGGCCACGGGCGTGGCACCGGACGCGCGGCCCGGTGCCGGGGCGGGGGAGATGGTTGCTGCGCTCATGTCTCCATGGTGCGACTGCCCACCCCCGACCGGCATCGGTCTGCGGGCCCAATCCCCGGGGCCCCGCGCTACGACCGTGGAGGGAGCGCGTCCCCCAGAGCGGAGGACGCGATCCCCTAGGGGTCGGAAAAACCATTGGCCCGTGTCCCGGCCGCTCCCCTACACTCTCCGCTCTTGCCCGCCTCCCCCACGGAGCGCCGCCGACCGGACGGAAACCGGTCGGCCACCGCGCGCGGAAACCGCGAACCGCGCCCACCACACCGCAGGTCGTACCGCAGGTCATACCGCAGGCCATCCGGAGGCACCCCCTTGTCCACGCCCGTCCACGAAGACCCCCTCTCCAAAGAGCGCTCCCACCTCGCCGCCTCGCGGTCCGCCCTGCGCGCCATGCGGGAGGACGTCGAGGCCCTCGACATCACCGACGTCACCGCGAACTGGGTCAACGCCGCCGTGCTGGAGAGCCAGATCGAGGAGCGCATCAAGGCGCTGGCCGACCTGAGCGAGACCCCGCTGTTCTTCGGCCGGCTCGACTACCTGCACTCCCCCGGCGCCGAGCAGGCGGAGGGCGCGGAGGGCGAGCGCTTCTATGTGGGACGCCGGCACGTGCACGACCCGGACGGCGACCCCATGGTGATCGACTGGCGGGCGCCGGTCTCGCAGCCGTTCTACCAGGCGTCGAAGAAGAACCCGCTGGACGTCGCCCTGCGCCGCCGTTTCGGCTACACCGGCGGCGACCTCACGGCGTACGAGGACGAGCACCTGTCGGACCCCGCCGAGGCCGAGACCACCAGCAAGCTGCTCCAGCGGGAGATCGAGCGGCCCCGCGTCGGCCCGATGCGGGACATCGTGGCGACCATCCAGCCCGAGCAGGACGAGATCGTGCGCGCCGGGCTGTCCGGGTCGGTCTGCGTGCAGGGCGGCCCCGGCACCGGGAAGACCGCCGTGGGCCTGCACCGGGTCGCCTACCTCCTCTACGCCCACCGCGAGCGCCTGGCCCGCACCGGCACCCTGGTCATCGGCCCGAACCGCTCCTTCCTGCACTACATCGAGCAGGTCCTCCCGGCCCTCGGCGAGCTGACGGTCCGCCAGGCCACCGTGGACGACCTGGTGGCGCACGTCGAGGTACGCGGCAGCGACGAGTCGGCGACGGCGGTGATCAAGGGTGACGCGCGGATGGCGCGGGTGCTGCGGCGCGCCCTGTACTCGCACGTCACCCTGCCCACCGAGGGCGTCGTCGTGGTGCGCGGCTCGCGGCGCTGGCGGGTGGCGGCGTACGAGCTGGAGGAGATCGTCCGCGAGCTGCTCGCCCGCGACATCCGCTACGGCGCCGCCCGCGAGGCCCTTCCGCAGCGCGTCGCGCACGCCGTGCTGGTGCAGATGGAGCGGGCGGGCGAGGCGCCGGACGACCGGGTGCAGAACGCGGTGGCGCGCAACGCCGCCGTGAAGGCGGTGGTGAAGACCGTCTGGCCGCAGGTCGACCCCGCCAAGCTCGTCCTGCGCCTGCTGACCGACGCGGACTTCCTCGCCGAGCACGCGGACGGCGTCCTCACCGAGGAGGAACAGAAGGCGGTGCTGTGGGTGAAGCCGGCCCGCTCGGCGAAGTCCGCCAAGTGGTCGCCCGCCGACGCCGTGCTGATCGACGAAGCCACCGACCTGATCGAGCGCACTCACTCCCTCGGCCATGTCGTCCTCGACGAGGCGCAGGACCTGTCCCCCATGCAGTACCGGGCGGTGGGCCGGCGCTGCTCCACCGGCTCGGTGACCGTCCTGGGCGACCTGGCGCAGGGCACCACTCCGTGGGCGACCCGCAGCTGGGCCGAGGCGCTGGCCCACCTGGGCAAGGACGGGGCGGTGGTCGAGGAGCTGACGGCCGGTTTCCGCGTGCCGACGGACGTGATCGCGTACGCGTCCCGGCTGCTGCCGCACATCGCGCCGGGCCTGACGCCGGTGGCGTCGATCCGTGAGAACCCGGGGTACTTCGACGTCCGGGGGACGGACGCCGGTACGGCGGACGTGGTGGCGCCCTGCCGCGAGCTGCTGGCGCGGGAGGGCTCGGTCGGCCTGATCGCCGCCGACGCGCGCGTGCCGGAGCTGGCGGCGGCCCTCGGGGCGGCGGGCATCGGCTTCGTCGGCCCCGGCGAGGAGACCACCCACGCCACCCGCCTGACCCTGGTCCCGGCCTCGCTGGCCAAGGGCCTGGAGTACGACTACGTGGTCCTGGACGAGCCGCGTGCCGTGGTCGATGGCGAACCGGACGAGCGGACGGGGCTGCGACGGCTGTACGTCTGCCTGACCCGCGCGGTGTCGGGCCTGATCGTGACCCACGGGTCGGGCTTGCCGCCGCAGCTGGCGGCGTAGCTGCGGGCGTCTGCCGAATGGTGACCGGCGTCGGCGCCGGGGGTTGGGTGACGCGGCCCGGCGCTGGCCGGGTGCCGCCGCGCCCACCCTCCCCCACTCTCGGCTTCGCTCGAGCGGGGGGACCCCCATCGCCCCTGGCGGCACGACTGCCCGCGGCTACGGGCCGCTCAGTCCCCCAGCACCCGCCGCCACTCCCCGACCGCCTCCGCCGAGACCGGCCCGCCCCACCCGGAGGGCCGCGCCGCCCCGCCGATGTGGAACCCGTCGATCCCCGCGTCCAGCAACCCCGGCACGTGCTCCAGCCGCAGCCCGCCACCCACGAGCAGCTGCTGCTCGTACCCCGGCTCCCCCCGCCGCCGCGCCTCGGCGAGCAGCACGGTCAGTCCGTCGTCCACCCCACCGGCCGCCCCGGCCGTCAGGTACGTGTCCAGCCCGGGGAAGTCCGCGAGCTGCTTGCGCAGGGCGTCCCGGTTCGCGGCGCGGTCGATCGCGCGGTGGAAGGTCCACCGGCATCCCTCCAGCGCCCCGGCGACCCGCTCCACCGCCCCGAGATCGACGTCACCGTCCGCGTCGAGGAACCCGAGCACGAACTCCGTCGCCCCCGCCTCCCGCATCCGCCCGGCGACCCCCACCAGCCGCTCGACGTCCCCGGCCGCGAAGCCGTCCGCCAGTCGCAGCATCACCCGCAGGTCGATGTCGACGGCGGCGCGGATCGCGGCGACGGTCCCGGCCGACGGGGTGAGTCCGTCGGCCGCCATGTCGGTGACCAGTTCGAGGCGATCCGCGCCTCCGGCCTGGGCGGCGACCGCGTCCTCGACGTCGAGGGCGATCACCTCCAGGACTGCACGCTTGCTCATGGGACCCCATTCGTCGGCCTGCTACAGGTCTAGTCCAATCCAAGACTACGCCCCATGGGCAGGCCAGGGCTCCCCGACGCCGCCACCCGGCGTCGCTCAGCCGTCCAGCCGCCGGAAGAGGTTCAGCTCCTCCGCCTCCACGCCGGCCAGCTCGTAGCCGTTGCCGTCCTCGACCGCCCGGCCCGCGTACAGCCGCACCAGCGTCGGCGCGTCCCCGATGAACCGACCCGGCGGCCGCTCCCCGCTCGCGCCGCCCAGTTTCAGCGGCTCGTCCACGTCGTCGAGGTCGGCGTGCAGCGGCACGTGGCCGCGGTCGCGGGTGAGCGTGCCCAGCAGGGCCAGCGCCTCGGGCAGCCCGCGCCCCGCGTACGCGCCCGGCTCGCCGAGGGCCACCCGTACGTCACCCGCGTGCACCCACTCGCCCAGCGCCAGCAGGTCCAGGGCACCGTCCGCGCGGCCGATCACCGGACCGGCCTCGGTCATGCCGCGTTCCAGTTCGTCGAGGACCCGGGCGTTGGTCCAGTCGGCGCGTTCGGCGATGTCGCGGTCGTTGGACTCGGGCGAGAAGACGCCGTCCTCGAAGCGTTTCTCCACCGCCCGCATCAGCGCCGAGGAGCAGTGCGCCAGCACGTCCCGCACGGTCCAGCCGGGACACGCGGCCACCGGCAGCGCGAAGTCGCCGTCCGTCCGGGACCGCAGCAGCGGCACCAGTTCGTCCCGCTCGATGGCCAGCAGCCGCCCGGGCCGTTCGGGGTCGCGTACGTCGTGCACGTCAGCAGGAGTCGTCATGGCTCCACGTTAGGGGCGCGACCGTCCCGCGGTCAGCGTGCCGTCAGGTCGTCCAGTTCGGCGGCGAACAGGCGCGCCGGGTCGAAGGACATGCCGGTGAAGTGACCGGCCAGCTCCAGGGACAGCACGCCGTGCAGCCGGGTCCAGAAGGACAGCGCCCGGCGCAGGGCCGCGGGGGGAGCCGGATGTCCGTCCGCCCACTGCCGGTGGCCCTCGAGGTGCGCGTCGAACGCCGTCCCCCCGTCACCCTCGTACGGCAGCGCGGCGCAGGCGTCGAGGATGACGGCCATGGTCTCGGAGGCGATCCGGGTGACGTCGGCGGGAGCGTGGTAGCCCGGCACGGGGGTGCCGAAGACCAGGAAGTACCGCTGGGGGTCGGCCAGCGCCCACGCGCGCATGGCGTGCGCCAGTCCGGCCAGGTCGGCGCCGGACGCGGCGGCCTCCCGGAAGGTGTCGGCGAGGCTCCGGTAGGCGTCCGTGACGAGTTCGGTGATCAGCTCGTCGCGGCCGGCGAAGTACCGGTAGAGCGCGGGCCCGCTCATCCCCATCCGCTTGGCGATCGCGTTGAGGGAGAGCGCGGACGCCCCGGCCGTGGCGATCTGCTCCCGCGCGTGCTCCTTGATCTCCGCGCGCACCTGGGCGCGGTAGCGCTCGCGCGGTGTCTCGGTGCGCGCCTGCGTCATGGTCCGCCGCCCTCTCCGGTACGGAGTCAAGATTCAGTTAGAGGCTATCACCGTAGTCGCTCGCCTCCCCGTTGCGACAATGGCCCCATGGCCGACCTCGACGCCCTGCGCGCCCGCTGGCTGCGCGCCCTGCTCCCGGCACGCGACGGTGCCTGCCACCCCCATCCGTACCCGTACGCCGACAACCTGCTCGCCCGCTGGCAGGAACCCCAGCGGCGGTACCACACGCTCGCGCACCTCACGGCGGTCCTGGACCACATCGACGTACTGGAGGAGTACGCCGACGATCCGGCCGTGGTGCGTCTGGCCGCCTGGTTCCACGACGCCGTCTACCTCCCCGACCGGTCCACCAACGAGGAGCGCTCGGCCCGGCTCGCCGAGCGCGCCCTGCCCGAGGCCGGCGTCCCGGCGGAGAAGACCGCCGAGGTGGCCCGACTGGTCCGCCTCACCGTCACCCACGCCCCGGCCGAGGACGACCGCGACGGCCAGGTGCTGTGCGACGCCGATCTGGCGGTCCTCGCCTCGCCGCCGTCGGCGTACGCCGCGTACACGGCGGCCGTGCGGCAGGAGTACCACTTCGTCCCGGACGGCGCCTTCCGCGAGGGCCGCGCCGCGATCCTGCGCCAACTCCTCGACCTGCCCACCCTCTTCCACACCCCGCACGGCCGCCGCGAGTGGGAGGCGACCGCCCGCTACAACCTCACCGGCGAGCTGGAAATGCTGTCGCCCGGCGGGGATGCGGCCCCGTAGCCTGCCCCGCATGCTGACCTTGGGCGGGGAACAGGTGGAAGAGGCCGTCGCGGGCGCCGTGGCGCTGCTGCGGACGGCGACGGACCGGGACTGGGAGGCGGTGCGGGCCGGCCGGCTGGAGTGGGACTGCCGGCAGACGGCCGAGCACATCGCGGGCGACCTCATCGCCTACGCGGGCCAGCTCGCCGGACGCGCCACGCAGGCATACGTCCCCTTCGAGATCACCCTCGACGACGGCACCGGCAACGAAGGCGTCCTGCGCGTCGTCGAGACGACCGGCGTCCTGCTCGCCGCCACCCTCCGCACCACCCCGCGCGAGGTCCGCGCCTTCCACCCGTACCCCTTCCGCAGCGCGAACCGCGAGGGCTTCGCCGCGATGGGGATCGCCGAGGTACTGCTCCACACGCACGACATCGCCGAGGGACTCGGCCTCACCTACGAGCCGCCCGCCCGCCTCTGCGCGGACGTCCTCACCCGGCTCTTCCCGCACGTCCGCCCCGGCACCGACCCCTGGCACACCCTCCTGTGGGCCACCGGCCGCGGCGACCTGCCCGGACGCCCGGCGGTCACCGAGTGGCGCTGGCGCAACAACCTGGTGATCGACGCCGAACGCCTCACCCTCCAGGGCGTCACCCCCGCCGCAGCCACCGACCTGGCCGCGGGCGGCGACGGCGGCTTCGCGTGGGTCGAGGGCGGCCCGTACCAGGGCACGCGGGACGCCGCCGGGATGCTGCTGAAGGCGTACGAGGCGGGCGTGCACCGGCCGGAGTGGGGCGTGTTCGTGCTCGTGCGCCGCGACGACGGCCGCGCGGTCGGCGGCATGGGCTTCCACGCGGCACCGGACGAGGACGGCCGGGTGGAGGTCGGCTACGACCTCGCCGAGGCCGCCCGCGGCCACGGCTACGCCACCGAGGGCCTGCGCGCTCTCTCCGCGTGGGCGCTGGCCCGGGACGAGGTGACGTCCGTGTTCGCGACGACCGAGCCGGACAACACCGCCTCGCAGGCCGTGATCACCCGCGCCGGTTTCCACCGCGTCACCGGGGACGACACCGAGCAGTACGCCTACGAACTGCGCGGCTGACCGGCGCCCTCGCCGGCGCCCTTGCGCCGGCGCAGTCCCGCCCCGTGCAGCAACCGCACCACCTCACGGCTGCTGACCTCCAGCGCACCGGCGGTCACCGCGTCGGCGTACCGCTGGGCGGGGATGTCGTAGTGGTCGCGTTCGAAGGCGCGACGCGGCACGCCCAGCCGCGCGGCGAACGCGTGCAGTTCGGCGTAGGAGACGTCGCTGACCAGGTGCGACCACATACGGCCGTGGCCCGGCCAGGTCGGCGGATCGATGTAGACGGTCACTGTGGCGTCCTCGGCGCGCTCACGACGGCAGCGGGCCGCCGCCGGCCTCGCCCAGCGAGCCGACCGCCGCGACCTTCACACCCGCCTTGCCGCACACCCAGTGCGGGTCGGGGCCGAGCTCCGGCTCGACGTCCAGCGCGTGCGGGTCGCCGGAGCCGCACACCGGGCACAGCGGCCACCGTCCGTACCGCTCCAGCAGGGCGTCCTGCACGTCCTGCGCGACCAGCCCGGCCACGAACTCGACGCCCTCGGGCCACTGCTCGACCCACCAACGGCGTTGTACGACGGACTCCTCCACCAGCGACACGACGTCCGGCTCGGCGACCTGGCCCGCAACCAGGTCGGCGAGCACCAGGGCGCGCGCGGCGTGCAGCGCCTGCTCCAGGGGGCTGATGGGGTCCATGCACCCATTGTGCGCACTCTTGACCCACGGACCGAAACGAAAATATCTTTCATGAGTGACCGATGACGTGAAGGAAACTTTCGCCTCTCCTCCCGCTCCCGGCGCACTGGCGGCCAAGGTGCGCACGCTGGCACCGTCGATGACCCGTTCCATGCAGCGGGTCGCCGAGGCCGTCGCGGGCGACCCGGCGGGCTGCGCGGCCCTCACGGTCACCGGACTCGCCGAGCTGACCGGCACCAGCGAGGCGACGGTCGTACGCACCGCCCGGCTGCTCGGCTACCCCGGCTACCGGGACCTGCGCCTCGCCCTCGCCGGTCTCGCCGCCCAGCAGCAGTCCGGCCGCGCGCCCGCCATCACCACCGACATCGCGGTCGACGACCCGATCGCCGACGTCGTCGCCAAGCTCGCCTACGACGAGCAGCAGACCCTCGCCGACACGGCGGCCGGCCTGGACACGGTCCAGCTCGGCGCGGCGGTCACCGCGCTCGCCGCCGCCCGGCGCACCGACGTGTACGGCATCGGCGCGTCCGGGCTGGTCGCCCAGGACCTCACGCAGAAGCTGCTGCGCATAGGGCTGATAGCCCACGCGCCCGGCGATCCGCACCTCGCCGTCACCAACGCGGTGCAGTTGCGGGCCGGGGACGTCGCCATCGCGATCACGCACTCCGGTTCGACCGGGGACGTGATCGAGCCGCTGCGGGTCGCGTTCGAACGCGGCGCGACGACCGTCGCCGTCACCGGGCGGCCGGACAGCCCCGTCACGCAGTACGCCGACCACGTGCTGACGACGTCGACGTCCCGGGAGAGCGAGCTGCGGCCTGCGGCGATGTCGTCGCGGACGAGTCAGTTGCTGGTGGTGGACTGTCTGTTCGTGGGGGTGGCGCAGCGGACGTATGAGTCTGCGGCGCCTGCGCTGGCGGCTTCTTACGAGGCGTTGGCGCATCGGCATGGGGCGCGGGGGAGACCGTAGGGGGTGATCGTTGCGGGCGGCTGCGGGCCGTATGTGGCTGGTCGCGCAGTTCCCCGCGCCCCTTGGGACGCTGCACTGCCCAGCATCGAGATCGAACCGAAAGAGCTGCACCCATGACCTCCACCCCTCACCACCCCGACCTCCGTTCCCAGTTGGAGACGCTGACCACCGAGGCCTTCCGGCCCGAGTTGGCCGAGATCGACCGGTTGCCCACTCTCGACATCGCCCGCGTGATGAACGGCGAGGACGGTGCCGTGCCCGCCGCCGTCGCCGAGCGGCTGCCCGAGATCGCCGCCGCCGTCGATGCGATCGCCGCCCGGATGACGCGCGGCGGGCGGCTGATCTACGCGGGCGCCGGTACCGCCGGCCGGCTCGGGGTGCTGGACGCCTCGGAGTGCCCGCCCACCTTCAACACCGCCCCCGGGCAGGTCGTCGGCCTCATCGCGGGCGGCCCTCAGGCCATGGTGACCTCCGTCGAGGGCGCCGAGGACTCCGCCGAGCGGGCCCGCGCCGACCTCGACGCCCTCGGTCTCACCGCCGACGACTCGGTGGTCGGCGTCTCCGCGTCCGGCCGCACGCCCTACGCCGTCGGCGCCGTCGAGCACGCCCGCGCCCACGGTGCCCTGACCGTCGGGCTGGCCTGCAACGGCGGCAGCGCCCTGGCCGCCGCCGCCGAGCACGGCATCGAGGTCGTCACCGGTCCCGAGCTGATCACCGGCTCGACCCGCCTGAAGGCCGGTACGGCGCAGAAGCTGGTCCTCAACATGCTGTCGACGATCACGATGATCCGCCTCGGCAAGACGTACGGGAACCTGATGGTGGACGTCCGCGCCTCCAACGAGAAGCTGCGCGCCCGCTCCCGCCGCATCGTCGCCCTCGCCACCGGCGCCGCCGACGACGAGATCGAGCGGGCCCTGACCGCTACCGACGGCGAGGTCAAGCACGCGATCCTGACCCTGCTGGCCGATGTGGACGGCCCGACGGCCGCCCGCCTTCTGGAGGACTCCGGCGGCCACCTGCGTGCCGCGCTGGCGGCGACGAAGGGCTGACCGCACGCTCGGGGGGTGATCAAGGATCCCCACTCCACGGCCGCCGCCCTCCTCCCCCTGGTCGGCGGCCCCGCCAACGTCACCTCCGTCGCCCACTGCATGACCCGCCTGCGCCTGGGCCTGGCCGACCGCTCCCGGGTGGACGACGAGGCGCTGCGGGCGCTGCCCGGGGTGCTCGGGGTGGTGGAGGACGGCGAGTCGTACCAGGTGGTACTGGGCCCGGGGGCGGTAGGCCGGGTGACGGAGGCCTTCGAGGCCCTGCTGGCGACGGACGACACGGCGGACGCACTCGCCCGGCGCGGTGCCGAACTGAAGGCGCGGCAGAAGGCCCACAACGCCACCCCGCTCAAGACGGCCCTGCGCCGCGTCGCGAACATCTTCGTCCCCCTCATTCCCGCCCTCATCGGCTGCGGCATCGTCGCCGGCCTCGCGGGCCTGCTGACGAACCTGCGCTGGCTCCCCGGCCTCACCCCCGCCCTGACCGCCCTCTCCGCCGCCTTCATGGCGCTGATCGCGGTGTTCGTCGGCCACGACACGGCGAAGGAGTTCGGCGGCACGCCCGTGCTGGGCGGCGCGGTGGCCGCCGTCGTCGTGTACCCGGGCGTGGCGAAGGTGACGGCGTTCGGGGCGGCCCTCGCCCCCGGGCAGGGCGGCGTCCTCGGCGCACTGGCGGCCGCGCTGCTCGCCACCCGCGTCGAGAAGTGGTGCCGCGCCCGCCTCCCCGGCACCCTGGACGTCCTGCTCACCCCGACCCTCACCGTCCTGGTCTCCGGCCTGGTCACCCTCTACGTCCTCATGTACGCGGCCGGCGAGGTCGCCACCGCCATCGGGACGGCGGCGGACTGGCTCCTGACGACCACGGGCGCTCTGGCCGGCCTGATCCTCGGCGGCCTCTTCCTCCCCCTGGTGATGCTGGGCCTCCACCAGGCCCTCATCCCCATGCACACCACCCTCATCGAGCAGCAGGGCCACACCGTCCTGCTCCCCATCCTGGCCATGGCGGGCGCGGGCCAGGTCGGCGCGGCGGCTGCGGTCTACGTCCGTCTGCGCCACGACACCTCCCTCCGTACGACGATCAGATCGGCGCTCCCGGCCGGTCTCCTCGGCGTCGGCGAACCCCTGATCTACGGCGTCTCCCTCCCCCTCGGCCGCCCGTTCCTCACCGCCTGCGCGGGTGGCGCGGCGGGCGGCGCCTTCGTCGGCCTGTTCGCGATGCTCGGCACGGACGTGGGCGCGACGGCGATCGGTCCGTCCGGCTGGGCGCTGTTCCCGCTCCTCGCGGGCGGCGGGGGCTGGGCGGTGACGGCGGGGGTGTACGGCGGCGGACTGCTCACCGGGTACGCGGTCGGCTTCCTGGCCACGTACTTCTTCGGTCTTCCCGACGGCGCCGCCCGCCCCGTGTGCGACCCTGAGGAACATGAACCACGCCCAGCTGACCGCCCTGGGCCGCGCCCTGCGTCTCCTCGGTGAGCACGGCGAGGCCCTGGGCACCGACACCCCGGACGCCAAGCTGCACGAGGTCCGCGCGGACCTGAAGCGGGCGCTGGACCTGCTGGAGGAGAGCGTCGAGTCGGCGGCCCCCAGTACCCGCTGCCCCGAGCATCCGAACGGCCCGGTCGACAAGGCCGCCCCCGACCTGTGCCTGCTCTGCGAGACCCGCCGCCGCTCCGCCCGCCGCGCCGAGTACAACGGCGGCCCGCTCCCCGCCGCGCCCGCCACCGAGCCGGTCCAGTCCCGCTACGGCGTCCGGGGCGACCGGCCGCAGCCGCAGCAGCGCTGGCTGCCCGAGCTGTGGAACGGCCAGGCGTGGCAGCTGTGCGGCACCCCGCGCCGCGACCGCCGCGAGGCCGAGCTGTACATCGCGGCCCAACTGCGGGCTCCCCGTGCGGCGATGGCGTACCGGCTGGTCCACGAGTTCACGGACTACGAGGTGCTGCGGGTGTGGGGGACGCCGGTACGGGTGGACATCGAGCCGATGGGCGGCCTCTGAGCCATGGTGAGACGGAACGACCAGCGCCGCGCCGCCCTCGTCGACGCGGCCATCGAAGTACTGGCGGCGGAAGGCGCCCGGGGCCTGACCTTCCGGGCGGTGGACACGGCCGCCGCCGTCCCGGCCGGCACCGCGTCCAACTACTTCGCCAACCGCGACGACCTGCTCACCCAGGCCGGCGCCCGCGTCTACGAACGCCTCCACCCCGACGAGGCCACCATCACCCGCCAGCGCACCGCGGGCCGCGACCGTGACACCTACGTCGCCCTGATGCGCGAACTCGTCGACCGCATCGCCTCGTTCCGCACCGGCTACCTCGCCCTGCTGGAACTCCGCCTCGAGGCCACCCGCCGCCCCGGCCTGCGCGCCGTCCTCACCGAACGCGTCCGTGCCGACGTCCGAGTTGGTGGCCGCCGCCGTCGAGCGCATCGTGGCGCCGGACAGCCCCCAGCCCCGCACGCTGTCCTGATGGGTCCTGCGCGGCCGCCAGCGACGCGACCGGACAGTCCCACTCAGGGCCCCCACCGACCTTCGCAGCCGTACGCCACACCCGTCGTGCGCCACCACCTCCCCCACACGTCCGTCCCGGAGTTCGTACGTACCGTTGGGGCCGCCCGCTTCCTTGCCAGTGTCGTGCCTCCGCGACCCGAGTAAAGGGCGCTCCCTGCGGTCGCGTCGCCTTCGGCGATGACCCTTCGGGCCACCCTTGACTCGGCTCGCTCCACCACGGGTCAGAAGCGAGCGAGCGGCCCGGAAGAACGGGTGGCCGAGCCCGGTTCACGATCAGCCGCCCCCTGCGTACGCACCCGGCGACGACGGTACGCGCTCGCGCCTCGCCAGCACGCCGCCTCGGCTCAGCGGCGAACGGTGAGTGGGCGGTACGGTCACATACGCCGCACCAGCACCAGGGCGGCACGCCACGCCGTCTCGGCGGCCAACGCCGGACGGGCAGTACGGCCCAAGCAAGGCCCCCCGGGGACACACCTCTCGAAAACGGATGACACTTCGACCCAAAGTGTCATCCATTTCCGAGACCACCCCCCACCCCCCCCGGCCGTCGGTCGTCGAGACGGCGTGGCGTGCCGCCACCGGGACCGGGGCGCACCACCCACCACCCACCACCCACCACCCACCTACCGGTCGCCGCTAAGCCGACGCGGCGTGCTGGCGAGACGCGGACGCGCCCCCGCACGCCGGACACGTACGCAGCCGGCGTAAGGGACCGGCGGACCCGGGACCCCCGTTCTCCTCCGGCCGCCCGCACGCTTCTCACCCGTGCTGGAGCGAGCCGAGTCAAGGGTGGGCCGCAGGCCCATCGGCGCAGCCGACGCGACCGCAGGGAGCGCCCTTTACTCGGCTCGCGGAAGCACGACACTGACCAAGAAGCGGGCGGCCCCACGGCCACTTGTTCACGCCCCCGGCACCAGCAGAGGCAGCGCAGCGAACTCGTACCCCTCCCACAGGCGCCGCGACGCCTCCCCCGGGTACGGCGCGACGGCCGGCTCCGCGTCCAGGACCTGGACCAGACGCCGCTGTGTGTCGTACGCCGGCCAGCCGGGGTCGCCGGTGCGGGCGAAGGACGTCCAGGAGGACCGGAAACGGGAGGACAGCGCCAGCGCCTCCGCCGACGGTTCCGCTCCATCGAAGAGGAGCAGGCCGAGGTCGGCCCGGAAGGTGCCGAAGAGCAGGGGCACGTCCAGGGCGTGGCACGCGCCGAGGGCGCCGCCGTTGCCGGGAGCCGGCCAGGTCAGCTCGTAGACGTGGGAGCGGCCGCCGCCCGCGAGATGGGCCTCGGCCAGGCGCAGGGACGGCATGGCGAACAGCCAGTCGGTCTGGACGCGTTCGTAGAGGTCGTTCGCGGACCAGCCGGGGTACGCGGCGCGACAGGCCTCCTCGCCGCCCGGCGCGTACAGCCGCAGCGCCTTGCCCGCGCGCTCTTCCCCGATCCCGCCCAGCTTGCCCGCCATGGCGGTGAAGAGGCGGTTCTCGTCGCGGTTGTGGCCGACGATCAGGTCGACCTCCCGGGACACGCCGGACGCCAGCGCCTGCCACGGAGTGACGGGGAGGACGTCGCCGTCGACGACCGGGGAGTACGGGGTGGAGGTGGGCGCGGCCTGCCCCCAGCGGTCGAGGTACTGGTGCATCCTCGGGGTGAGAGTCTGGCCCGCCTTGACCAGCTGGGCCGGGTCCACGGCCGCCAGGTCGGCGACGGTGGGTCGCAGGCCGAGTTCGGCGGCGAGGACGGTGCCTATGTCGCGGGCGAGTTCGTCGGAGAAGAAGGTGCCCGGCACGCTCTGGGCGACGGCCCGGTGGAAGAGCCCGGCGGCGCGCGGCATGGCCAGCAACGAGGCCACCGAACCGGCGCCCGCCGACTCGCCGAAGACCGTGACCTGGCCGGGGTCGCCGCCGAACGCGGCGATGTTGTCCCGTACCCACTCCAGCGCGGCCACCTGGTCGAGCAGGCCCCGGTTGGCGGGGGCGCCGTCGATGTGGGCGAAGCCCTCCATGCCGACGCGGTAGTTGAGGGTGACGACGACGAGGTCGCCGTCCTCGGCGATGCGGCGGGCGTCGTAGCCGGGGCTGCCGGAGTGGCCCAGGCGGTAGGCGCCGCCGTAGATCCACACCATCACCGGGCGGCGGGCGGCCGGATCGGGGGCGGGGGTCCAGACGTTGACCGTCAGCCAGTCGTCGCCCTCGGGGAGGGCGGCGGGCGGGCCCGCGAGCCCGGTGTCCTGCGGGGGCGGCGGGCCGAAGGCGTGGGCCTCGCGGACGCCGTCCCAGGGGCGGGCCGGTCGCGGGGCGGCGAACCGGGCCTCGCCCACGGGAGGCTCGGCGAACGGGATGCCTCGGAAGACGGCCAGGCCGTCCTCCACGCGGCCGCGCACCGCACCGGCGGCGGTGCGCACCACCGGCTCCGGGGCCTCGGGGTTCGTCATGGATCACTCCCTCACTGGACGCCGCTGAACGTACGTACGGCAGTAGTTGGTGATCCCACGGACTTTACGCCGCGGTGCGCCGCCGGAGCGGGCCGGGTCAGCTGAGGGCCTTCAGCGACGCCGCGTCGAACGGGGTCAGCTCGCCGAAGCGGCCGGACAGGACCTTCTGGGCCCACTGCGGGTCCTGGAGCAGGGCGCGGCCGATGGCGACCACGTCGAACTCGTCGCGCTCCATGCGGTCCAGGAGGTTGTCGAGGCTGCCGAGCGCGGCGCCCTCGCCCTGGAAGGACCCCAGGAACTCGCCCTCCAGGCCCACCGAGCCGACGGTGATGGCGGCCTTGCCGGTGAGCTTCTTGGTCCAGCCGGCGAGGTTGAGGTCGGAGTCGTCGAACTCGGGCTGCCAGTAGCGGCGCGTGGAGGCGTGGAAGGCGTCGACGCCGGCCGAGACGAGGGGGGCGAGGATGGCCTCCAGTTCCTCGGGGGTCTCGGCGAGGCGGGCGTCGTAGGCGTCCTGCTTCCACTGGGAGTAGCGGAAGATCACCGGGAATTCGGGGGAGACCTTCTCGCGGACGGCGGCCACGATCTCGGCGGCGAAGCGGGTGCGGGAGACCGGGTCGCCGCCGTAGGCGTCGGTGCGGCGGTTGGTGCCCGCCCACAGGAACTGGTCGATGAGGTAGCCGTGGGCACCGTGGAGTTCCACGCCGTCGAAGCCGATGCGCTCGGCGTCGGCGGCCGCGTCGGCGAAGGCGCCGACGACGTCGTCCAGGTCGCGCTGGGTCATCGCCTTGCCGGTGACCTCGTCCTCGCCGATGCGCAGGCCGGAGGGGCCGACGGCGGGGGCCTCGGGGAAGGGCTGGTCGCCCTGCTTGCGGACCATGCCGATGTGCCACAGCTGCGGCACGATGGTGCCACCCGCCGCGTGCACCGCCTCGGCGACCTTCGCCCAGCCGGCCAGCTGCTCCTCGCCGTGGAAGCGCGGCACGCGGTCGCTGAGTCCGGCGGAGTCGTGGCCGACGTAGGTGCCCTCGGTGACGACCAGGCCGACACCGGCGGCGGCACGGCGGGAGTAGTACGAGACCACGTCGTCGCCGGGGACGCCGCCCGGGGAGAACATCCGGGTCATCGGAGCCATCGCGATGCGGTTGGGGACGGTCAGGCCGTTGATGGTGGCCGGGCGGGCGAGGATCTGAGCGGCGCGCGAGGCGGCGTCGGCGGCGGTGACGGTCACGTGGGAGCTCCTCTGGAGGTACCGAGCGGTATGTGCATGCGCATGAACCTGCCGGGGACAACCGGCCACCCACCCCGCCCATTCCGGCCAACCGCCATCAGTGGCTCAGGTCACAACGCGACCCGGGTCGCTGAGTCGCGGCCGGCCCTCAGGAGCAGCGCGACGACGATCGACTGCACGCCGATGAGCAGGGCCTGCGTCACGGGGCTGGTCACACTCAGCAGGACCATCGTCGTGTTGACCGCGAAGTGCACGGCGATCGAGGCGACGACACCGGCGCGTTCGTAGGCGCAGGTCACCAGCATGGCCATCGGGATGTTGCTGACCGCGAAGAGCAGACCGCTCGGGGTGGCAAGGCCGAGGTCGTTCTGGACGGTGCCGTCGATGAAGAACAGCGGCAGGTGCCACACGGCCCAGGTCACGCCCAGCGTCACGCCGATGCGCAGGCGGCCCGTCGTGGCACGCATCCTCGGGTAGGCGGTGCCGCGCCAGCCGGGTTCCTCGGAGAGCGGGCCGGAGACCAGCATGCTCACCAGGAACGCCGCGGGCCCGCCCATGTCCCTCATGACGTCCTGGGCATTGCTCCAGCTCAGCGCCGGGTCGCCCGCCGCGTGCCCCAGCAGGGCGGCGGCCAGCACGGTCGCCGAGCCCAGCATCAGCAGCGGCGGCGTCCACAGCAGCGCCTTCGACGCCCGGAACCGGACCGCGCGCGCGGGGACGGGCTCACCGCGGCGTCCGCGGCGGACCCGGATCACCAGGGCGCCGATCAACGGGCCGAAGGCTCCCAGCAGGAAGGGGGCGTAGGCGGGTTCACCGTTCGCCGCCGGTCCGCCGATCACCGCCGCCGCGCCCCAGGCGCCCCAGCTCACGACGAAGGCGATGAACATGAAGAGGACCAGGTCGGCGCGCCTGCGGTCGGCTGCGCCGGGGGGTGCGGACGCGAACTCGGGGACGGACGCGGCCGCGGGGGCGACTGCTTCCGCGGCCAGGGAGGTATGTGAAGTGGGCATGCCAAAGCATCCTTCGAGTGGGGCCACGCGTTCGTGGGTGCGTACGAAAGGGAGGGAAGCGACAGCGGGCGGGCCATGCGCCGGGGTCAGGAGGAGGTCGACCGCTCCTCGACGGGCGGCTTCCGCGGGGTCGCGTCCAGGCGACGGGTGAGCCAGGAGGTGACGAGCGCGAGAAGGGCGGGGTCGACCGGTTCACGCAGGAGCCGGCGGTAGGCGCCGAGGGTGGGGCGCCCGGCGTCGCCGCGCAGCACGTGGGTGAGGCCGGCGATCCGGTGGGTTTCGGCGCCGCCGGGCACCAGTCGTCCGATCACGTCCAGGTCGGCCGGGTCCACCTGGATGTCCTTGTCGCCGGTGACGGCCAGGACGGGGGCGTCGATGACGGCGAGGTCGTCGCGGCTGTCGTGGACCAGCATCTCCCGCATCCAGCGGGCGTTGACCGGGGCGCCGGCGACGCGCGCCACGTCCGTACGGGTCCTCTTGAGCCGGGCCAGGACCCGGTTGCCCAGCGCGCCCAGCGGGCGCGACAGGAGCCGGACGGGAAGGGGCATGCTCCGGACCACGGAGCGGCCCTGCCCGCGGAAGGCGTCCTCGCCCAGGCCGGCGAAGCCGGCCAGCAGCACCACCGCGCGCAGCTCGGTCCGGGCGGCCAGCGTCATGGCGTGCAGGGCGCCCTCGCTGTGACCGACCACGCCGACCGCGTCGCCGCGGACGTCGGAGCGGGCGGCCAGGGCGCGCAGGGCCGCGGCGGCGTCCCTGCGGTTGTCGGTGAAGCCGGCGGCCCGCCAGTCACCTGGCGTCGCGCCGGTGCCGCGCCGGTCGTAGCGCAGGGTGGCGATGCCCGCGGCCGCGAGGGCGTCGGCCATCGGGCGGCCCAGGTCCATCACGAGCTTCGGGGTGTTGCCGTCGCGATCCAGGGGGCCCGAGCCGTGCAGCAGCAGGACGGCGGGGTACGGGCCCGGGCCGGACGGCAGCGTCAGGGTGCCGGCCAGCGGGGTCCCGTCGTCCGCGGCGACCGTCATGTCGATCTCGGGCAAGGCTCCGCCTCTCTCGATCGGGCAACCGGCGCACGACCGATTGCTCTCAACTACGAGAACGTTATCAGATGTGAGATCATAGGAGCATGGCTACCGCGAATCTCCTCCTCCACCCCGTCCGGATGCGCATCCTGCAGACCTTGGTCGGCGCCGGCGAGCTGACCACCGCCCAGCTGCGCGACCGGCTGCCCGACGTCTCGCCGGCCACGATGTACCGGCACGTCGCCACCCTCACCCGGGCGGGCATCCTGGAGGTCGTGCACGAAAGACGCGTGCGCGGCACCGTCGAGCGCAGTTACCGGGTGCGGCAGGACGAGGCCCTCGTCGACGAGGACGCCCGTACCGCCATGACCAAGGAGGACCACCGGCAGGCCTTCACCGTCTTCACCGGGGCGATGATGGCGGACTTCGACCGCTATCTCGCGCGCGAGGACACCGAGCCCGCCCGTGAGGGCGTCCTGTACCGGCAGGGCGCGGTGTGGGCGACGCCCGAGGAGTTCACCGAACTGGTGGCGGAACTGGAGGCCGTGGTCGCCCGCCGCGCCGGGCACGAGGCCGGGGACGGCCGCGTCCGGCACATCGTCAGCCTCGCCCTGGTCCCCGACAAGGCCACCTCGGCGGACGGCGGCCCGGAGGGCGAGGCCGGCTAGTGGACCGATCCCACAAACGCCCGAGGGCGGCACCCCCTGTCGGGAGTGCCGCCCTCGGTCCGTACTGGACGGTCGATCAACCGGAACCGGTCGATCAGAAGTCCATGTCACCGCCCGGCATGCCGCCCGGAGCGCCGCCCGCGGCGGCCTTCTCCGGCTTGTCGGCGATGACGGCCTCGGTGGTGAGGAACAGCGCGGCGATGGAGGCGGCGTTCTGCAGCGCGGAACGGGTCACCTTCGCCGGGTCGATGATGCCCTCGGCGATCATGTCGACGTACTCGCCGGACGCGGCGTTCAGGCCGTGGCCGACGGTCAGGTTGCGGACCTTCTCCACGACGACGCCGCCCTCGAGACCACCGTTGACGGCGATCTGCTTCAGCGGGGCCTCCAGGGCGAGCTTCACGGCGTTGGCGCCGGTCGCCTCGTCACCCGACAGCTCCAGCTTCTCGAAGACCTGGGAGGCCTGGAGCAGGGCCACGCCACCACCGGCGACGATGCCCTCCTCGACGGCCGCCTTCGCGTTGCGAACGGCGTCCTCGATGCGGTGCTTGCGCTCCTTGAGCTCGACCTCGGTGGCGGCACCGGCCTTGATGACGGCCACGCCGCCGGCCAGCTTCGCCAGGCGCTCCTGGAGCTTCTCGCGGTCGTAGTCCGAGTCGCTGTTCTCGATCTCGGCGCGGATCTGGTTGACGCGGCCGTTGACCTGGTCGGTCGAGCCGGCGCCGTCGACGATGGTGGTCTCGTCCTTGGTGATGACGACCTTGCGGGCGCGGCCCAGGAGGTCCAGGGACGCGTTCTCCAGCTTGAGGCCGACCTCCTCGGAGATGACCTCGCCGCCCGTGAGGATGGCGATGTCGCCGAGCATGGCCTTGCGGCGGTCGCCGAAGCCCGGGGCCTTGACGGCGACGGACTTGAAGGTGCCGCGGATCTTGTTGACGACCAGGGTCGACAGGGCCTCGCCCTCGACGTCCTCGGCGATGATCAGCAGCGGCTTGCCCGACTGCATGACCTTCTCCAGGAGCGGCAGCAGGTCCTTGACGTTGCCGATCTTGGAGTTGGCGATCAGGATGTACGGGTCGTCGAGCGACGCCTCCATACGCTCCATGTCGGTGGCGAAGTACGCCGAGATGTAGCCCTTGTCGAAGCGCATACCCTCGGTGAGCTCCAGCTCCAGACCGAAGGTCTGGGACTCCTCGACGGTGATGACGCCTTCCTTGCCGACCTTGTCCATGGCCTCGGCGATGAGCTCGCCGATCTGGGTGTCGGCGGCGGAGATGGAGGCCGTGGAGGCGATCTGCTCCTTGGTCTCGACGTCCTTCGCCTGCTCCAGCAGGGCGGCGGAGACGGCCTCGACGGCCTTCTCGATACCGCGCTTCAGGGCCATCGGGTTGGCGCCGGCCGCGACGTTGCGCAGGCCTTCCTTGACGAGGGCCTGGGCGAGAACGGTCGCGGTGGTCGTACCGTCACCGGCGACGTCGTCCGTCTTCTTGGCGACTTCCTTGACCAGCTCGGCGCCGATCTTCTCGTACGGGTCCTCGAGCTCGATCTCCTTGGCGATGGAGACGCCGTCGTTGGTGATCGTGGGCGCGCCCCACTTCTTCTCGAGGACGACGTTGCGGCCCTTGGGGCCGAGCGTCACCTTGACGGCGTCCGCGAGCTGGTTCATGCCGCGCTCGAGGCCGCGCCGCGCCTCCTCGTCGAACGCGATGATCTTGGCCATGTGAAGTGGTCCCTCCAGGACTGGGGGTGATTCCTTCGGACCGCGCCCGCGCCCGCGACGGACGGCTCGCCGGCCTCGTGGTTCCTTCCCCACCCGGCCCGCGGGCCTCACCGACCCGGTCCTTCGTTGTCACTCTCACCTTCAGAGTGCTAACGCCAATGATTAGCACTCGCCCCCATCGAGTGCAAGCGCCTCTCGGGGATCGGCGCCCTCGGTCAGCCACCCGCGAACAGGGAACCGGGGGTCCGTCCGGGCAGCCCGAAGGGCCCGCACCCCGGGTGAGGTGCGGGCCCTTCGGAGAAGAACCGTTTGCTTGCGGTGGCCGAACGTCTCAGGCGCTGAGGCGAACCATGTCGGCCTGCGGGCCCTTCTGACCCTGCGAGATCTCGAACTCGACCCGCTGGCCTTCTTCGAGGGTGCGGTAGCCGTCCATCTGAATCGCGCTGTAGTGGACGAAAACATCCGCACCACCGTCGACCGCGATGAAGCCGTACCCCTTCTCCGCGTTGAACCACTTGACGGTGCCCTGAGCCATGCCTAACTCCCCTATTACTGGCCCTTGCACAGATCCGCACTTCGCGGACCCGGGTCAGACCTCACCCCCCACGACTGGGGGCGTGCGCCGGAACGCGTCGACCGCGGCTGAATGTATCTGTCCAACTGCCGTCTGCAACAGGTCAATCGGACGAGAAATCTGGACGCACCCGGTCCGCAATATGGCGAGCTTTCGCCTGAATTCGGGTCAAGTCGGGTGTCACAAAAGGAGCAAAAGCCGCGAAATGCGCCTGCATTTTGGCTGCATCTTGTCGGGCGCAAAGCAGGAATTCAGGGCTCCGGATCTTTCGATCGGGAGCGCGTTCCCCAACTCTACCGCGCTCAATCACATGGAATTGCCCCCTCCGCTTCTCTCACGGAGGGGGCAATGGACACTACGAGGCGTGTCAGCCGCCGGCGACCGCCGGGATGATGGAGACGCCCGCGCCGTCCGGCGTGGCGGTCTCGAGGCCCTGCTCGAAACGCACGTCGTCGTCGTTGACGTACACGTTGACGAAGCGGCGCAGCTTGCCCTGGTCGTCCAGGACGCGGGCGGCGATGCCGGTGTGGTTCTTCTCCAGATCGGCGATGACCTCCCCGAGGTTCGCGCCGTCGGCGCTGACCTCGGCCTGCCCACCCGTGTAGGTGCGCAGGATGGTCGGGATACGAACGGTGACGCTCACTTCAAAACCTCCGGTCAGGTGATTGTCCAGGGGCGCGGGGAACTGCGCGACCAGCCCCCACCGGCCCGCAGACGAAAACGGTGGAGTGGTCCCTCAAACGAGACCGGCCTCGCGGAACGAATCCAGGCTGGGACGAATCGTCGCGGTCAACCCCGTACCCGCCACCGCATCCAGCGTCTTCAGACCATCCCCCGTGTTCAGCACGACCGTGGTCAGCGACGGGTCCAGTACGCCGTCCTCGACCAGCTTCTTCGTCACGCCCACCGTCACACCGCCGGCGGTCTCCGCGAAGATGCCCTCCGTGCGGGCGAGCAGCTTGATCGCGTCGACGACCTGCTCGTCGGTCACGTCCTCCACGGCGCCACCCGTGCGGCGCGCGATGTCGAGGACGTACGGCCCGTCCGCCGGGTTGCCGATGGCCAGCGACTTGGCGATGGTGTCCGGCTTCTGCGGGCGTACGACGTCGTGCCCGGCCTTGTACGCCGTGGACACCGGCGAGCAGCCCTCGGCCTGGGCGCCGAAGATCTTGTACGGCTTGTCCTCGACCAGCCCGAGCTTGATCAGTTCCTGGAGCCCCTTGTCGATCTTCGTCAGCTGGGAGCCGGAGGCGATCGGGACGACGATCTGGTCGGGCAGCTGCCAGCCGAGCTGCTCGCAGATCTCGTACGCGAGGGTCTTGGAACCCTCCGCGTAGTACGGGCGCAGGTTGACGTTGACGAAGCCCCAGCCCTCGCCGGCCGGGTCGCCGATCAGTTCCGAGCAGAAGCGGTTGACGTCGTCGTAGTTGCCCTCGATGCCGACCAGCTCACCGCCGTAGACGGCGGCCATGACGACCTTGCCCTGCTCCAGGTCGTGCGGGATGAACACGCAGGACCGGAAGCCGGCGCGGGCGGCGGCGGCGCCGACGGCACCGGCGAGGTTGCCGGTGGAGGAGCAGGAGAGGGTGGTGAAGCCGAAGGCGCGGGCGGCCTCCAGGGCCTGGGCGACGACGCGGTCCTTGAAGGAGTGCGTCGGGTTGCCGGAGTCGTCCTTGACGAACAGCTTGCCGGCCTCGACACCCAGCTCGCGGGCCAGGTTGTCGGCCTTGACCAGCTTGGTCCAGCCCGGGTTGATGTTCGGCTTGGTCGCCACGTCGGCGGGGACGGGCAGCAGCGGCGCGTAGCGCCAGATGTTCGCGGGGCCCGCCTCGATCCGCTTCCGCAGCTCCTCGGTGTCGTACGCCGAGAAGTCGTAGGCGATCTCCAGCGGGCCGAAACACTCCTCGCAGGCGAAGAGCGGACCGAGCGGCACGCGGTGACCGCACTCGCGGCAGGAGAGCGCCGCGGCGGGACCGAGGTCGACCGGGGAGGCGGCGGAGGGGGTGGAAGCGGAGGTGTCGGTGGTGCTTGCGACAGTCTGCACAGCCATGTGAGGCGAGGCCCTTTCTCCTCATCTTCCTCACGACGCATCTCGCCGTGAGACGGATTTGGCACCTTCCCTAGCCGGGAGCCTCGCCACGTCCGTGTGACAAGAACCGACTGGAGGGTTGCCGGGGCTTCATCGGGCCGTATCCCTCTGCCCCTCTGGATGAGCGGTGTTCAGTTGTTGGTCACGCGGCGACCCCGGCATGCGATGGTCGCCCGCGTTGTTCAAGACTGTAACCGACGGCCACGACAGTTGAGATAGTCGTCCGAACCGCGAGATGGATCACAGAGGGAGCCGGAGACCGTGCTGGAAGAAGTCGAGCGCTGGCTCAGCGCACGCTCCTGGTCCGTGCGGGACCGGCCGATCCAGCAGCTCATGGGCGCCAAGCACGCCGGCGGGCAGTCGGTCAGCGTGGTGCTGCCCGCCCTCGACGAGGAGGCGACCGTCGGCGACATCGTCTCGGTGATCCGCCGGGAACTGATGGAGCGGGTGCCGCTCGTCGACGAGCTGGTGGTGGTGGACTCCGGGTCGCGGGACCGCACGTCGGAGGTGGCCGCGGCGGCGGGCGCGCGGGTCGTGCACCGGGACACGATCCTGCCGCGCGTCCCGGCGGTGCCCGGCAAGGGCGAGGTGCTGTGGCGCTCGCTGCTGGTCACCGGGGGCGACATCGTCTGCTTCGTCGACGCCGACCTGCGCGAGTTCCGCGCCGACTTCGTCTCCGGCATCGTGGGCCCGCTGCTCACCGACCCGGACGTGCACCTCGTCAAGGCCATGTACGACCGCCCGCTCGGCGCGGCTCCCGGGCAGGGCGGCCGGGTCACGGAGCTGATGGCCCGCCCGCTGCTCAACATGCACTGGCCGCGGCTGGCCGGTTTCGTCCAGCCGCTCGGCGGCGAGTACGCGGCCCGCCGCTCCCTGCTCGAACAGCTCCCCTTCCCCGTCGGCTACGGCGTCGAGCTGGGGATGCTGGTCGACGCCCTGCACCTGGTGGGGCTGGACGCCCTCGCGCAGGTCGACGTCGGCGTCCGCAGGCACCGGCACCAGGACGGCCAGGCGCTGGGCCGGATGTCCGCCGCGATCTACCGCACCGCCCAGCTCCGGCTGGCCCGCGGCCATCTGGTCCGGCCCGCCCTCACCCAGTTCGAGCGGGGCGCCGACGGCTTCGAGCCGCGCACGTACTCCGTGGACACGGAGGAGCGGCCCCCGATGACGGAGATCGCCGAGTACGCGGCCCGCCGGGTGGCGTGAGGGCGGGGCGCCTCAGCCGGTGACGCCGTCCGACCAGCGCCAGGTGCCGCCGGAGTCCGGCTCGCAGGTCAGGTACTCGCCGCCGCGGCCGTGGGTGCTCAGGCCGCGGTGCTTCTTGGCGCAGAACTGGCCGTCGGCGTAGCAGTTGCCGGCGGGGCTGGTCAGCTCGCAGGCGCCGGTGCCGCCGCCGGTGCCCCCGGTGCCCGTGTCCTTCGTCTTCTCCGGTGCGGGGGTGGGGGCCGGTTCCGGCGTGTGCAGCAGGCTCCCGGCGCAGTCGCGGCCGTCGCGGGGAACGGTGAACGTCACGCCGTCGGGGCCGTCGGTCTGCTCGCAGACCTCCTCGCCGGGACCCCAGGAGGACGCCTGCCGTCCGGTGCCCTGGAGCTGGACGGTGTAGTCGAGACCGGCCTGCTTGGCGGAGGCGACGGCCGACCCGACGCCGCGGCCGGTGAAGTCCGGCAGCGTGACGGGCGTGGGGGTCGGGGTCGGGGTCGGGGTCGGGGACTGTGCGGCGGGGGATGCCTCGGGGGTGGGGCTGGGGCTCTGTGCGGCGGTGGCCGTCGCGGGCCGCTCGTCCGCCTGCGTACCGGCGCTTCCGTCGCCGCAGCCGGCCAGCGTCAGCGCGGAGGCCGCGACCAGTGCCGCGGAGGCCGCGAGTCTGCGCATGCGTATACGAACGGGCACGAGGCCCACCCCCCAAGAAGTTGAAATGTGCACCGCATATCCTCGACCCGTTCACATCTCCCACACAAGCGGCGTGACCGAATCGCCGCCGAAGTGATCCCCGGGCACGTTTGAGGTTTTGAGGGCCGGGCTACGTTGAGGCGTATGGCTGCAAGCTTCGGTACTGCTCAGGTGCTGGTCGCCTCCAATCGGGGGCCCGTCTCTTACGAGGTGCGCAAGGACGGTTCACTCGACGCCAAACGGGGCGGGGGCGGGCTGGTCTCCGGACTGTCGGCCATCGGGCCGGACGCGGGGGCGCTGTGGGTGTGCTCCGCGTTGAGCGACGGCGACCGCGAGGCGGTGCGGCGCGGGGTCGGCGAGGACGGCGTGCGGATGCTGGACGTGCCGGCCGACGTGCACGCGGACGCGTACAACGGGATCGCGAACTCCGTGCTGTGGTTCGTGCACCACATGCTGTACCAGACGCCGCTGGAGCCGGTCTTCGACGCGGAGTTCCGGCTGAAGTGGGCCTCCTACGAGAAGTACAACCGGGCGTTCGCCGAGGCGCTGGCCGAGGAGGCCGCCGAGGGCGCGGTCGCGATCGTGCAGGACTACCACCTGACGCTGGTGCCGGGGATGCTCCGCGAGCTGCGGCCCGACCTGCGGATCGGTCACTTCTCGCACACGCCCTGGGCGCCGGTCGACTACTTCCGGCTGCTGCCGGACGACATCGCCGAGCAGGTGCTGCGCGGGATGCTGGGCGCGGACCGGCTCGGGTTCCTCACCCGGCGCTGGGCGGACGCGTTCACCGCGTGCTGCGACGCCGTGGTGGGCGGGCTCGGCGGTACGGAGATCGGCGTGCACGGGCTGGGCGCCGACGGGGACTTCCTGCGGAAGCGGTCGCACGAGGCCGACGTCGAGGAGCGGATGGCGGACCTGCGCGAGGAGATCGGGGAGGGCCGCCGCACGATCGTGCGGGTGGACCGGACCGAGCTGTCCAAGAACATCGTGCGGGGGCTGCTGGCCTACCGGGAACTGCTGGCGGGGCGGCCGGAGTGGCGTGAGCGGGTCGTGCACGTGGCGTTCGCGTACCCGTCGCGGCAGGATCTCGCCGTGTACCGGGACTACACGGCCGAGGTGCGGCGGGTGGCGGAGTCGATCAACGACGAGTTCGGGACGGCCGGGTGGACGCCGGTCGTGCTGCACGTGAAGGACGACTTCGCGCGGTCGCTGGCGGCGTACCGGCTGGCTGACGTGGCGTTGGTCAATCCCGTCCGGGACGGGATGAACCTCGTCGCGAAGGAGGTTCCGGTCGTCTCCGACGAGGGGTGTGTGCTGGTGCTGTCGCGGGAGGCGGGGGCGTACGAGGAGCTGGGTGAGGACGCGGTCGTCGTGAATCCGTACGACGTGTCCGGGACGGCGGAGGCGTTGCACGAGGCGCTGTCGGTGGGGGCCGGGGAGCGGGGGGAGCGGTCGAAGCGGTTGGCTGCGGCGGGGACGGCGTTGCCGCCGGGGCGGTGGTTCTTGGAGCAGTTGGAGGCGTTGAGGGGTTGAGCCTCGTGGCCGGGTGACCGGCGTGGGGGCTGGGCGGGGGGGCGCAGCCCGGCGCCGACGGGTTGCCGCTGCGCCCACCCGTGCCGCCCCAGCGGCACGACTGCCCGCAGCTACGGCGGGGGTGCGGCGCTGCGGCGGGGGAGCGTGGCGCTGCGGCGGGCGGCCTACGCGAGGTGGGCCGCCAGGGCGCGCAGTAGGCCTACTACTCCTTCCGGGCCGTCGACCACCAGGTCGGCTCGTTTGCTCAGGTCCGGGACCTCGTCGCTGCCGCTGCAGACCAGGAGGCCGGGGGTGTTCCGCGTGCGGAGGGTGTCGACGGCGTCGAAGGCGGGGAGGTCGCCGAGGTCGTCGCCGGCGTAGAGGACGGACGCGGCGTCGAGTTCGCGGACGTACTCCCGCAGCGCGGCGCCCTTGTCCATGCCGGGTGGGCGCAGTTCCAGGACCATGCGGCCCGGTTCCACGATCAGGCCGTTGCGGGAGGCCAGGTCGGTCAGCGGGGCGCGCAGGGCGTCGAAGGCGGCCCGGGGGTCGGGGGCGCGGCGGGTGTGGACGGCGACCGCGTGGCCCTTCTCCTCGATCCAGGTGCCCTCGCCCGCGCCGGACCGCTCCAGCAGGCCGGGCAGTTCGGCGCGGACGGCGGCGACGCCGGGGTGCGGGTCGGGGGCGGTGAGGGTGCCGGTGGCGGCGTCCCAGCGTTCGGCGCCGTAGTGGCCGAGGACGACGAGGTGGTCGAGGCCGGGGACGCCCGCGAAGCCTCCGTGGTGGACGGCGACCTCGGCGGGGCGGCCGGTGATCACCGCGACGGCGGCGACCTTCGGGGCGAGGGCCGCGAGCGCCGGTACGGCGTCCGGGTGGGCGCGGGCCCGGTCGGGGTCGGCGACGATCGGGGCGAGCGTGCCGTCGAAGTCGAGGGCGATCACCGCGCGGCCGGGGTCGGCGAGGAGGGCGTCGAGGCCTTCGCGTCCGGCCTCGGTCGCGGGGGTCGGCAGGTGGTCCGGGGAGTCGTCACGGGTGGATTCCTGGTGGCTGCCCATACCGCGAACCTATCCCGCGACAGCCGCGGGCAATCTCACCGCTCCGAGCGGCGCGACTCCCGTACCCGGCGCAGCCGGTTGACCGTCACCGGGTCGGCGGCGAGCGCGCGGGGGTCGTCCAGGAGGGCGTTGAGGAGCTGGTAGTAGCGGACGGGGGCCAGGCCCAGTTCCTCGCGGATCGCCCGCTCCTTGGCGCCGGGGCCGGGAAAGCTCCGGCGTTCCAGCGCGAGGACGTCCCGCTCCCTCTGTCCCAGGTCCATGTACGGCACCGTAACGCCCACCACCGACAGCCCTCGCTCGCGCCGCTACTCCGCGCTGCCCGCCCGCATCGCCGTGGCCTGGATCTGGCCGAGCACCTCCTCGGGGCTGCCGCCGGGGGCGACGGCCTGGCCGATGCGCTTCTTGACGTCCGCGCTGACCGAGGCCCAGGAGGTCTTGCCGACCGGGTAGAGCTCGGAGAGCAGGAGTTCGTTCAGGAAGGGCTTGAGGTTCGCGTCCTCCTTGGCCGTGCTCATGACCTGGGAGGCGGAGGTGGTGACCGGCAGCAGGTCGTAGCGGCGGGAGAAGGCGAGGACGTTCTCGTCGCTGTAGACGAAGTCGAGGAAGTCGCCGATCTCCTCCTGGTGGCCGTTCTCCTTGAAGGCCGTCATCCAGTCGGTGACGCCGAGCGTGTTCTTGCTCGCGCCGTCGATGCCGGGGGTCGTCACCATGCCGTACTTCACGCCCTTGTCGGACGCCGACTTCATCAGCGTGGGGTGCCCGTTGAGCATGCCCACGTCGCCGTTGGCGAAGGCGGCGAAGGCGTCGGCGCGGTCGAGTTTGCCGGGGGCGACGGGGCCGGTGAGGCCCTTGGCGACCAGTTCGTCCCTGAGCCAGGTGAAGGTGGTGACGTTCTGCGGGGAGTCGATGGAGTAGGTGCCGACGTCGTCGGTGTAGCCGCCCCCGCCGCTGAGCATCCACTGCATCGCCTCGGCCGGCGCCTCCTCGGGGCCCAGCGGCAGCGCGTACGGGTACTTCACGCCCTCGGCCTTCAGCGCCTCGGCGGCCTCGGCGAGGTCGTCCCAGCTCTTGGGCGGGGTGACGTCGGCCTTGTCGAAGAGGGTCTTGTTGTAGAAGAGCACCCGCGTGGAGGCCGCGAAGGGCAGGCCGTACTGGGCGCCGTTGATCTGGCCGGCGGTGGAGAGCTGGGAGACGAAGTTCGCCTGGACCGGGATGGAGAGCACGTCGCCGGCCTGGTAGAGCAGGTCCTTGTCCGCGTAGTCGGAGTAGGCGCCGATCTGGGCCAGGTCGGGAGCCTGGCCGGCCTCGACCATTTCGCGGACCTTCCGGTCGACGTCGTTCCAGGAGTAAACGGTGACGTCGATGTTCACGTCGGGGTGCTTGGCCTCGTACGCACTGGCGACGTCGTCCCAGTAGCCCTGGGAGCTGTTGGCCTTGCTGTCGCCGTAGTCGGCGGCGACCAGCTTCAGCGTCACCTCGCCGGAGTCGCCGGTGAGCCCGCAGCCGCCGAGGACCGCCGTCATGCCCAGTGCGGACACCACCGCGATCGTTCCTGTCCTACGCCGCTGCACCCTGATTCCCCAACCCTGCCGACGACACGTCGTGCACTGCTTGCCGCAGTCGTTCACTTGTTCGCTTGTTCACTGATTCGCGCTTGCGCGCTTGTTCGTTTAACGGAATAAGGTCTACACCACGGCAGTGGACTAGACCTCTCCCGGGTCAACGGGCCACACTGTCTCCGTGAGACATGTCATCGCCCTCGATGTGGGCGGCACCGGGATGAAGGCCGCCCTGGCGGGGCCGGGGGGCGAACTGCTCCACCAGGCCCGCCGGGCCACCGGCCGCGAGCGCGGCCCTGAGGCGGTCGTCGCGGGCATCCTGGACTTCGCCGCCGAACTGCGCGCCCTGGGCGCCGACCGGTTCGGCGAGCCCGCCGCCGCCGCGGGCGTGGCCGTCCCGGGCATCATCGACGAGGAGCACGGCACCGCCGTCTACGCGGCCAACCTCGGCTGGCGCGACGTACCGCTGCGCGCGCTGCTCGGCGACCGGCTCGGTGGCGTCCCGGTCGCCCTCGGGCACGACGTGCGCACCGGCGGGCTCGCCGAAGGGCGCGTCGGGGCCGGGAAGGGCACCGACCGGTTCCTGTTCGTGCCGCTGGGCACCGGCATCGCGGGCGCCATCGGCATCGACGGCCGGGTCGAGTCGGGCGCCCACGGCTTCGCGGGCGAGATCGGCCACGTCGTCGTGCGCCCCGGCGGCGTCCCGTGCCCGTGCGGGCAGCGCGGATGCCTGGAGCGGTTCGCGTCCGCGTCGGCGGTCAGCCAGGCGTGGGCGGACGCGTGCGGCGACCCGGAGGCGGACGCCGCCGACTGCGCCAAGGCCGTCGAATCGGGGGACGCGCGGGCACTCGCCGTGTGGCGGGACGCCGTGGACGCGCTCGCCGACGGGCTGGTCACCGCGCTCACTCTGCTGGACCCGCGCGTCCTGATCATCGGTGGCGGCCTCGCCGAGGCCGGGGAAACCTTGTTCTCACCGCTGCGGGACGCCGTCCGACGGCGCGTCACCTTCCAGAAGCTGCCCGAGATCGTCCCCGCGGCGCTCGGGGACACCGCGGGCTGCCTGGGCGCCGGGCTGCTGGCCTGGGACCTGCTCGGCACCGATCCGCACGGCACCACCCCCACGACCACGACTCCCCCGGAGGTAACCACCTGATGGCCCCAAGCAAGGTTCTCGCCGGTGCCCGGGTGGTACTGCCCACCGGGACCGTGGACGACGGCCGCGTGATCGTCGACGGCACGCGGATCGCGGACACGGCGCCCCCCGGGGCGGAGGTCGTCGACGTGTCGGGCCACTGGGTGGTCCCCGGCTTCGTCGACATCCACAACCACGGCGGCGGCGGCGCCTCCTTCACCGGCGGCACCGCCGAGGACGTCCTCAAGGGCGTCGAGACCCACCGCCGGCACGGCACCACCACGGTGGTCGCCTCAGCCGTCACCGGCGACCTCGACTTCCTCGCCCGGCAGGCCGGGCTGCTCGCCGAACTGGCGCAGCAGGGCGACGTCGCCGGCATCCACTTCGAGGGGCCGTTCATCTCCCCGTGCCGCAAGGGCGCCCACGACGAGCAGTTGCTGCGCGACCCGGACCCGGCCGAGGTCCGCAAGCTGGTCGACGCCTCGCACGGCCACGCGAGGATGATGACGCTCGCCACCGAGCTGCCGGGCGGCCTGGACTCCGTACGGCTGCTCACCGAGCACGGTGTGATCGCGGCCGTCGGGCACACCGACGCGACCTACGAGCAGACGGTGCAGGCCATCGACGCGGGCGCGACGGTCGCCACGCACCTCTTCAACGCGATGCCCCCGGTCGGCCACCGAGCCCCCGGTCCCATCACCGCGCTGCTGGAGGACGAGCGGATCACCGTCGAGCTGATCAACGACGGCACGCACCTGCACCCGGCCGCGCTCCAGCTGGCCTTCCACCACGCGGGCGCCGCCCGGGTCGCCTTCATCACCGACGCGATGGACGCGGCCGGCTTCGGCGACGGCCGCTACCTGCTCGGCCCGCTGGAGGTCGAGGTCGCGGACGGCGTGGCCCGGCTGGTGGAGGGCGGCTCGATCGCGGGCTCCACGCTCACCCTGGACCGCGCCTTCAAGCGGGCGGTGACGGTGGACGGGCTGCCGGTCGGGGACATCGTCGCGGCGATCTCCGCCAACCCGGCGCGGCTGCTGGGCCTGGACGACCGGATCGGCTCCCTGGAGCCCGGCAAGGACGCCGACCTGGTGGTCCTGGACGACGCGTTCGACCTGGTGGGTGTGATGCGCCGGGGCGCATGGGTGGTCGATCCCCAACTGGCCTGATCCGTCCCCGGGTCGGGCCGCGACGGCCGACCGGGGGCTGGGCCGACCGCCGCCCTTTTGGCATGATCGTGTCGTGGAGCACAGCTCCGCGGGCACGCCAGCCGAAGACGATCGGGGGAGGTCGGCACGGTGATCCTCACCGTCACACTCAACACCGCGCTCGACATCACCTACCGCGTCCCGGGCCTCAGGCCGCACGCCTCCCACCGGGTGACCGAGGTGACGGAGCGTCCCGGCGGCAAGGGCCTGAACGTCGCCCGGGTGCTGGCCGCCCTCGGGCACGAGGTCACGGTCACCGGCTTCGCGGGCGGCACCACCGGCGACACCGTGCGCGCGGGACTCACCGGCGTGCCCGGGGTGGCGGACGCGCTCGTGCCGGTGGCGGGGGCGACCCGGCGCACCATCGCCGTCGTGGACGAGCGCACCGGCGACACCACCCAGCTCAACGAACCCGGCCCGGCCGTCGCGCCCGCCGAGTGGCACGCCTTCCAGGAGGCGTACGAGGATCTGCTCGCCGGTGCCGCCGCGGTCGCCCTGTGCGGCAGCCTGCCGCCGGGCGTCCCGGTGGGCGCCTACGCCGGTCTGGTGCGCGCCGCCCGCGCGGCGGGCGTGCCGGTACTGCTGGACACCAGCGGGGAGCCGCTGCGCCGGGGCGTCGCCGCCCGTCCGGACATCATCAAGCCGAACGCCGACGAACTGGCCGAGCTGACCGGCTCGCACGAGCCGCTGCGGGCCACGCAGGCCGCCCGGCGCCGCGGCGCCCGCTCGGTGGTCGCCTCGCTGGGCGCCGCCGGGCTGCTCGCCCAGACACCGGAGGGCCGCTGGCGCGCCGCCCCGCCCGCCCACGTCCGCGGCAACCCGACCGGCGCGGGCGACTCGGCGGTCGCCGGGCTGCTCTCCGGCCTGGTGCAGCACCTGCCCTGGCCGGAGAGGCTGGCCCGCGCGGTCGCCCTGTCGGCGGCGACGGTGCTGGCGCCGGTGGCGGGCGAGTTCGACCGGGCGGCGTACGAGGAGCTGCTCGGCCGCGGGGTGGCGGTGACGGCGGAGGCCGACGCGGCGTGACACGAGACGGCGGACGGGGCCCGCGCAGCACGCGGCGACGGGACCCACGCAGCACGCGGCGGCGGGACCCACGCGGGCGTAACGCGAGAGGGCGGACGGTGCCCGCGGCCGGTCTACGGAGCCGTCAGCCCGTGGCGAGCGAGAACTGGTCGATGACCGCCTCGCACTTGTTGTCCGCGTTGCAGGCGAGCTCGATCGTGTTGGTGCCCTCGTTGAGGTTCACGGTGGCCCAGGTGGACTTCCAGCCCTTTTCCCAGTCCCCGGCGGGTGTGCCGCCGAAGTTGCTCATGTTCAGCGGACGGGCCTGGGCCTTGCCGTTGACCAGCAGGGTGGCGTCGGCGTCGGTGCCCGGGGTGCCGTAGCGCACGTTCAGCCGGTAGCTGCCGGCCTTCTCGATGCCGTTGACGGTCCAGGTGACCTTCGCGCCGACCTGGTTGAAGCCCGTGACGTAGACCCCGCCGTCGGCCTTCGCGCCCTCGATGTCCGAGGCGGTCGTCATGCCGGGCGACAGCCTGAGCGCCTTCGCGTCGGTCGCCGGGAGCTTCACCTCTTCCTCGGCCGTGTTACTGGCCGAGGGGCTGGGCTCGCTGCTCTGGGACTGGGTGGGCGTGGAGCCGCCGCCGGCCTCGTTGCCGCCCTTGTCGTCCTCGGAGCCGCTGCTCGTCATGGCCACGGCGATACCGACGACGACCGCGGCGACGACCGCGACCGCGCCGATCAGCAGTCCCTTGGTGTTGGGGCCGCGGCGTCCGCCGCCCCCGCCCGCGCCGCGTCCCGGCTGCTGCGGGCCGTTCGGCGCGCCGCCCCCGGGGAGCGTCTCCGGCGCCGCGTAGTGCGCGTTGGGCGCGCCGTACGCGCCCTGGGGCTGCCCGTAGGCGCCCTGCTGCTGCGGGGCGGCCTGGCCGTAGGCGGCGGTCGGGGCCGCCTGGCCCTGCGGTGCGCCGCCGTACTGCCGTGTGCCGACGGGACGCACCCGGTTGACGGAGTTCGGGTAGCCGTAGCCACCGGACGGCGGCTGGGCCCCGTTGGCCTGCCCGTCGGCGTAGAGGTAGCCGAAGGGGTCGTCGTCCTCGGGCGTGCTCGCGCCGTTGTTGCCGGGCGTCATCCCTTGGTCTCCTAACCAGATGCTTGCGTGTGCGGTACGGGTCGTGAGAGGGCGAGCCTACCCGCTCGCACTGACCCGAAAGGGTGACTCAGACCGCATCAGCGCCCTGACCTGGTGATCATCCGGCACGTCGGTGCTGTTTGGGACGAGATCGTTTCTCGACGTACATACGTTCGTCAGCAGACTTCAGCACTTCGTCCGCCGTCATGCCGCAGTGTGCCCACCCGATGCCGAAGCTGGCACCCACCCGGACGGCCCGTCCCTCGGCCCGGATCGGCTGGATGATCTCACCCCGCAGCCGTACGGCGAGGTCCTGGGCGTCGGCCCGGCCGAGCCCGTTGGCGAGGATCACGAACTCGTCGCCGCCGAGCCGGGCCACCGTGTCGCCGTCGCGGACGCCGCCGCTGAGCCGGCGGGCGACCTCGATGAGGACGGCGTCACCGGCGTTGTGCCCGAACCGGTCGTTGATCGACTTGAAGCCGTCCAGGTCGCAGAAGAGGACCGCGAGCCCCTTGGTGCCGTCGTCGCGGCCGTCCTCGGGGGCGACGGCGTGCACATGGTGGTCGTAAGCGCCGTACGGCTCGGTGGCCGCCGCCCCGAAGTCGAAGGTATGGCCGCCGGAGTCGAAGACGGCGGAGTCCCCGTAGGCGGCGTCCATCGCGTCCGCCACGCCCGCGTGGGGCGACTGCGGGCGCCGGCACAGCCGGGCGGCGAGGCGGGAGCGCAGCTCGGCGCTGTTGGGCAGGCCGGTGAGGGAGTCGTGGGAGGCGCGGTGGGCGAGCTGGAGCTCGCGGCGCTTGCGTTCCTCTATGTCCTCGACGTGGGTGAGCAGGAAGCGGGGCCCGTCGGCGGCGTCGGCGACGACGCTGTTGCGCAGGGAGACCCAGACGTACGTGCCGTCGCGGCGGCCCAGGCGCAGCTCGGCCCGGCCGCCCTCGGCGGAGGTGCGCAGCAGGGTGCCGATGTCCTCGGGGTGGACGAGGTCGGAGAAGGCGTAGCGGCGCATCGCGGAGGCGGGGCGGCCCAGGAGGCGGCACAGGGCGTCGTTGGTCCGCAGGATGCGGCCGTGCTGGTCGCCGCCCATCTCGGCGATGGCCATGCCGGACGGGGCGTACTCGAAGGCCTGCCGGAAGCTTTCCTCGCTGGCCCTCAGCGCCTGCTGGTCGCGCTCCAGGCGGACCAGGGCGCGCTGCATGTTGGAGCGGAGCCGGGCGTTGCTGATGGCGATGGCGGCCTGGAACGCGTACATCTGCAAAGCCTCGCGGCCCCAGGCGCCCGGACGGCGGCCGTTGCGCGGACGGTCCACGGACAGGACGCCGATCAGCTCGCCGCTGTTGCCGCCGCCCTGCGGGCCGGGGGCGTACATCGGGGCGAAGAGCCGGTCCGAGGGGTGCCACTCGTCCTCGAAGCGGGGCGCGGGCCCGTCGGTGTACCACTGCGGGACGTCGTCGTCGTCGAGGACCCAGCCCTCGGTGTGGGGTATGAAGATCAGGTCGCCCCACTGCTCGCCCATGCGCAGCCGCCGGTCCCAGGACTCGCGGGAGCCCGCCCGGCCGGTGATGAGGGCCTCGGCGGCCTGGTTGCCGGAGAAGGCGGCGACGACGAGGTCACCGTCGGGGCGCACCAGGTTGACGCACGCCAGCTCGTACCCGAGGGCCTGGACGACGCCGTCGGCGACGGCCTGCAGGGTGTCGGCCAGGCTGCGGGCCTTGTTCATGTCGGCCATGGCCTGGTGCAGTTGCCGCAGGGACGCAAGACGGACGTAGGGCTCCGACTCGGTCTCCATGCTCGCCCTCCCCCCGAGGCCTCGCAGCGAATCAAGGGTTGCCTTGGCGCCTTTACTGATGGTGCCCTTCCAGTTCCCCGCCACTGAATCACAGCGCGCTGCCCACTCGGTACACAGGGTCAACAATTACCGCCCCTTGTGACTCAAGTCACAGCGAAAGATGAACAATTGAGTGGTGTTTCTGCGTTTTCTCTGTGCGTTTACTGAACGCAAATTTTGCGTCTGTCCGCACGTCTCGCGCCGAACTCCTTCTGTGGTCCTAGGACCCGGTTCGGCCCGGGGCCCGATGCCTCGCCCCGGCCCCGGCGATTAGCGTGACGACGTGCCGAACACTCCTTCTCTCACGTCCTCCGCGTCCCCCGCGTCCCCCACGCTCCCGTCGCCGCCGCCCGCCGCCGGGCATGCTGAGGGGGTGAGCAACGAGGAGTTCCGTGCCGCCATGTCCCGGCTGGCCTCGGGCGTGGTCCTGGTGACCGCGCAGGAGCCGCCGCTGGACCCCGACGACCCGCAGGCGCCGAGCGGCGAGGACGTCGGCATGACGGCCACCGCCTTCATGTCCGTCTCCCTGGACCCGCCGCTGGTCCTGGTCAGCCTGCGCGAGGGCTCCCGTATGGACGACCTGCTGGACGAGCAGCCCCTGTGGGCGGTCTCCGTCCTGTCCGAGAGCCAGCGCCACATCGCCGGGCGCTTCGCCATGAAGGGCCGCGTCAGCGACCGGCTCCTCTTCGCCGACATCCCCTACCTGCGGGGCGAGGCGACCGACGCGCCCCTGGTCGGCGGCGCCCTGGCCACCCTGGAGTGCCGCACCGAGCAGCGCGTGCGGGCCGGGGACCACACCCTGGTCATCGGCCGCGTACTGACCGCCTCGCTGCCGAGCGCGGACGGCGGACCGCTGGCGTACTTCCGGGGGCGGTACCGGCAGTTGGGGTGACCTCCAGTTCGCTCGTCGTCCGTTTATTCGTTCGTCGTCCGCTTATTCGCTCGTCGTCCGTGCGGCGCCAGCCTAGGGTGCGCGCATGACGACCAGCACCACGCTCCGCCTCGAGGAAGTCACCCGCGCCAACTTCGAGGCCGCCACCGCCATCCGGGTCCGCCCCGACCAGGAGTTCGCCGTCGAGCCGGTGACGACGTCGCTCGCCGAGGCCTACCTCCATCCCGGCGTCGCCTGGCCCCGCCTGATTCTCGACGGCGACCGCCCCGTCGGCTTCCTCATGGCCTTCTTCGACATCGACTGGTACGAGGACGGCAGCGTGCGGCGCTCCGGGCTGTGGCGGCTGAACATCGCGGCCGGGGAACAGGGCCGGGGATACGGCCGTTTCGCGGTGGAGTCGGTGGCCGGGGAGATCCGCCGGCGCGGCGGCGAGGAGTGCTACGTCACCTGGCACCCGGGCCCGGACGGCCCCGAGGGCTTCTACCTGGGCCTGGGCTTCCGGCCGGACGGGGAGACGAGCGAGGGGCAGACGATCGGGGTGCTGAAGCTGGGGGAGCCGGAAGCCGTCGGGGACTAGTCCCAGTTCTTCGGGGAGCGGCCCCGCTTGGTCTCCGAGCGCTGCTTCTTCTCGCGGAGCCGGCGTTCGTTGATGCCGCGCGGTATGCGGGTCGGTCTGCGCGGCTTGGGCGGAGGGGCGGTGGCCTCGGCGAGGAGGGCCGTGAGGCGTACGGCGGCGGTCTCGCGGTTGCGCCACTGGGAGCGGTGCTCGGAGGCGCGGACGGTGACGACGCCGTCGGTCAGGCGTCCGGCCAGCCGCTCCAGCGCGCGGCGCTTCCACACCTCGGGCAGCGCATCGGTGCGCGCCAGGTCGAAGCGGAGCTCCACGGCCGTGTCCGTGGTGTTGACGTGCTGCCCGCCCGGCCCGGAGGAACGTGAGAAACGCCAGACGAGCTCGGCCTCGGGAAGGGAGACGGAGCCGCGGATGACATGGGGACCGGACATGCCGTCCATGTTCCCGTCCCCGTACGGTCCACGTCACCCCATTATCCTCGGCCCCGGCCTCGGTAAAGAAAGTAAAGAGAGCTGGAACCTTGTGGACCCCTCTCGTCGTTCATGGGGGTAGCTGTAACTTTCTTGCCGTACGTAAACGAGGGAAGGGACTCCCAACAATGGCTGTAAGCCTGTCCAAGGGTGGCAACGTCTCGCTCACCAAGGAGGCTCCGGGCCTGACCGAAGTCACCGTGGGCCTCGGCTGGGACGTCCGTACCACCACCGGCACCGACTTCGACCTCGACGCCTCCGCGATCGCGGTCAACACGCAGGGCAAGGTCTACTCCGACGCCCACTTCGTCTTCTTCAACAACAAGCAGACGCCGGACAACACCATCGTCCACACCGGTGACAACCGCACCGGCGAGGGCGCCGGCGACGACGAGGCGATCAACGTCAACCTGGCGGGTCTCCCGGCCGACATCGAGAAGATCGTCTTCCCGGTCTCGATCTACGACGCCGAGAACCGCTCGCAGAACTTCGGCCAGGTGCGCAACGCCTACATCCGCATCCTCAACCAGGCCGGCGGCGCCGAGATCGCCCGCTACGACCTGTCCGAGGACGCGGCCACCGAGACCGCCATGGTCTTCGGCGAGCTGTACCGCAACGGCGCCGAGTGGAAGTTCCGCGCCGTCGGCCAGGGCTACGCCTCGGGCCTGGTGGGCATCGCCCAGGACTTCGGCGTGAACGTCTGACGTTCGCCCGCGCGTTACACGGTACGAAGGCTCCCCGGACGTCCGGCCGGGGGGCCTTCGGCGTTCCCGTGCCGGGCTTCCGTGACGGGACATGCCGGGCTTCCGTGACGGGACGTGCCGGGCTTCCGTGACGGGCTTCACGGCAGCAGGCGCTGCTCCTTCGCCACCGCGACCGCGCCCGCCCGGGTGTCGACGCCCAGCTTGTCGTAGATGCGGCGCAGGTGCGTCTTCACCGTCGCCTCGCTGATGAACAGGGCGCGGGCGATCTCCCGGTTGCCGAGGCCGGTGGCGAGTTGGGCCAGGATGTCGCGTTCGCGGTCGGTGAGGGAGGGGCGCGGGCTGCGCATGTTGGCCATGACACGGCCGGCGACGGGACCGGACAGCGTCGTACGGCCCTGGGCGGCGGCGTGGATGGCGGCGAAGAGCTCCTCGGGGCGTTCGGCCTTGAGCAGGTAGCCGGTCGCGCCGGCCTCGATGGCGCGGGTGATGTCGGCGTCGGTGTCGTACGTGGTCAGCACCAGGACGTGCGGGACGCGGCCGGAGCCGGTCGCGGTGGCGGCGGTGAGGCGGCGGGTGGCCTCCACGCCGTCGATGCCCGCGCCGAGTTGCAGGTCCATCAGCACCACGTCCGGCGCCAGCCGCGCCGCGAGCGCCAGCGCCTCCTCGCCGGTGCCCGCCTCGCCGGCCACCTCGATGCCGGGGGCGCTGTCGAGCAGGGCGAGCAGTCCGGCCCGTACGACGACGTGGTCGTCGCAGACCAGGATGCGGACGGGGGCGGGCCCGCCGTCTGCCGGGTGGGTCATCGGGGTGTCTCCTGCCGGTCGGCCGGGTCGGGGCGGGGCGCTTCGAGGGGGACGGCGGCGGACAGGACGGTGCCCTCGCCGGGCGCCGACTCCACGGTCAGGGTGCCGCCCAGCTGGCGCAGCCGGGCGCGCATCGCGGGCAGCCCGTGTCCGCGCACCCCGGCGGCGGCGTCGGGGAGCGCCGTCGGGTCGAAGCCGTGTCCGTCGTCGGTGACGTCCAGGACGGCCTGGTCGTCGAGGAGGGTGAGGGTCAGGGCGGCGGTGGCGGCGCCCGCGTGTTCCCGGACGTTGGCCAGGGCGCCCTGGGCGATGCGCAGCAGGGCCGACTGGACGCGGTCGGGCAGCAGCGGGGACCGGCCGCCGTCGTCGACGTGGACGCGCACGGTGAGGTGGTCGCCGGACTCCCGCGTCGCCAGGGCGCGCAGCGCCGCGTCCAGGCCGCCGCCTCGGGCGAGGTCGGCGGGGGCGAGGTCGTGGACGAAGCGGCGGGCCTCGGTGAGGTTGTGCTCGGCGACGGAGGCGGCGCCCCGGACGTGGGTGCGGGCCTTGTCCGGGTCGGTCTCCCAGATCCGCTCGGCGGCCTGGAGCAGCATCCGCTGGCTGGACAGGCCCTGGGCGAGGGTGTCGTGGATCTCCATGGACAGCCGCTGCCGTTCGGCGAGGGTGCCCTCGCGGCGCTCGGAGGCGGCGAGTTCCCGGCGGGTGCGGATCAGGTCGTCGATCAGGGCGCGCTGCCGGGCCGCCTGCCGTTCGGTGTGCAGGAACACGGCGGCGGCGATCGCGGCGACGGCGGGCGGCGCGAGCAGCAGGTTCGGGTCGAAGCCCCCTGCGAGCCGGAGCTGCGCGGCGACGACGAACAGCGTCAGGACGGTGACCAGCACCAGCGCCGCCCTGGCCGGGAGGGTGCGCAGGCCGGTGTAGAAGAGGGGCACCGCGCACCAGGCGAAGCTCGGCGCGAGTACGACCAGGACCATCCACACCACGACCACCAGGCCCAGCCAGGCCAGGCGCCGCCGGGCGGGCCGATCAACGGGGCTGGACGGCCCGGGTCCGCTCAGCACCGGCCCGAGCAGGTGCAGCACCGCGAGGGTGAGGGAGAGGGCGAAGATCCACGGGGTGCGGGGCTCGCCGGGGTGGCGCAGCAGGAAGCGGGCGAGGGCGCCGCCGAGCAGGAGGAAGAACGCCGCGTGCATCACGGCGCCGAGCCACCGGCTGTCCGGGTCGTACGGCTTCGGCATCCGGCGCCCACCTCCTTCCGCCCGCGTCCGCGGCCGCGCCTGCCCCTCCCCCTCAACCTGCCGCAGGGGAACGCTGAGCTGCGCGAACACTCCCATGATGACCCTTCGGGACGGCCCGCGGGTCAGCCGATCGGACGACCCCGCCGTCGCCCGATCCGTGCGCGACCGGCAGCCGGAACGGCGACCGCGCACCCCCGGTGCCGGGCGGAGGGTGGAGAGCAGACGGAAGCCGCCGCCCTTTCGAGGAGCAGACCCCATGAAGAAGGCCCCCATGAAGAAGTCCCTCTCCCGCCGCGCCCGCATCGCCACCGGCAGCGCCGTTCTCGCCGCGGTCGCCGCCGGCACCTTCGGCACGGTCGCGGCGAACGCCTCCGCCCCCGACGCGGCCCAGGACTCCGCGGTGGCCGCCGCCCCCGTCGCCGCCGAGGCGGGCAAGCGCGACACCACCACCTCCACGCACTTGACGATCGACGCCGCGACCGAGGCCGCGCAGGCGGCGCTGAAGGCCGCGAAGAAGGAGGGCCAGCGGATCACGGTCGCCGTCGTCGACCGCAACGGCAACACGATCCTCACCATGCGCGGTGACGGCGCCGGCCCGCAGTCCTACGAGTCGGCCGAGAAGAAGGCGTACACCGCCGTCTCCTGGAACGCCCCGACCTCCGAGCTGGAGGGCCGCCTGGAGAACGCCCCGAACCTGAAGGACATCCCGGGCACCCTGTTCCTGGGCGGCGGCGTCCCGGTCACGTCCGGCAAGGCGCCGATCGCCGGCATCGGTGTGGCGGGTGCCCCCTCCGGCGCCCTGGACGAGAAGTTCGCGCAGGCGGGCGCGGCGGCGCTGAACTAGCCCGCTCACGGGCCGCGCAGCCTTTCCCAACGGGCGTTTCACGTGAAACGCCCCATAGGATCGCGACGTGCGCACCACCCCCCGTCTGCTCGTAGCCGCCGCCACCGCCACCGCCCTCGCGGCGTGCAGCGGTGGCGGCGCGGTCGAGGGCACCCCCGGCGGCTCGGGCGTGCGCGACCCGTACTTCCCCAAGGCGGGCAACGGCGGCTACGACATCGGGCACTACGACCTCGACCTGGCCTACGACCCCGACGGCAGGCACCTCACCGGAACGGCGGTGATCACCGCCCGTGCGACCCAGAGCCTGTCCGCCTTCAACCTGGACCTCAAGGGCCTGGACGTCGAGGAGGTCACCGTCGAGGGCCGGGACGCCCGTTTCAACCGGGCCGGTCAGGAGCTGACCGTCCGCCCGGCCGACGAGCTGGACGACGGGGAGACCTTCCGCGTCACCGTCCGCTACTCCGGCGAACCGGTGACGATCACCGACCCCGACGACTCGGAGGAGGGCTGGCTGCCCACCGCCGACGGCGCGGTCGGGCTGGGTCAGCCGACGGGTTCGATGGCCTGGTTCCCCGGCAGCCACCATCCCTCCGACAAGGCGACGTACGACCTGAAGGTGACCGTGCCGGAGGGGCTCGGCGCCGTCTCCAACGGCGAGTTGACGGGCGAGTCGACCCGCGGCGGCCGTACGACGTCCACCTGGCACGTCGGAGAGCCGATGGCGAGCCACGTCGTGACGGTCGCCGTCGGCGAGTGGGAGACGGAACGCTTCACCACCGACGACGGGCTGCCGGTCCACACGGCCGTCGACCCGCGGCAGGCCGAGGCGAGCCGCGAGGTGCTGGGGCGGATCCCCGAGGTCATGGAGTGGGCCGTGGAGAACTTCGGCCCGTACCCCTTCTCCTCCACCGGGGCGATCGTCGACCGCGTGGCGGACGCCGGGTACGCCCTGGAGACGCAGAACCGGCCCTACTTCCCCGGCGCCCCCGACACCGTCCTGCTCGTCCACGAGCTCGCGCACCAGTGGTACGGGAACTCCGTCAGCCCGGAGACCTGGCGCGACATGTGGCTCAACGAGGGCTTCGCCACCTACGCCGAGTGGCTGTGGGAGGAGGACCAGGGCGGCGACACCGCACAGGAGACCTTCGACGCGCTCTACGACGGGACCTACTACGACGACGCGGACGCGAACGCCTCGATCTGGGCGTTCCCGCCCGCCGAGCCGCCCGACGCGGAGCACATCTCGGCGAGCCCCGTCTACCAGCGCGGCGCGATGGTCCTGCACAAGATCCGCCAGGCGGTCGGCGACGAGGCGTTCCTCGGCCTCCTGCGGGGCTGGGCCGCCGAGCACCGCCACGGCAACGCGGACACCGAGGACTTCACGGCGTACGTGGAGAAGTCGGCGCCGGACGAGGACTTCACGGCGATCTGGGAGGACTGGCTGTACGGGGACGGCAGGCCGGACAGCCCGTGAGCCGCCGGCCCCGTCCCTCCCGCCTCACTCCCCCGGCGCCTCGGACGGCTCGGACACCCCGGGTGCCTCGAACGCGTCGAGCAGCCGGGCCAGGTCCGGGGGCCAGAGCGCTTCGGGGGACTCGGCGAGTTCCTCGCGGGTCCACCACCTCCAGGTGAGGATGCCGTCCTGGGCGTGGGAGGCGGCGAGGTGCGGGCCGGTGGGTTCGCGGCGGGGGCCGCGGGTGACGTAGATGTGTTCGTACTGGCGGACGGGGCCGACGCTCAGGTGCGTGAAGTCGTGTTCCCAGGTGCACAGCAGCGGGCCGGGCTCCAGGTCGGTCCAGCCGGTCTCCTCGCGCACCTCGCGCAGGGCGCCCTCACGGGGGCTCTCGTCCGCCTCCAGGCCGCCGCCGGGCATCGCCCAGTACACGCCGACCTCGGTGTTGTCGTAGCGGAAGAGGAAGACCGCTCCCTCGGGGTCGAGCACGGCGAACCGGGCGGCGCGGCGCGGCGTGCGCGGCCGGTCGCTGTCCAGGGGGCGGCGCAGCACCGTGCAGGGCCGGCCGAGGGCGTGGTCGCGGCGGTGGTCCACGGCCGTGTAGCCGAGGGCGGTCCAGAAGGCGAGGCCGCCGGTGTTGGAGTCGAGGACGGCGAGCCGTACGGCGGTGCGGCCCGCGGCGCGGAAGCGGTCCTCGACGAGGGACGCGAGCCGTCGGCCGTGTCCCTGACCCCACAGGCCCGCGTCGATCATCAGCAGCCCGATCCAGGGGTCCGGGTCGGCCGGGTCGGGGTGCCGGGCGAGGGTGACCGCGACGCCGACCAGCCGGCCCGCGTCCCGGGCGAGCAGCACCTCGGCGCCCGGCCGCGCCAACTCGTCGGCCAGCGCCGCCGCCACCTGCTCCGGACGGATGTCGTCCGGGTCGGGGAAGTCGCCGCCGAGCGCGTGGAAGGCGTGGTTGGAGGCGTAGAGGGCGGTGAGTTCGGTGAGGAGGGGGCCGGGGATGTCGTGGTCGGGGGTGAGGTGGAGCGGGGTGATGATCACGCCGGGCAACTTAGCCGACGCCCCGCCGCTCGCGGGGGCCCGCGACGGCGCACCCGGGCCGCCGCCGTGACACCATCACCTGCGTGCTCGACATCGGCTACGCCCTCTCCACCCGCTTCCCGGACCCGCCGCAGACGGACTACCGCCGCGCGGACGTCCGTGCCCTGCGGCACGACCTGTTCTGCGGGGACGTGTACCTCGCCGACACCAAGGCGGACCGGGAACTGTCCACAGCCTGGGGATGGGTGCCGGTGCTCGACTTCGCGTGGGCGCTGTGCGACATCGTGGAGCGCGTCGACCGGGACCCGGCGGGCTCCCGGGCCGCCCGGCCGCAGCGGGCGGAGCTGGACTTCACCGAGTCCTCCGACCGCCTGCTCTTCGAGCGCCGCTTCGGCTGGGTCGACATCGAGGCGGAGTGGGTGCCGGCGGACGAGCCCCCGCTGTCCTTCTCCCACGCCGAACTGCGCCGGGAGGCCCGGGACTTCCTGCACGACCTGATCGCCGACCTCACCGACATGCACGACGACCTGGCGGACAACCCGGCGATCTGGACCCTCCAGGCCCGCTTCCCGCGGGTCTCCTGAGCGCCCCGGGCCGGACGGACCCTACTCCTCCGCCAGCACCCGCACCCCCAGCTCCGCCGCCAGGACCGGCGCCAGGTCCAGCAGCTGGGCCGGGCTGATCACAGCGCCGGAGAGCCGGTCCACGCCCCGGGCGATCTCCAGCGGGGCGGCGCCGCGCAGGTCGACGTCGGTGAGGGACGCCGCGCTGAAGTCCGCCTCCTTCAGGGCGCAGTCCACGAACGCGACCCGCTCCAGGCGGGCGCCCCCGAAGTCCGGCTCGACGAGGACGCAGCCCTCGAAGACCACGTCCTTGAGCCGGGACCGGCGCAGATTCAGGTAGTCGATCTTGCCGCCGCGGATCAGGACCCGTTCCAGCACTGCGCCGTGCAGCTGGGTGCCGCCCAGGCGGGCGTCGTGCAGCTCGACGTCGCGCAGGGTGGCCTCGGCCAGGTTCACGCCGACGCCCCGGACGCCGTTGAGGACGGAGTCGAGCAGCCGGGCGCGGGGCATCGACGCCTCGTCCAGCGCGCAGCCCGTCAGCGCGCAGTCCATGAAGCGGGCGCCCGCGCCGTCCTGGCCCGCGAAGTCAGTCTCGCGGAACTCCAGCCCGTCGTAGTCCCCGTCCGGCTCCAGCTCACCGCCGTCGTAAGGCTCGAGCGGCGGCAGCCGCAGCTCGGGGCGGCGTGCCGCCCGCACCTTCGCCGTACCCGGCCTCGAACCCGCACCGCCGCCGCCCGCCGCTCTCCTCGCCATACCCCCCATGCTGCACCCCGCCACTGACAACCGCTCCGGCCGTCCGCTCCGGCCTGCGCGAAGGCCGCTCCCCGGCCGCATGTCACATTCGCCACCCCCGGCGGCGTCGTACTCACGGACAGGCACTCCGCAAGGCGTCCCCGACCCGAGGGAGAACCACAGCCATGCATCGCATCACCGTCATCGGCGGCGGCTTCGCCGGACTCACCGCGGCCATCACCGCCGCCGAGGCGGGCGCCAAGGTCACCGTGCACGAGGCCCACCACACGCTCGGCGGACGGGCCCGGACGGCCGACGGCCCCTACCGCACCAACGACGGCCCGCACGCCCTCTACAACGGCGGCCCGCACTGGTCGTGGCTCAGGCAGCGCGACCTGATCGGTCCGCTCGCGCCGCTCCCGCCGCTGGAGGGGGCCCGGCTGCGGCTGCGCCACAAGGGTGTGCTGCGCCGCACCCCGCCCTTCGCCATGCTCAAGCTGCTGCGCCGGGGCGCGGGGCGGGCGCCCGTGGACAGCGACTTCCTGACCTGGGCGTCGGGAATCGCGGGCGAGGAGGGTGCGCGGGCAGCCGCCCACTACTGCGCCGTCGCCCTCTTCCACCACGACCCCGGTTCGCTGTCCGCCGCCTTCGTGCACGAGCGGTTGCGCCGGGCCGCCAAGCTACCGCCGGAGGCGCACTATCCGCGCGGCGGCTGGGCGGGCGTGATCGACCGGATGGCCGCCCTGGCATGGAACCTCGGGGTCCGGATGGAGACCCTCTCCCGCGTCGACACGGTCCCGGCCGACACCCCGGTGGTCGTGGCCACCTCCCTGGACGCCGCGCGCCGCCTGCTGGGGGACGCCTCGCTGGCCTGGCCGAGCGGGCGCACCACGCTGGTCGACCTGGCCGTACGGACCCGGCGCGGTGACGCCTTCGCGGTCTCGGATCTGGACGCGCCGGGCTGGATCGAGCGGTTCACCGCGCAGGACCGCACCCTGGCGCCGGCGGGCGAGCAGCTGATCCAGGGGCAGATCCCCATCGCGCCCGGCGAGTCGAAGGCCGACGGCAGCGCCCGCGCCGACGAGCTGCTCGACCTCGGCTTCCCCGGCTGGCGCGAGCGGCTGACCTGGCGGCGGGAGGCGGTCGCGAACGGCCGTACCGGGGCCGTGGACCTGCCGGGCAGCACGTGGCGCGACCGGCCCGCCGTCGACCGGGGCGACGGGGTCTACCTCGCCGGTGACCAGGTGGCGGCTCCGGGGCTGCTGTCGGAGGTGTCGTTCAACAGCGCGCTGACGGCGGTGTCCCTGGCGCTGGGCAGGCGCGAGCTTGACCTCAAGCATGCTTGAGGTCATTGGGTGGGACCCACACACAGCCCGCCTCACCCTGGGGGGACCCCATGCGCGCCATCCGTCTGCACGCCTTCGGCCCGGCCGAGAACCTCGTCCTCGAAGAGGTCGAGGACCCGCGGCCGGGTCCCGGTCAGGTCCGGGTCGCCGTCCGCGCGGCGGGCGTCCACCTGCTGGACACCGCCCTGCGCGAGGGCGTCCAGGGGCCCTTGCCCCAGCCGCCCGACCTGCCCACCGTCCCCGGCCGCGAGGTCGCCGGTGTCGTCGACGCCCTCGGGGAGGGCACGTCCGGGGACTGGCTCGGCAGGCGGGTCGTCGTCCACCTCGGCTTCGCCCCGGGCGGCTACGCCGAACTCGCCGTCGCCGACGCCGCCCGCCTCCACGAGATCCCCGCGAACCTGGACTTCGCCGAGGCCGTCGCCATGATCGGGACGGGGCGTACGACGATGGGGATTCTGCAGTTCGCCGACCTGGGCCCCGGTTCCGTGGCCGTGGTCCCGGCCGCGGCCGGCGGCATCGGCACGCTGCTCGTGCAGTACGCGAAGCACGCCGGCGCCACGGTGATCGGCCTCGCGGGCGGCCCGGAGAAGACCGCCCGCGTCGCCGCGAACGGCGCCGACCTCGCCGTCGACTACCGGGACCCCGAGTGGCCGGCCAAGGTCCGCGCCCACCTGGGCGGCGACGAGGCCACCGTCGTCTTCGACGGCGTCGGCGGGGACGTCGCCCGCGAGGCCGTCGCCCTGCTCGGGCCCGGCGGCCGGCACCTGGTGTTCGGCTGGTCGGGCATGAGCCCGCACGACGGCGACGGCATCCCGTACCTCGTCGAGGGCGTCTCCCAGCAGGTGCTCGGCCCCGTGATGATGGAGAAGGCCGGTGGCGACGACCCCGTACGCACCCTCGAACTGCGGGCCCTCGCCCAGGCCGCCGAGGGACGGCTCGTCCCGGCCGTGCACCGCTTCCCGCTCGCCGGCGCCGCCGCCGCGCACCGCGCGCTGGAGAACCGGGGGACGACCGGGAAGGTGGTCCTGGAGCCCTGATCCTTTCGACTGCCCTATCGACTGCCGGTCCAGCCCTCGCGCGGATGCGGTACGACCCGATTCATGGTCTTCTGACCAGATGAGTGCCACCCGGACAGGTGAGCCGGCCGCGCCCGCGAAAGCCGACCCCCGCCGCTGGTGGGGGCTGGTGGTGATCGCCCTGGCCCAGCTGATGGTCGTACTGGACGCGACCATTGTGAACATCGCGCTGCCCTCCGCCCAGCACGACCTGGGCATGTCCGACGGCAACCGGCAGTGGGTGATCACCGCCTACACCCTCGCCTTCGGCGGCCTGCTGCTGCTCGGCGGGCGGATCGCGGATCTGGTGGGCCGCAAACGCACCTTCGTCATCGGGCTGATCGGCTTCGCCGCAGCCTCCGCGATCGGCGGCGCCGCCGCCACCCCGGCGATGCTCTTCGGCGCCCGCGCCCTCCAGGGCGTCTTCGCCGCCGTCCTCGCGCCGTCCGCGCTGTCCCTGATGACGACGACCTTCACCGACCCCAAAGAGCGCGGGAAGGCCTTCGGCATCTACGGCGCGCTCGCGGCCAGCGGCGCCGCGGTCGGTTTCATCGTCGGCGGTGTGCTCACCGAGTACCTCAACTGGCGCTGGTGCCTGTACGTCAACGTCCCCGTCGCCGTCGCCGCCGTGATCGGCGCCTTCGTCCTGCTGCACGACCGCCCCGGCCGCCCCGGCGCCCGCCTCGACGTGCCCGGCGTGCTGCTGGGCTGCGGCGGACTGGTCGCCCTCGTCTACGGCTTCAGCGAGGCGCAGCCGCGGGGCTGGACCGACGCGCTGGTGCTGGCGCTGTTCGCCGCGGGCGTCGTCCTCCTCGTGGTCTTCGTGTGGTGGCAGACCCGGGCGACGGTGCCGCTGCTGCCGCTGCACGTCATCAAGGACCGCAACCGCGCCGGGTGCTTCCTGACCATGATGCTGGCCGTCATCGGCATGTTCGGGATGTTCCTGTTCATGACCTACTACCTCCAGGAGATCCTCCGGTACTCGCCCGTGAAGACCGGGCTGGCGTTCCTGCCGATGACCGCGGCGATCGTCATCGGCTCCACGCAGATCTCGGCCCGGCTGCTGCGCCGCGTGGGCCCGCGCATGCTGATGGTCCCCGGCATGCTCCTCGCCTCCGGCGGCATGGCGTTCCTCACCCAGATGACCGTGGACTCCGCGTACGCCTCCGTGATCCTGCCGGCGCTGATCCTGATGGGCCTCGGCATGGGTCTGACCTTCATGCCGGTCTTCTCCACCGCGACCGCCGGGGTCGCCCCGCAGGACTCCGGCGTGACGTCGGCGACGGTCAACACCTCGCAGCAGGTGGGCGGCTCGATCGGCACGGCACTGCTCAACACCGTCGCGACCGGCACCAGCGCCTCCTGGATCACCTCCCACCTCACCGACCCGGCACAGCGGGAGCAGGTCGTCCGGGAGGGCATCGTCCACGGCTACACGGTCGCCATCTGGCTGGCCGCCGGCATCATGCTGCTGGCGAGCCTGGTCGCGGGCCTGATGGTGACGGCGAAGGCCCCGAGGCACGGCAGTCCGGCCGACCGGCCGGTGCCGGAACCGGTGGCCTAGGTGTGCTGTCCCGGGACGTTGGTGACACGCGTGCTGGGTGCTTGAACAGGTGAGGGCCTTCTGGGTTCGGTGTGGATTGCGACATCTACGCCC
>NZ_JAGMUF010000125.1:0-712 GCF_019049125.1 Streptomyces sp. AC602_WCS936 | reverse complement strand
CCAGGACCGGGAAGACGGACGTCGAGCCGGGACTGCCCGCGGACAGCACCGTCCTGGTCTGGGTGGACGCGGCCGGAGAGCTCACCGAGCCGCCGCTCACCACCGGCCAGATCCGCAGCCGCACGATGGGCTGGGCCATCCTCGCCTTCCTGGGCGTCGTGATCACCGGCCTCGCGGTCCACGGCGTCACCGGGCTGGTGCTGCACCGCCGCAACCTCGTCGAGTGGGACACCGCCTGGGCCGACACCGCCCCACGCTGGAGCCGGGCCCCCTGACGGGGGGGCGCCGGGCTCGCCCCGCGTACAGCACGCCATGGGTCGGGCCGTCCCCGATCCTGCCAGACGGTAGGGGCTGCCGCCGGGCCCGCACGCGTCGCCTCGCCCGTCACGATGGGGCGGGCCGACGCCGAGTCCGCCCGCCCTTTTCGTCTCGACGGGCCCGCCTGTCGCCGAGCCGGCCTTCCCCCGTCTCGCTGGGGCGGGCCGTCCCGCATCCGTCCCCGCCTGTCACCTCGGTCAGGCCGCGCCGCGTCCGCCCCCGCCCGTCACGGTGGAGCGGACCGCCCCCGAGCCCGCCCTCGCCTGTCACCTCGGTCAGGCCGCGCCGCGTCCGCGCCCGCCCGTCACGATGGAGCGGATCGCCCCCGAGCCCGTCCCCGCCTGTCACCTCGGTCAGGCCGCGCCGCGTCCGCCCCCGCCCGGCACGATGGAGC
>NZ_JAGMUF010000124.1:0-265 GCF_019049125.1 Streptomyces sp. AC602_WCS936 | reverse complement strand
TCGCTGATCAGTGCCGCGGCCACGACGGCGGCGAGGTCCTGCTCGTGGATGAAGGGGTAGTGGCCCTGGTCGAGGAAAGCCTCCCGGACCACCCCGTCGGCGCGGATGGTGTCAGGCCAGTCCGACCCTGTCGCCGGGTAGGTGCCCTCGACGACGGCACCCATCACAGCCGACGGCCGGATGTGCGTCCAGGCGATGCCCGAGTGCTCCACCGCCTTCTCGATCGCCAGCCAGAACCAGGTCTCCGGCGGATTCGCCTCTTCGT
>NZ_JAGMUF010000015.1:0-75672 GCF_019049125.1 Streptomyces sp. AC602_WCS936 | reverse complement strand
GCGCTCCCGGCGGGTCCGCTGCGCTCCCCCGCCTGACGGTCCTTCCGGCTGCGCCTCCAGAACCGTTGGGGCCCGCTGGCGCGGGCCGGGCTGGCTACGAGGGGGTGGGTCGCTCGTTCGTGTGGGTTCCAATGTACCGCGTGCTCAGGTTGATGCAACATGTATCGTTGGCGAAAACACGGGACACCCCCCAACCACCCGGGTACCTCCCCGTAATTCCGAGAGGAACGACCGCAGATGACCGGTCACCACGAATCTACCGAACCCGATCCTGCGCTGAGCAGCGATTCTCTGCGCCGGGTGAGCCAGTATCAGACGGCAGGCGTTAACGCCCGGTTGAAGGTGTTCGCGCTCCTGGAGGTGCAGGGCGTTCCCGCGAGCGAGGCGGACGACCTGGTGGCCGCGCTGGAGGCCGGGGCGGTCGCCGGGGCGCAGTGCCAGGTGGTGGAGCTGGACGGCATGGCGCCGGCCTCTCGGGGCTCGCTGTTCGGGGACGGCTGGGATGACGGCGTCAGGGCCGTGAGCGAGGCCCTGGTGGGCATCGCGGACCGGGAGTGGTCCCGGCGCGGCGGCCGGTCGGTCGGGGCCGCTGAACTGGCCGTACACGTCGCGGACGTGAGGCAGCGTGAGCGGGCGGACCTGGTGAGGCTGGAGAAGTTCGTCCGGGAGAACATGCTGCCGCGCACCCACTCGCACACCACGGCGCGGCGGCGGGTGCTGGAGGCGCTGGGTGAGGCCGGCGGTCTGTGCACGGCTCGGACGCGGAATGCGGACGGAGACGTCATCGTCTGCACGCTCGATGCCGGGCACTACGACGTGGACGACAAGCCGCCGTTCAAGGACGGAAAGCCCGGCGGCTGGCACAAGGTGGATGCGTCGATCTGGAACGACCTGGGCGCGGCCTGCATTCCGCACGCGGCCCTCTGAAAGACCACAGGAATTCAGCGCTCGGGGAGACAAGGAAATGTCAGCGATTCAGCTCAAGGAACACCAGGTAGATCAGCGCTCCGCGTTTCGCAGGTGGGTGGGATTCCCTGCAAGGTCATCTGTGCCCCCGCAGGGTGCCCGTGCCACGATCGTGTCAGCGACCGGCTCGGGCAAGACGATCACGGCCGCAGCGTGCGCGCTGGAAGCGTTCGCGGACGGCCGGATCCTCGTGACCGTGCCGACCCTGGACCTGCTCGCCCAGACCGCCCAGGCGTGGCGCCTGGTGGGCCACCGGGCGCCGATGGTCGCGGTGTGCTCGCTGGAGAACGACGCGGTCCTCAACTCCCTGGGCGTGCGCACCACCACGAACCCGATCCAGCTCGCTCTGTGGGCCGGGCACGGGCCGGTTGTCGTGTTCGCCACGTACGCCTCTCTCGTGGACCGCGAGGACATCGACGCTCCCAAGGGCCAGCGGAAGGTGCGCGGGCCGCTGGAAGCCGCTCTGGCGGGCGGGGAGCGGCTCTACGGGCAGCGCATGGACGGCTTCGACCTCGCGATCGTGGATGAGGCCCACGGAACCGCCGGTGATCTTGGCCGTCCGTGGGCGGCGATCCACGACAACCAGCGGATCCCGGCGGACTTCCGTCTCTACCTGACCGCGACCCCGCGCATCCTCGCCGCGGCCCGCCCTCAGAAGGGTGCGGACGGCCAGGAGGCGGAGATCGCGACCATGGCCGACGACCCGAACGGAACCTACGGCGCGTGGATCGCAGAGCTCGGGCTGTCGGAGGCGATCGAGCGGGAGATTCTCGCCGGGTTCGAGATCGACGTGCTAGAGATCCGCGACCCCTCCCCCGTTCTGGGGGAGTCGGAGGAGGCGCGGCGGGGCCGGCGCCTGGCCCTGTTGCAGACCGCGCTCCTGGAGCACGCCGCCGCGCACAACCTCCACACCACCATGACGTTCCACCAGAGGGTGGAGGAGGCCGCCGCGTTCGCAGAGAAGCTCCCGGAGACGGCAGCCGAGCTGTACATGAACGACGCCACGGACGATGACCTGGCCGCCGCCGACAGGCTGCCGAAGTCCTCCATCGACGCGGAGTTCTACGAGCTGGAGGCCGGCCGCCATGTCCCGCCGGACCGGGTGTGGTCGGCGTGGCTGTGCGGCGACCACACCGTCGCCGAGCGGCGCGAGAAGATCCGCCAGTTCGCCAACGGCATCGACGCGGCCGGGCGCCGGGTGCACCGCGCCTTCCTCGCCAGCGTTCGCGTGCTCGGTGAGGGCGTGGACATCACCGGCGAGCGGGGAGTCGACTCGATCTGCTTCGCGGACACCCGCGGCTCTCAGGTGGAGATCGTGCAGAACATCGGCCGGGCGCTCCGGCTCAACAAGGACGGCAGCACGAAGGTGGCCAGGATCATCGTGCCGGTGTTCCTGGAGCCGAACGAGGACCCGACCGACATGGTGGCCAGCGCCAGCTTCCGCCCCCTTGTAGCGGTCCTCCAGGGCCTGCGCTCGCATGACGAACGACTCGTCGAGCAGCTCGCTTCCCGCGCGCTCACGAGCGGGAAGCGCAAGGTCCACGTCCGGCGTGACGAGGACGGACGGATCGTCGGGGCCGGCGGGGAGGGCGACGGCGAGGACCAGGAGGACGACGACACGCAGGCCGCCGCCGAAGCCGCGCTGCTCCACTTCTCCTCTCCCCGGGACGCGGCGACCATCGCGGCGTTCCTGCGCACCCGGGTCTACCGGCCTGAGTCCCTGGTCTGGCTGGAGGGCTATCAGGCCCTGCTGCGGTGGCGGGCAGAGAACGAGATCACCGGCCTCTGCGCCGTGCCCTATGACGTCGAGGTCGAGGTCGGCGTCACCAAGGACTTTCCGCTTGGCCGATGGGCGCACCAGCAGCGGAAGGCGCTGCGGGCCGGAGAGCTGGAGGAGCGGCGCAAGACGCTGCTGGACGCGCCGGAGGCCGGGATGGTCTGGGAGCCGGGCGAGGAAGCCTGGGAGAACAAGCTCGCCGCACTCCGGTCCTATCACCGGGCCACCGGGCACCTCGCTCCGCGTCAGGACGCCGTGTGGGGCGAGGGCGAGGCGATGGTCCCGGTCGGCCAGTACATGGCCAACCTGCGTCGGAAGGGCGGTCTCGGGAAGGATCCGAAGCGGGCGGAGGAGCGCGCGAAGCAGCTGGCCGCGATCGACCCGGACTGGAACTGCCCCTGGCCGCTCAACTGGCAGCGGCACTACCGCGTCCTCGCGGGCCTGGTCGACGCCGACGGCCACCTGCCCTACATCGCGCTGGGCGTCACCTTCGAGGGGGATGACATCGGAACGTGGCGGTGGCGGCAGCAGGAGCCGGGCACCTGGGCGCAGCTCCTGCCCGAGCAGCGGGAGCGGCTGGCCGCGTTGGGCGTACAGGGCGCCGCCCTCCCCGTGACGGCCGCCGCCCCGGCGGAGCTCCGTCCGGCGCTGGCGGCCGCCCTCAAGGGGCCGAAGAAGGCAGGGAGCAAGGCCGAGGCGGCGTTCCAGCGGGGCCTGGCAGCCCTGGCTCAGTGGGTGGAGCAGGAGGGACAGCGGTCCGTCCCGCGCGGCGCGGTCGTGGAGGTTGCGGTCGACGGCGAGGCGGAGCCGGTGCCGGTGAAGCTGGGGGTCTGGCTCTCGAACACCAAGTCGAGGCGGGACAAGCTCACCACGGAGCAGCGCGCCGCCCTCGCGGCGCTGGGCATGGAGTGGGCGGGCGTGGTGCCGCCCATCGAGGTCGCCCCGGCGCAGCCCGTGCCGTCGGCGGCCCCGACGGAGCGGCAGCCGTGGGACCACCACGAGGAGTGCGACAAGCCGCAGTACGAAGGCGGGGCCTGTACCTGCGCCCTCATCGAGCGGTACGGACCGAACTCCGAGCGCGACGACTACTGACCGCCCCCTCGGCTTCTGACTGGACCCCGGGCGCGCCGACAGGGCCCGGGGTGCCGTGCGGCTTCATGCTCCAGCGCGGGCCTGGTCGCGGCGTTGTTGGCGTGCCGCGCGAAGGGCAGCACGCTGTTCGGGCTGGACGTAGACGACGAAAACGGCTTCCTGGATCAGCGAAGCCACGTCGTCCACCTCCGCGTAGGAGAAGGCCAGCCCATCGTGAAGGCTCCAGTTGCCCAGAGTCCGGGCTTCGTCGAGGTCGCGGACGACGTCGGCAGGTACGCCCCTGTTGGTCAGGTCGGCAATCTTGTCCTTGAGGTTCCGCCCGGTGGCGCTGCGGTCTTTGCAGAGTTCTTCCACGGCCGCCCGGTACATCGCTGCTGCTGCCCGCAGCGCGCCGGCCTCCTGACATCTGGTGCCTTCACTGAAGAGGTCGCGGACCTCCTGCGGGGCGGCTTCGTCGAGGGTCTGCGCCGACCGTCGAGGATGTACCAGGACCAGAAGCCGTGGCTTGGATGCCCTTTCCTTGACCGCTTCGGCGAAGCCATCGAGGTCGTCACCTTTGGGCAGGTCCGGACCCCAGTGCTGGTGCACCACGGCGGTCTTCCGACAGTTCTGGCAGGACAGGACGTGCTGGACAACGCGGAAGACGTCGTCCTTGGGCCGCGGCTCCGCGCTGGTGCTGGCACCGCTGAAATCTGCACCTGAGCGGGCGGCGAAGGGCCTGTCCTTCAAGGCCGGCCAGACATCGCGTCGACTGACGTGGTCGAACGCCACGTTCAGCTTGCAGTTCGGGCACTCGCCAGTCGGCGTGCGGGTGTCGATGGCCTCGATCGTGACACGGCTGCGCTCACTCATTTGCCAAGCGTTTCATCTGACTGCGCTGCCACGCCTGTGATTTGTACGGCTGGAATCGATGGAGCGGATACTGCCAAGCCGCCGCTACTCAGTGGTGTGGTCCGCCGCAGCCGGACCTCTCCCCGCCGATGTTCCCCGCCTGACACCGCGGCGCGGCGGCCCGGCCGACGCGCAACCGGCTGAGCGCGCCCCGATCCCCGGCCACGGCCGCACCGCCCGTCCCTTCCTCCTTCACTCCAGCCAAGGGACATGGGCAGAGCGGCCGCAACGGGGATGTCAGCAGGCCGACCATGGCAGAACGGCGTGGTGACCTGCGCGGACACGGGGGGCGGTCCTGCAGGCCGCGCAACACCTAGCGCAACCCTTGGCGCAACATCCAGCGCAACAGATAGGCGCAACCCTCAGCGCAACCTCGTGCTCCTGGTCGACCGGGGCGACCGGTCACGCGGAGCGTCCTCTTCGGCTACAGCCCGAACTGGCTCATCAGGTCCGCGCACAGTTCGTCAGCACTGCTGCGTCCTTCGTCATCCGCCGCCGCAGGGGAGAGCACGGTGTGAGCGGGCTGGAGATGGTGGGGCCTGCGGGTGTACAGCGGCTCCGTCTCCGCCCCATCTCCCCAGGCTGAGGTGAGCGGTGTCATGGCCCTGGGTCCGTCTGGAGAGATGATCAGCGAAGTCAGTTGCAGGGTGCTGTCCAGGCGCAACTTTCGCTGGTGCTCCTGCGCGGTGGCGATGAAGTCGTAGCAGCATGCCGTCACCAAGCGCTCGGATACTTGGAGGACGTCGTCTTGTCCTGGGAGCTCCTCGCCCCCCGCGCGGATGAAGGACAGATTGGCGGCCATCACCACGGTGCCGTCGTAGTGCAGCTCAGTGATGATCTCTCGGTTCATGGATGACTGGAGGTTGTTGCACACCCAGCGGCGCAGGCCGGGGCGCGGGTTGAGTCGGGTGTCCGGCCCCATCCCGACCAAGGGGCCTGGCACCAGCTCTCTCGCGTGCAGAACGCGGGCTAGTGTCTTGGCGGCCTCCAAGACCTCCCGTGCCTGATCTCGGCTCATCGTGTAGGCCCCGCGTGGCAGGGGCCTCTGGGGTCGGGAGACCGCGATGAACCAAGCTGAGGGCACGTGGGCGTGCGCGGTGACGGTCTGGGTGGTGAAGTCGATGTGGCGCTGGATCTCTTCTTCTGCCCGGCCGACGCGGGCGAAGCGGTCGCGGTAGGCCCGTTCGATCTGGTGCTCTGCCATCCAGGCGGTGTGGTCGTTGTCCCGGTAGGGGACGACCGCAGCCTGCTGTTCCTTGTCGCGTGCTGCGCCGCCGTACACGAAGTGCGGTGCCATCTCGCTGGCCGGCACATCGACGACCAGGACGGTCTTCGTCCCGTCGGTCAGCTCGAGTATGTCCAGGTCCGGCAGGTAGGGCTGGACGTGGTTGCGGATCCACTGGGCGTACTGCTGCCGGTTGACCTCGTCGGGGTCGATGCCCGTCAGGACGGTCGTCTTGTCCTGGACCCCGAAGATGATCAGTCCGCCACGGGTGTTGGCCATGGCGGTGATGTCCTTGGCGAACTCGTTCCAGCGACCGTCCCGGGGCGGTTGAGGAAGCATTTCCTTCCAGTCCAGGTCGTCGGACTCCTCCAGGTTGTCCGCTGCGGCCTGGCGGACCATGTCGAAGGTGAGGGGCCCGGGCGGGCAGCCGAGGTGTTCGTGGAGTCTTGTCCATGTGCGTGCCATGCGCGGCAGCGTAGAGGGCGTATCGAACTCTGTCAGAGACGCTTTCCCCCTCGCGGTGACGGGCGGTGATCAACCACGCCAGGAAACCCGCCGTCAGAACAAGGCCCTCGTGCTGCCGTGCGTTGTCGGCGCCCTCCCAGGCCAGCGGGACGTGTGGCGCGACAGGTCGACTCGCCTCAGCGTCGGTAGGTCAGACGGCCCCAGTGACGGGCGCGGCGTCTAGGCGGTCCAGGCGTTCGTAGAGGGCGCGGATGAGGCGGGCGCGGTTCTGGACGCAGCGCACGGTGCCGTCGATCGGCACGGACAGCCGGCCTTCTGCCTCGCGCAGGACGACGTCGGCGAGCGCTTTAGGTCCGCTGTCCTTGGGCAGCTGGTCGGCGCGTCGGCGGACGTCGGAGGCGACGGCGCGGGCGTGGCCGGTGAGCTGGAGGGCGATCTGCTCCAGGTCCCGGGCGGTGAGGGCGTCCTGGTCGGTCCACGCGAGGACGGCCTTGACGAGGCTCTCGTACGGCTCGCGATCGAGCGGGAGCCCGGCTTCGATCAGGCCGTCGGGGTCGTGCAGGACCGTGTGGGCGCTGGTGTGCATGGCGGGCCTCGATGCCGGGAGCGTCGTGTGCGGGTGGCCGGCGGTCACCGCTGGGGGTCCTCGCCGCCGTCGGCTCCGTCGTCCTGGTCCTCGTTGTGCTGGCCGAGGAACCGGGCGAAGCCGCGGTCCGCGCGGGCCAGCAGGGCCGGGGAGGGGACGCCGTAGGCGGGCGACTGGAGGCCGCGGCCATCCCGGGCCGGGGCGGTGGAGTCGGTGTATGCGCGCAAGGGGCCCCGCCTTTCCGGCTGGTGGTCCGTCGGTGCCGTCGACGCTACGCACCTGTGGTCCGGGCGCTCAATGAAGTTGCGGAGAATTGCGGGACTTCACTCCAGGGCGTCGATCGCGGCCTCGATGAGGGCGCGGGCGGCGTCGCCGTAGACAGCCATTTCCGCGAGGCCGGTGAACGCCCTGACGTAGTCGGCGAGCTCGCGCGGCTGCGTCACCTTGATCTCCGCCGTCAGCGTCTCCACCACGGCCATGGTGTCGTCGTGGACGTAGAAGGCTTCCAGCGGCCACACGGTGCGCTGCGCGGTGAACGGGATGATCCCGAGCGAGACGGACGCGAGCGGCATCACGGCCAGGAGGTGGCGCAGCTGCCCGCGCATCGCCTCGGGGTCGGCGGTGCGGAAGCGCAGGACGGACTCCTCCATGAGCACGACGTAGCGGTGTCCGCCTTCGTAGAGGAACCGGGAGCGGGCGACGCGGGCGGCGACGGCTTCGGCGACGTCGTCGGGGGTGCCTTGGAAGCGTGTGATCTGCTGCATGAGGGCGGTGGCGAACGCCGGCGTCTGGAGGAAGCCGGGCGGCACGTTGGAGAGGTAGACCCGGCAGTGGCGGGTCTGCTCATGGAGGGCGAGCCAGTCCTCCTGGACCTTACGCATGCCGCCCTGGTGCAGGCGGCGCCACTCCATGTACATCGAGTCGACGGCGCGGGCGGTGGCGATGAGGTCGTCGGCCTGGTCGTCCGCGCCGCACGCCGAACACCAGGTGCGGATGTCGCTGTCGGAGGGCGCGGCCGCGCCTTTTTGGATGCGGGTGGTCTTGGCGGGGTGCCAGCCGCACCGGGCGGCGAGTTCCTTCCCGGTGAGGCCGGCGTCCTTGCGCAGGTGCGTGAGCCGCACGGCGAGCGCCTCGCGGGCCGCCTGAGCGCTGGACGAGGGGGAGGCGGTCGACATGAGGTGCGTGGCCCCTGGGGTTGTGCGTCGGTCAGATGCGGTAGTCGGCGTGGTCGGTGGCCAGGTCCCACACCGAGCGGAACGCCTCCACGCACAGCTTGATGGCCTGCGGGTCGTCGGTGTGGTCGGGCTCGAGGGACTGGCCGTCGCCGGAGAACAGGTTCCAGCGCACGAGGCGGTCGTCGATGAGCCAGAAGTCGTTGCCGGGCAGGGCGAGGGTGGAGGCGCGGCGGCGGGGCAGCCAGCGGACCTGTTCGCCGGCGCGGCAGTTGGCGTCGGTGATGGCGTGCTCGAAGCGGATGTAGTCGGTGACAGGCTCGGACACGATCCGGGCCCGGCAGACCTTCACCCCGCGGGCGACGGTCCGCTCCACCAGCGGCAGCCACCCGCTCCAGTACTCCGAGTCGTCCGCGGGCACGCTCCCGTCCCGCAGGAACGCCTCGAAGACCTCGCGCTCCTCCCCCACGGCGTAGACGTCGCGGAGCTCCAGGTGCAGGGCGTGGGTCCGGGCGGAGTCGAGCAGATCCTCAAAGCTGGGTGCCGGCGGCCTCTGCGGCATCGCACGCCCTCCTGATCTGCTCCACCATGCTGAGCGGGATCCGGACGATCCCCTCGTCGTCTGCGGGCGGACTGTCCTGACTGCAGGTGGCCCGGGTCGCCTCGTCGGCGAACTTGCCCTGCAGAACCAGTTCCGGGCCCTGGGCGGTGTCGGTGTCCACCCACACCGCAGGGCAGTTCCCTCCGCCCGAGTTCGGGTCCGTGCCGAAGAAAAGTAACGCCATGATCCCCTCCGAAGCGAGCCGGTTGCGCGTAGTTGCGTGACGACCGTCCCGCGCCCTGCGCGCCCGGTCAATACCGCGGATCGGCGGACCACCGCCGTGCCATCCGGACGGGTGATTTCCCTTCGCGTACGCGGGCGCAGTCCTAGCGGAGCGCGACCAACTTGTCTGTTTTCGAAGACTCTTGACAGCTTTTCATGTGTTCTGCCATGTTCTGTCCGCCGCTTCCGGCGAACGAGCGAGAGGTGATCTCATGCGACGAACCGAGTACGACGCGGGACAGGCCGCCAAGCGCCTGAAAGTGCCCGTAACGGCCTTCCGGTGGGCCCGTCACACCGGGCTCATCCCCGAGCCAGACGTCACGTCCTCCCAGTGGTCCCGTGCCGTAGTGGAAGCGATGGACGCCGCCGCCATCGACGCCGCTATGCCCACCTGGCCCATCTCCGGCAGTGCGGCGGCCGACCGGATCGCCACAGCGCTCGGCACCCCCAACGTCTCGGGCCTCAAAACCGTCGTAACCGCGTTCGTGGTGCGCCGGTTCGTCGACCGCGGCCTCCTGGTTGACCTGAGCGCCACCCCGGACGGAACGCTGCACCACCCCGACCAGGTTGCGGAGGTCTGCCGCCGCGAGGACCTGGCGGACCTGGTCGCCGCCGACACCCCGCTCGGACCCGAGCAGGCTGCCGCCCGCCTTCGGGTCCGCCGCGCCGATTTCGACCACATGGTCCGGCTCGGATGGGTCCGCTCCCCGCAGTCGATCGAGGTCCGCTTCGGCACCAGCCGGGCCGGAGCCGTCGACGTCGCGCTCTACACCACGGCCTCCATCGACGCGGTCGTCCCCTCCCACCCGGAGGTCGACTGGGAGCACTTGCGCACGGTGGAGAAGGGCCGGCGCTCGCCGCTCGCGGCGCTGCGCCCGGAGCCAGCGCCCGTACCGGCGTAAGCCTCCGAGGTCCTCGCGACCGCCCGCGCTCCACGCCGTCCAGAAGGGCGGCCCAGGGCGCGGGCGTTCTCCTGGCGTGCCGCTCCCGCGTGCCCGGCAGTCGCCCCTGTCCGGTTCCTGGTCACTTCCTGCCGACGGGGCGGGCGTCCAGCGCCGCGCGCAGGCGCTCCGCGATGAGCTGGTACTGCTGGACGAAGTCAGGGTCCTTCAGCTGGTCGGGCTCGGGCAGCTGCTTGTGCGGGAGGGGCCGGCGCCCGGCGAGCGACCAGCCCAAGGGGCGCAGCCCGGCGCGGTTCATGTCCCGATCGACGCCCTCCAGGTAGTCCGCGTCGACGGGCAGCTCCCAGTTCGACTGCCAGATCACCCCGTCCAGGGCGATGGGGAGGTGCGGGGATCCGAAGAGGAAACCCAGACAGCGCTCCCTCAGAACCGCCGCGCTCTGCTCGGGGCTCAGCGGGACACCCTTCTCTTCACCGCCGGGACCAGGGAGCACGGTCCTGCAGTCGGTGTCCGGGAAGACGTCGATCTCACCGAGAACGGCATGCGCCGTCGCGATATCACGGTCGGGGTAGGACCAGTGCCTCGGCAGGAGGACGATCACGTCGTAGGCGCCGATGGCGTCCGCCACCGCCGCCGCGAGCGGGCTGCGGTCGGTGAGCGGGAAGCCGCGGTTGTTCTCCTGCGCGGGGTGGCGGGTTTCCCACATGCAGGTGTGGCGGGTCAGGAGGCCGGGGCCGTCCGGCGAGGACCACAGCGTGCTGGTCGTCGGCTCCGGCGGGGTGGCCGGCTCGATCTCCTTCTTGCGGCGCCCCCGGCTGCCGGGCCGCATGGTCCAGCGCCAGTAGTCCTCGGCTTCCTCCAGGAGCAGGACCCGCTGTCCGCTGTATGCCCAGGCCGCCGCGATCCCGCCGACCAGGTGGTAGAGGTTCCCCGAGCGCTCCGCCAGGAACCGCAGGACGTGCGGTGGGCGCGGCGCGTCGTTGGTCGCCGCGCGGCGCAGGGCTTCGGTGTACTTGCCCCCGCTCCGGCTCGCCCGGCGGGCGGTCTGCGCGGCGGTGGACTGGTTCTTCGGCATGACGTACTCCTCTGCCGGACCGGGCCACGCCCCCGGGACCGGCTCGTACGACTGCCGTAGACCACGACGGAACGCAGAACGGTTGGGAGCGGGCCCCGCAGGACCTTGACCTCCGCGTCCGGCGGCGTGGCTCCGGAAGCGGGCGGTGATCGGCAGTACGCCACTAGCCGGGCAGGATGCTAACCGGCATGGCAGCACCGGTCGAAGCCACGAGCCGCCGGTTCCCTCGAACGGGCGAGGTCTCCTGCGGCCAGCCGGTACTTCAGGACCGCTGGCGGAACCATCCGCGGCCCCGGTCCGGCTCAGGATCGTCCTGCGGCTCCGGCGGTGCGGCGGCCTCGAGGTGGGCGGCTTCGGCGGCGGCTTCCTCGCGGGCGACGTCGTCGGAGCGGCACGGGCCGCACACGGACTTGTCCCCGGCCCGTACGGCGGTCCGGTGCACGGTGATCTCCTCCCAGCGTTCGTCCGTGAACTTCCGCCCGCACCGCGTGCACACCGGCCGCTCCGCCTCCCGCCGGGCCCCGCGGCCGCCGCTACTCGGTGGTGTGCTCAGGGTCCGGCAGTTGGGGCGGGAAATGGCGCTCCAGGATTTCCACCCACCGGTACAGGACCACGAAGCCGGTGGTGTCGGCCTGCGCCTGGACCAGCTCGGTCAGGGCGTCGACGAACGGCTGGGCGGGGCTGTCCGGCGGCAGGGTTTCGGCAGCCTGCTTCAGCCGCTCGTGCACGGTCGGGAAGAGCTCCTTGGCCCACTCGTCCTGTTCCTTGATACGCCGGGAGCCTGCCTCCAAGCTGATCTGCATGACGGTCCACTCCGGACAGTCGGAGGTGTGCCAGATCTCGTACGGCGTGCCGCCCGCGACGCGGACGTTCTCCCGGGCGGGGCCCGCTGTGCAGTCCGGGCACAGTTCACCCGGCGTCTCCGCGAAACCGTTCTTCATCTTTTCGCTCCCTCCGCCTGGAAGGTCACGAGCCTGCCACGGAAGATCATGCGGCGACCAGGGCTTTGCCGCAGCAGCACCCCAGCTTGGTGGCCTCACGGTATGGCCATCAGCAGGGGTGCTCGTCCAGGGTGGGGCGATGAGCGCGCTCCGACCCGGTGACATCACCGACGAAATGATCCAGGCCATGGACAGGGCCAAGCGGCAGGGACTGCAGAAGGACCTGCGCGCCCTCGCGGCGAACATCCGCGCCGACGCCGAAGGCCGCTACGACAGCGCGGAGCCCGGGTGGCGCTCCGGTGTCGAGTGGACGCTGCTGTGGATCGAGAACACCGCCGCCCAGTTGACCGAGGACAGGCCGGGCGCCGGGGCCGGCGGCCGGGATCAGGACGTGTCGCCGGAGTAGTAGAAGCGGCAGCTCACTCCCGGGCCGGCGGCCGGGCGCGGGTCGTCGGGGAGCGGGTCGTACAGCGCCCGGCCGCCGGGCCACCGCCCCAGCTCGGTCATCAGGGCGACGCCGTCGTCTATCTCTTCCGGCCGCCAGCCCGTGATGTCGAGCAGCAGGCCGTCCAGCGGGCCGCCGACCAGCGCGGCGTACGTCTGGTGCGGCAGCGGGCCCGGGTTGGGGTCGTCGTGGTCGCGGCCGTACACCCGGCCGCGCAGCAGCTGCTCGTCACCATCGTTCATCCGACCAGCCTCCCAGCCGCCACCGACAGCTGGACAGAGCCGGCGGGCCCGGCCTGGGTGGAGGCCGGGCCCGCTGCGCTCACCGCGGCTTGGGCAGCGCCGTCAGCGCCCGCCGATCCTCACCGCGGCCAACGACCCGCCACACCGGCCGGTCGGCCCCGTCATGGGTGAGCTGGTGCAGGGTCGTCGTCGCCACGGTGATCCGCCAGTTCGGCCGGGCACGGTCGTGGAAGGCGGCCTCCCTCGTGTCTGGGGCCGCGCGGCGTGGGGCGGGGGCGAAGACGAACAGCAGCGGTGGAAAGGGCCGCTCCAGCGACGGCCCGGCGTAGGTCTCCTGCCAGTGGCTGCGCGGGACGCGGGCGGCGTTGCCGCGCCCGGACGCGGGGGCGCCGCGGTAGGACTCGTAGCGCTCCAGCTTGGCGAGCAGGCGCGCGTAGGACATGGTGCGGTCGATCTCCACGAACGCGCTGGAGCCGTCGGCCAGGAGCGCCACGGCGTCGGGCACGAGGTTCCCGGCCGGGGTGGGGTGGGCGACTTCCACCCGCCAGTCGGCATGGTCGGCCATCTCCGCCTGGTGGAAAGCGATGACGGTGTCGACCAGGGCGAGGCCGTGCTCGCGCAGGCCCGTCTTGCTGGCCGCGATGCGCTTGCCTGTCGTCCGGCCGGGCGTCGGCGCGAGCTCACCGGAAGCGGCGGCTTCAGCTAGACCCGCCGGGGTGCAGTACCAGTAGCTCTGCTGGGCGCGGTGGGTCCGGCCGACCAGGGCCGGGGATTCGGCGAGCAGGTTGCGCAGCGCGCGGCGCACGTGGTCGGTGTCCTGCTGATGGGGCAGCAGCAGTGCCTTGAGCTGGCGGGGTGTGGCCAGGCGCAGCTGGGCGAGGGAGAGCAGGACCTCGCCGCGGAGGTCCGCGCCGGCCTTCGTCGCCGCGGCCTTCCGGGGCCGGGACGCTTCTCCAGGTACATCAGTACTTAGAGAAGAGGAGTTGCAACCGGCCGGAGCAGGCGAATCGGGGGTCTGATCAGCAACAACCGTCAGTCGGCGGCTGGAAGCTGCGGGGCTGGGAGCGGGGCTTGTCGCGGGGCTTGTCGTAGGGCCCGCCGTCGCAGCAGTGTCCGCCGGGGACGGTGGAGTGTGCGGGTCGGGTGCGGTGGTCATGGCGTCCTCGGGTTTCTCCGGCCGCACAAGGCCGGGTCGGCAGTCGTCCGGCCCGCGCGGATCTGCGCACGGGCCGGAGCCACCGTGTGAAGCCACCCCTTGACCGCGGTCTGACGGCCACCAACAACCTGCGCCCGATTCCTCCTTGACCGCCCCTTGCAGTCCGAGTTTGTCCGTGACCGGAGTCACTCCCCACCGCCTCCAGGAGCGCGGCCTCTGTCCACAGGGCCGCAGATCGAGCCTGTCCTCGAGGCCGCTGCGATCAGCGTGGCGGCCCGTCGATGAGGAGTTGTCATGCCGCAGAACCCCGCTGATGCATTGTCCGAACCGCTGACCAGGGAAGCAGTGGCGAGTGCCTTCGACTACCTCCGGGCGGTCCAGGCCGGTGACACCCGGACCGCCGGCGACCTCCTCGTCGCCGAGCCGCGGATGCCGGCCTTCCTCACCGGCATCGCCGAAGGGATCGTCGAGGCGGGCACCTCGCTGCCCGGCCCGGACGACGACGCGCCGACATGGGACTCCTTCACCCTGGAGGCGCTCGGCAAGGTCTTCCTGCGTGCCCTGCGCCGCTGGCAGCAGGCCGGACCGGACGCCGCCCCGGGCATCGCTCAGACGGTCATCGACTTCGCCACGGCGATCCTCTGCGAAGAGCACGACGACATCGCCCACGCCTTGGACGTCTACGAGTTGTGCGCGAAGGGCCAGCTGCTCCTGGACGCGCGGGCCGCATCGGCCGCGGCCTACCCGGTGGACACCACCACCCCGTAGCGCGCACCAGGTAAGCCCGCGCTCATCTCCCCGCCAGCAATCACGTCCTGGGGCCCTCCGATCAACGAGACGGCCCGTACATGAGGAGCAACCTATGCCCGAGACCATCACCATGCCGCTCGCCCCGATGGAGCCGAACGACGTCGCCGACGCTTTCGCCTACATCCGGGCCCGTCTCGTCGGCGACATCGACACCGCCGGTGCGATCGCCGACGACACCGGCCCGGAGCAGCTGCACCGGCTGCTCGTGGACGTCGCCGCGCGCGTCTTCATCCCGGTCACCGCCGCCGACGAGCACGATGGAGAGCCGTGCGCGCACTCCTTCCTGGCCGCCGCACTCGGACGGCTGCTGCTGGAGCTCCTGTGCCACGGCGTGTGCCTGAACAGCCTGACGGGCGCCGCCGACACCATCACCCGCTTCACCGACAACATCCTCACCGAGGACGGCGACGTCGCCGGCGTCCTGCGCCAGCTGGAGGCTGCGGGGATGCGGCAGGCGATGGAGGCGCACCCGGCGCACCGCACCACCGCGTAGAGCGCACCTCCGGGACGTCGGTGGTGCGGTCCGGCGCGCATCCCCGGCGCACCACCGCACCACCGTGGTGCGCTCCACCGGAACCACCGCACCGCACCGCTCCACCGTGGTGCGCTCCACCGCGCCACGGCACCACACCGCCGGGAGCCGCGGTGCGGTCCCCCGGCATCGCCGCACCGCGCCGGGGCGCGCCACGGCCGGGCGGGCTCCTCTATCACACACCCCCTTGACCGCGACCTGATCGCGAGCAGAAACGGGCGAGGTCAAGGGAAAACGTCGCGGTAGCAGAGCCGGACAAGGGGGTGTAGCGGAGCCGGACAAGGGGGCGTGCGCGCCCGGCCGCACCTGATGGAGGGTCGGCCGGCGGTGGGCGCACCGATGCGGTCCGCTGCATTGGATGCGGCGCGCCGGCGCGCGAGAGTGCCGGGCATCGCCGGACGGCGCGGCGCACCGGGTGCGGTGGCGCACCGATGCGGTGCGCTCCACGGTGGAGTCCATCGTCATCCGGCGCACCGGAGTGGAGCCCACTCGGTGGAGCCCACTGAGTGGAGCCCACTCGATGTCGTGCATCGCCACTGGATGCAGAACATCGTGGGCTCCACTCGGTGGACGATGCCCGGCATCGTCACCACAGCCAGGCGTTGGAGTGCCGCACCCGGGACAGGGCGCGGGCATCACGGCGCGCGGCCGCGTTGCCGATCCGGCTCTGCCGGGAGCGGGGCCGGCGCGACTGCCCAGCGGCGAAACGGCGCTTCCCAGCGTCCCGGAGCCGCTCCCGCTGCTTGCGCAGCTCCTTCTTCTTGTCCGCCTTCGACTTGAACTTCCGGGGCCGCTTCCAGACCGGCTGCCACCCCAGGTCCTCATCGAACTCGGGCTCCTGGTCCTCGTCGAGCGCGGCGGCCATCTCCGGGCGGGCCGCGCGGGCGCGGGCGAGTGCGTCCTCGGGGTCGGGGAGTTCTTCCGGGGTGCTCATGCGACTCCTTCTGGATTCCGGCCCGGGGCGTGCTGAATGCCGGGCTGCTGAGTGCGCTGCGGCGGCGGGGTCGCCGCCGGGGCAGGCTGAGATCGAAGGCCGTGGGCGAGGGCGCGCGCCCGCTTGCTGTCCTGGATCGTGGCGGCCACTTTGGCGGCGGCGGCCTCCATGGTTTGGCGGGTCCGCTCCACCGTGTCGACGCCGGTCTCTGGCTCTAGGAGGCGGCCGGCCTTCGCGCCGGTGTGGAACGGCCGCGGGTGCGACCTCGAGGCGGCGGGCACGGCGACGGCGTGCGGCCGGGCGCGGGAGCCCAGGCGCTCCGCACGTCGCGCCGTGTTGACCCGGGCGGCCAGGGCGTCGGCGGCGAGGCGGGCTCGCTCGTACAGCGGGGCGGTCCGCTTGCGGGTCAGCGGGCGCAGCACGGCCTGGTCCTCGGTGTCGCGCGGGTAGAGGGCGCGCAGGTCGGCGGTCATCATCCGCCGACTGGCCGGACGGGTGTAGTCGTCGACGACCGTCTGCACGATCTGTTCGTCCAGGCCGGGCTCGTGGGGCCGGCCGCGCAAGACGTAGGAGAGGTGGCGGCGTGCTTCGGCGAGCAGGTGGTGGCGCTTGAACGCGCCGCGCATCACGTACACCACGGCGACGACGTCGACAGCCGCCAGCGCGATGTCGGCCACCGGCCGCACCCGCGCCCACACCGCCGCGGCCGCCGCCCGCGCCCGCTCGGCGAGCCGGTAGACGGTGCAGGCGCCGAACGCCCGGATAGCGGAGGTGCGCCATCGCGTCCGCAGCTCGGTCAGCGACAGCAGCTCGGTGCGCTTCGGCGGGCGCGTCTGGTCGGCGGCCTGGCAGGCCAATGCGTAGGCAGCCCGCTCCCCCGGCTCGTGCCCCTGCTTCTCTTCGTACCGGGCGGTGAGGACGGGCAGCGCGTCCTCGATCTGCTGGCGGCGGGTCGACTGCCAGCCGATCAGCCGCCGGTCGATCCCGGCGATGTCCATCACGGGCCGGCGGCCGGGCGTCACCTCGCGCGGCTCCCACGCCCACCCGAGCCGGGCGGACACCTCCTCCATGAAGTAGAGGGTGTAGAGGGTGTCGGCGGCGACTATGTGGGTCATCAGCGAGTCCGCCGACAGGTTGCCCCACTTCCCGTCGTGCGGCCGCCGGGCGCGGATCGACACGACCGCGTGCGCGTGGAGCAGGGGCCTCGATTCCGTGGCTCTGGACTCGTAGTGCCGGAACACCGCGACGATCAGCCCGTCCTTGACCCGGGCCCGCTGCTTGCCGCCGGCCTTCGAGCGGATCTCCGCGACCGACTCCTCCAGCCACGCCAGGGTCTTGTCCTGAGCGACGTCGTCGCACAGCTCAAGCACCCGGCGGTGCCAGTCGTCCATCAGGGCCCACGCGATGTGGGCCGTCGGCGGGGGCCGGAACACCAAGTCGAAGGCCAGCCAGGGGGTGCGCTCCTTGGCCTTGTCGGTCTTCGGTGAGCGGTTGTGCTCGATGGGCCTGCCCAGCACGGTCGCCCGCCGCGCCTGCTCCGGGGTCCTGCCCTGCGGCAGGAGCTCGCGCTCGATCCGGTCGGCGTCCGGGTGCCGGCCCTCCCCTAGGAGGAGTTCGGCCTGCCGCTCGGTCACCACGTCCCCAGCCGTCAGGCCGAGCGCGGCCAGGCCCCGGCCCTTCCAGACGCCGGGCGGGACACCGGCTTCGTCCTGGGCGGCGCGCAGCGGTGTGCCCGCCTGGCGGTGGCCGTCGCCGACCATCACGCCACGGAAGAGGTAGCGCCACCCGTTCCCCGGGCGGACTGGCGACATGCTGATCATCGCCACATGGAACCCCGGCGCTGACCTGCGCAAAAGCATGCTCCGGGATCGGTCCCGCCGGGCGGGAGGCCATCACCAGATCTTTACCGCCCAGCCCGCCAGGCGGGCCGCGACGCCAGCCCGAGACGGTAAGCCGCCGGTGTGTGCACAGTCCGCCGCATGAATACGAACCTCCTCCACGGAGACCTCTGCCCGCTGTGCGGCCGCCCCCTCACGCTGCGCCCGACCGTCGAAGTCCGCTCGAACGTGCCGTACCCCACCCGGACCGACTACCTGCCCCACTGCACCAGTTGCGCCAACGCCCCGGCCGACAAGCTGAAGTGGTTCGACCTGATGAACGCCCGCTACAGCGGCTGACCCGGGCCGTGCGAATACTGCGCCACGACCACACCAACAGCATCCACCACGAAATCCGCCCCGAGCCGACTCCAACGTCAACCAACGCGCACCAACGCACCACTTCCCCAGCCGCCCACCACCGCTGAGCGCACCGCGTCACCGACGCCCTTCAACACGAACAGCCACCACCGCCCCCGGCCGACTCCGGCCGGGGGCTTCGTGCGTCCTGGAGGTTCACCGTGCCCACCTACGAGACCCTGCCGCGCTTCGCCGCCGACCTGGACCGCCTCACCCCAGAGCAGCGCCGTCGATTCCGCCGCACCGTGGCGGCCTTCGTCGAGGACCTGCGCACCGGCAACTTCCGCGCCGGCCTCCGCGTCAAGCGCGTCCAGCGAGCACCGGGCGTCTACGAGCTGACCTGGTCCATGGGCACCGGTCCCGCAGGACGCGCGACGTGGGAGTACGGGCCCGCGTGCCGCCCCGGCACACCGCACATCATCTGGCGCCGCATCGGAGACCACGACATCCTGACCGGGCCGTAACCCGGGACGCACGGGCGAATTTGCCCGCGAGCGCTCAAGTCAGCTCGAGCAAGGGCGCTTCAACCCCTCAGAAGATCCGTCGGTTCACCCGGCGCGAGCCGCATGAGATGCCGCAGGATGCTGAGCGAGCAAGGGCTTGCCTAGTAATGTTCGGCCGCATGAGCATCCCCAACCCTCGGGGAGAGCGAGAGAAGCTAATTACAGCCCTCACTCCCCAGCTACGTAGGCATCTAAAGATCCGCGCCTTTGAGCACGGCATGGACATCCAGGACGCGACCGAGCACGCGATTAACGCCTGGTACTCAGCAGAAGGCCTGCCCGAGGTCAAAACCGATGGGGCGAAGACCTGGGGCACGTTCCTCCCGGTCGGAGAGCCGGACAAGTTCAAGGCGACCTGTTCGGAGCGCGGCGTCACCTACGTCCAAGGGCTGGCACAGGCTCTCTCTCTGTGGCTCGACAACCACCCCTCCCCCACAGCCCCGTTGGTGGCGCAGCCCGTGGTGCGGGTGATAGTGGCGAACCAGAAGGGCGGCGTCGGGAAGACATTCCTGTCCTCCGGCATCGCGCAAGCTCTCGCAGAGGCCGGCCATCGGGTTCTGCTCGTCGACTACGACCCACAGGGGCACCTGACGGCGGAGCTGGGCTTCGAGGACCTCATGTACGAGGACGACGTCGAAACCCTGATGATGCATATGGACGGCAGCGCCAAGGGCGACATCCATGACTTGCTGGTGGCTTTGGACGGCGAGCGGTTCGGGGAACGGCTTCACCTGCTGCCAGCGTCTGACGACGCGTTCCTGCGCGACGTGGCTCTGTCCAAGGTGAGCTTCAGCGAGGCCGCGCTGGAGCGGGCGCTGGAGCCGCTGGAGGCGGACTACGACGTCATCATCATCGACGGGCCGCCCAGCCTCGGGCTGAACATGGACACCGCCCTGTACTACGTCCGGCGTCGCGACGGTGAACTCGCCGACCGTTCCGGCGTCATCACGCCCGTCTGGGCAAACAAGGCGTCGCACCGAGCGTTCCGGCTCCTGAAGTCCCAGATGGACGATCTCTGTCGGAAGGGTCGCATCCAGGTCGACTACCTGGGCCTGATCATCAACGCCTACGACAGCCGCCGCGGCAAGCTTGTGAAGGAGAACAAGGATCAGTGGGAGAAAAGCAGCTCCCCGTCTGTCCTTGCCGTAATCGGTGATCTCAAGGAGGGGCGTGAGGCGGCAGACGGCGAGATCCCGCTGCTGGAGTACGCACCGGATAGTGAGCACGCGCAGGTGATGCGCGATCTGGCAAAGGAGCTGGCCGTATGACGCCTCCGACGCAGCGGGTCACCCGTGGCTTCAGCATCGACGAGGACGGTTCGGACTCGAAGCCTGCCCCCCGTCGGGTCCGGACTCGGCAGCAGATCATGAGCGGGGAAGGGAAGCGTCCGCCGGCGGCTGTGCCGCTGTCCGTGCTGGCGCACAATCCGCTCAACCCTCGCGATGAGCTGACCGAGATCGAAGAGACCGCGGCCTCGCTGAAGGAGAAAGGCCAGCTTCAGCCCGTGGCGGTCGTCCGGCGAGCGGCCTTCTTGACAGCCCACCCCAGCCGGGAAGAGGAGATTGGGGCGGCTGAGTACGTCGTCATCGACGGCAACAGGCGACTGGCGGCCGCGTCCGTCGCGGGTTTGGCAGAACTGCGGATCGACGTCAATGACGATCTCGCTGCCAGCGCGGAGGACATGCTTGAGAGCGCGCTGATCGCCAACGTTCACCGGGTCGACGTCCCCCCGCTGGACCAGGCGAAGGCCATCCAGGAGCTCCTCAGCAAGCACGGCAGCCAGGAGAAGGTAGCCAAGAGGCTCGGGAAGTCGGGGGCTTGGGTGTCGCAGCGCCTGGCGCTGCTCGGGCTGAGTGAGGACCTGCAGGAGAAGGTCGAGTCCGGCGAACTGACCGTCAAGGATGGACGCCGCATTGGTCGGCTCCCTGCCGACCAGCAGCAGACCGAGGCCGCCGCCGCCCTTAACCGGGTTAAGACGCCCCGGAAGCCGCGGTCCAAGGAAGCGAGTGTCCCGTCCGGGGACGCGGTGGCTTCTTCGATCCCATCGCAAGCGGCTGGCGCGAAGGAAGCGGAGGGGACGGGCACCGTAGGTCTTAACCCGGTTAAGGGGGAGCAGGCGAACAACAGCGGGCCGGACCTCCCGTGGAACGACCCGAAGTGGTTCAACGACCGGCTTCGCGCCCACATGTCGGCCGAGCACCGCGAGGAACTCGTGCTACTTCTCATGGCCGACAGCTGACCCTGGGGTCTTAACCTGGTTAAGGGTCCAAAACGCAGAGAAGGCCCGGCGCCTCCCGCAGATCGATCTGCGGGAGGCGCCGGGCCTTCGGTTGTCAGGCTGCCCAGGTCGCGGGTGCGCCCGTGTCGGGGTTGGGGATGCCGACGGCGGTCACCGCGGCGGCCGGGTGCCGCAGGGCGGTGACCGGGACGGCGCCGGGCTCAGTGCTGGGCGCCCAGACCATGCGCCAGGTGTCGTCCCACTCGCAGCCACAGGCGTGGTCCGGGTGGGGGTGCCGTAAGAACACGCCCCACGTCAGGACGGCGCGCGGGATGCGGGGGATGAGAACCGAAGGGTCGTCGCCCGGGTACAGGTGGAGGTTCCGCCAGCCGTGGACCCGCGCCATGTACGCGGCGCCGGCCTCGATGACGTCGGCCCACTTCTGGTGTCCGAGCACGAGGAACGCGACCGGATACAGGTGGTCGTCGGAGGGGTCGTCGAGTCCGGTGACGTGCATCTCGCCGTGGGCGAGGAAGCCGTTCTCCACCGCGTCCTCGCCCGGAGTCCAGAGCTGTTCGGCGGGGTGCATGGTGCCGTCGTCGCCCTCGCTGGTCTCGATCTCGTACAGGGCCGGGGCGGTCATGCGCTCACCCCCGCGACGGCGGCGTCCAGGAGCGCGACGGCGTCGGCCTCGTACGGGTCAGCGAACAGCGGGTGGTCGCTGACGTCGAACGGCCCGACCCGTACGGAGACGCGATGGCCGGGCACGAGGGTGGTCCCCCGTCCCTCCAGCGCGGCGGTGAGCCGGTCGTAGTCCTGCTGGGCGTGCCGGGTCTGGGTGTACGAGCCGAGGCGCAGCAGGGTGTAGCCGTCGAGGCTGTCGTCGCGCCGGCGGGCCTCGATGTAGAGGGCGTAGTGCGCGGGCTTCATGCCAACGTCGTCGGGCAGGGGCAGGCCTGCGGCGGCGTGGGTGAGCATCGCGTAGCCGGGCTGCCAGAAGCCGAGGATCGCGGTCGTCTTGCAGCACAGCCAGCCGCGGTCGGTGTAGCCGAGCTGGCGGCCGTGGAGGTAGGCGCCGGCGTGCGGGGTGCGGGGGTGGACCAGGGCGACGGCGATCAGGTCGGGGCCGTGGTCGTCGCCGGGCCGGGTGTGCGCCCGCTCTACGAACGGCCCGACCCGTACGGCGATGTCCTGGGCACCGCCGGGCGTCCAGGGGTGCGGGTTGCGCAGGGCGGTGAGCATCGCGTGGAACTGGTCGACGACGGCCTGGTCCTCGGGGGAGAGGGCGCCGGGGACGGGGCCACAACGGCGGAAGCGACGGATCATCGGGCAGCCTCCCGCTCGAGGTTGGCGGTGCTGGGGCCGGCGGGCGTCTTGAGGACGCGCGGCAGATGGACGTGCAAGTGCTCGACTACGACCTCGCGGCCGCGGTCCCGGAGTTCTCGGGCCAGGAGTTCGGTAAGACCGCTGGCCCGGTGCCTGCCGCCCGCACAGCCGATGGCGATGCGGCTGGGGCCGGCGGGCAGGTCGGCGTAGTCGGCGAGGTTGGCGAGCAGCTCCCGGGCACCTGGGGTGTGCAGGACGACGTCCTGGACGCGGGGGTTGAGGCCGTCGAGGTCGAGGATGTCGCGGGCGGCGGCCGGATCGCGGAGCCGGTCACGGACGTCTTCGATCCGGTCGGCGGCGGGCGGGACGGGGGAGCCGTCCGGGCCGGTGGGCAGGTGCAGGTAGCCGAACGAGGTCAGACGGATCGGGCGCAAGGAAGAGTCTCCTGCTCGGTGGTAAGGGGGCAGAAACACGGAGCGCCGCGCCCGGCCGGGTAGGACGGGCGCGGCGCTCCGGGGGTGCTACTGGGTCCTGGTGTCGGCGACCACGAGGAACTGGTCGCTGCCGAGGTCCATCACGACGCGGGCGTCGGTTCCCTGCGCGCGCCGGGCGGCGGCGTATTCGTCTGCGGGCCAGGAGCCGCGGGGGCCGCCGGCGGGGAAGCGCTCCAGGACGGTGCGCGTGGACTGGTCGGGCATCAGGGTGCCTCCTGGTCGGTGAAGGAGAGCTGGAGTGCGGGGCGTGCTGTGCGGGGCGCGGACGGCCGGGGCGGTGTCGGCGGCTCGGTGCGCTCGAGGTCGGCGTCGGCGAGGAAGCCGAGCTGTCCGGCGGCGGCCGCGCGGGCAGCGAGGGTGATCGAGCGGGTGATCCGGTGGTGCCCGTGGTCGATGCGCAGGTGGCACAGCTGGCAGGCGGCGAGCAGGTTCTCGTCTCGCACGTCTTCGGGGGTGTGGTTGAGGTGGGCGGTGGTGAGGCCGACCACGGAGCCGGTGTCGGGGTGGATCCGCTCGTGGACGGCCGGGCAGCGGCCGCCCGGGTGCGTCAGGCCACAGTGGCCCGTGCACTCGCAGCGGCCGCCGGCCCGCTCGAACCGGATGCGCGCGCTGATCTCGTTCCAGTCGCGCGGGTACCGGTGCAGGTTCTCGGGACGGATGGGCACGGCGGCTCCGCTACTCGCCGCCGGCGGCCTGGCGGTGCTCGAAGGCTTCGAGCAGTTCGCCCAGGTCGTTCGGCTCGGGTGCGGTGCCGACCCATGTGCCGCCCTCGGTGAACACCTTCACGTCGGTGGTGTCGGCGTCGAACCAGCAGACGTACGGCCCGTACCGCTCGATGACCGCCGTGGCGACGGTGGCCGGGTCGGTCATCAGCGGCGCGGTCTCCAGCACGGTGAGCGCGGTGACGACCAGCCATATCGGCTCGTCCGGCGTGCGGGGGAGCCGGAGGTGGCCGGTGACGCGGAGCTTGTCGCCGGGGACCAGGTCGTGGATGACCGCGTGCGCCAGCTCCGCGTCGGCGACGCTGCACGGCAGGATCATCTCGTCCGTGCGCTCGTCCGTCGGGGAGACGGTAAGGCGGAACCGGGCCGTGCTGCCGTGCAGATCGCCGGGCACGGTCTCTTCGTCCAGGAAGCCGTCCAGGGCTATGGCGTCGTCGGCCATGGGTCAGCCGGCCTTCCGGACCGGCGCCTGATGGGCGGCGTCGTACGCCTCCAGGACCGCCTTGCGGACCATGCCCGCGTCGGCGACCTGGTGGCCGTTGGCGCGCGCCCACGTCCTGATGGCGGCGAGCTCCTCCCGGGTGCGGCCGCTGCCCAGGCCCGAGCGGATCGGGGTGGGCGCGGTGGCGGCCGACGTGGTGGTGCGGGTGCCGGCCTTCGCGGCGCGCAGTTCCTCCTGCGCCTTCTCCAGTTCGGCGCGGGCCTTGGCGACCTTCGCTTCAGCCTCGCGCTGCGCGGCCTCGCTGTCGCGGCGGTCGGTCAGCTCGGAGAGGTCGGCGGTGATGCGGGCGGCGCGGCTGCGGACTGAGGCGGCCGGGTGCGCGGCCGCCCAGTCGAGCAGTTCCTGGATCTCGTTGGAGACGGCGAGCGGGACGACCGGGACGTCGATGGCCGGAGCGTCGGCGGCCGGACGGGGCAGTCCGAGGACCTGGTTGGCGATGAGGTCGCTGAGCTCGGTCTCGCTCAGGCCGGTGGCCTCGCGGATCGCCTGCTCGGAGTCGCCGTTGTTGTGCATGGAGATCGCCATGGCCTCGTGCGCGGAGAGGGCCGGGGCGGCGGGGGTGTTCGTCATGGTGGGTGCGTCTCCGGTTTCCGGGATGAGGGGGAGCAGGGCGGTGAGGGTGTCGGTGTCGGTGGGCAGCCCGAGGACGTCCAGGAGCAGCGCCATGTCGTCCTTGTCGCGGGAGCTGCGGGCGGTGACCCGGGCCGCGGCGGCGAGCTGCTGCGCCGGGTTCGGGTCCAGGGGCAGCGCTTCGGCCTCGAGGGCTTCGGTCCAGTCGGTGAACACGGCTAGGCCGCCTTGCCGCTGGCGACCAGCTCCAGCACGCGCCGGTTGGACGCGGCCTGTGCAGGGGTGATCGGTTCCTTCCAGCGGTTGTACGGCGCGGGCCGGGTGGGGATGGACTCCAGCTCCAGGCGGGCGAGGGCCAGTTCACGGACGGACGGCGGCGCGACGCGCGACGCGCGCTGCCGCTCACGGCGGCGGCGGTCCTGTTCGGCGACCACGCCGACCCAGTCCTCACCGAGCCGCGCCACGAGCTTCTTACGCAGCTGCTTGCGGTCGCGGGCGGTGGTCGCCGCCCACACCCCGGCCTTCGTCAGGTCGGCGTTGGCGAGCGCCCACTTCAGGCAGCCGTTGACGATCGGGCAGCCGGAGCAGGCGTGCTTGGCCTTGCCGAGCGCCTTCTCCCGAGCGCGGGGGTCTTCGTCGGTGTTGTGGATGTCCTCGATGACGAACAGGCCGGGCTCCGTGCGGCAGCGCAGCGCCTGGTCGGTGTGAGGGAAGGGGATCCGGTCGTCGGCAGGGACGATGTCCGGCAGTTTGGCAACGCCGGTGCGATTGCCGCTCATGAGGTGCCCTCCGGAGCGAGGTGGGGGAGTTGAAGGAGAACCTGGTCCACGAGGTCCTGCGTCGGGCGCCACGGCCCGAGCTGGCCGTTCAGCCACGGGATGGGGAGCGCGAGCTCCTGGACGTCGGAGAGGACCAGGTGGAACGCGTCGGCCTGCGCCCACTTCGAGCACGGGGCGGTGCCGGCGGCGTCCTGGTGGCAGTCGGTGAGGCGGGCGACGCCGATGACGGCCCGGGTGTGCAGGGCGCGGCCGCGGATCGCGGTGGCGACCAGCGGGTCGCGCAGCGGGGCCCGCTCGGTGGCCTGCCCGGCGTGCAGCAGCAGCCAGCCGCGCCAGGACCAGGGGGCCGGCCTGTTCTCCACGTCCTTCCCGGCGAGGATGCAGGTCGTCCAGGGCTGGCGGATCGTGATGCCCCGGATCCAGGTGCCTGGGTCGACGGTGGTGGTCTCGCTCATGCCGCCCGTCCCAAAGTGCTGGTGCCCGGCCGTCCGGCGCGGCGGCCGTTGATGGAGGGCACCGTGATGTGCTGCGGTCCGGCGAGGACCGCGCGGCCGGTGTGCTTGCCCGCGTACATCGCGGCGTCGGCGGCCCGCTGGAGCACGGACAGGTCCGTCGTGCCGAGGACGTCGGGGGAAGCGGCGCCGACCGACGCGGCGACGTCGACCAGGGCGCCGCCGTCGACCTCCACGGGCTGCGCGAGCAGGGTGACCAGCTGGGCGAGCCGGAGTTCGCGGCGGGCCGGTGCGATCCGGGCCGTGACGGCGAACTCGTCCCCTCCGAGCCGGCCGACCACGCCGCGGCTTCCCGCCCAGGCGGTGAGGCGCTGCGCGGTGGCGGCCAGGACGCGGTCGCCGGCGGCGTGCCCGCCGCGCCCGTCGTTGATCTCCTTGAAGCGGTCCAGGTCCACGAAGACCACCAGGGAGCTGTCGCCGTACCGGTCGGTGATCTGGCGGGCCCGGGTGGTGTAGCCGTCGCGTCCGAGCAGTCCGGTGAGCGGGTCACGGCGGTCGGAGAGCTCGCGGCGGGCGACGGTGAGCTTGCGGTGGAGGCTGACGGCGTGGACGGTCCAGCCGGTCAGCGGCACGGCGAGCGTGGTGATGAACAGGGCGCGTTGCCCGATCGGGGCCTGTACGCGCACGGTGGAGGCCATACTGGTCTCTCCCTCTCGTCATGTACGGGATGGGTGGCCCGGGGCGGTCGACTGGTTTTCCGGCCTTTGGCGGCCGTCCCGGGGCGGACCTACAGCTCGAAAGGCTCGTGGCTGAGCCAGCTGTAGGGGTCGTGCCAGGGGCCGGCCTTCGCGGCCTGCCAGTCGAGCGCCCAGTCGGGCCGAAGCCCTCGCGCTCCCCAGCCCCCGGCCTGCTTGCCGGGAACCTCGAGGCCGGCCTGCTGCGCGGCGAGCGCCGCGTCGTACACCTGGTGTGCGATGCGCAGGGCCTCGCTCTTGGACGACGCCTCGCCGGTGAAGACGTGTACGCCCTTCAGCTGGCGGTTGGTGTTGTGGTGTATCGGGACGTCAACCTCGAAGTAGCGAAGCGGCATGACGGCCCCTCTCCCTCCATCGCTGGTCGTGACCCGGTGCTCAGTGGCCGGGCGGCGTGTGGGCGGCGGTGATGCGGACGGTGTCCGCGAGCAGCACGGTCAGCTCGTGGCCGTGGCCGACGGCGTCCTCCAGGCGCTCGATGAGCTCCGGGGGCAGGCCGCGGTTGCGGGCGCCGGTCAGGACGCCCTCCAGGTAGAGGACGTCGGCCAGGACGCGGCCGCGGACGTCCAGGACGCAGGGCTGCACGGTGAGAACGTCGGTGTTCTTGGCGGTCGCCAGGGCCGCGTGGTCGGCGGCTGCGGTGTAGGCGGTCTCGGTCTGCTCGGTGAGCAGCGCGTCGACCTGTGTGGTGTCGCCGTAGGCGCGGCGCCAGCCGAAGCGGGCGGCGGCGGCGTCCATGAGGGAGCGGCGGGCGAGGGGCACGGTGACCTCCGGGGAGGGCCGGTCGTCCGGTCTCGGCTGACCGGACGGACACCGCACGGCCCCGCCGTCACCCGCCCGAGGGCGGTGCGGCGGGGCCGTACGGAGAGCGTCCGGTCAGCGCTGGGGACGGCCCAGGATTGTGAACTGGGTGCCGGTGCCGTCGGTGCGGTTAGCGATCACAGGCCCTCGCGGGGTCCCCCGGGACCAGCGGGTGTAGTCGATCGCGCTGGACACGTAACTCGTGTTCATCATGCTTCCGGCGTTGTCGACGCGGTCTCGCAGCTCCTCCAGGTGCCAGTCCGCCCACGCGAGCCGGTCAAGAAGCCATCGCGCGTCTTCCGGCGTGAGCCGATCCGGGCGGGCTTGAAGCTCGGCAATCCGGGCTCGCTGCTCGGAGACGTAGTTGTCACCCTCCGGCGTCATCGCGACTGCGTCGGCGGTGTAGCGGATGCTCTCGGGCTTGGGTTCGGTCATGCGGATTCTCCTTGGGGGTGAAGGGCGCGGGCAGCCCAGATCAGGCGCTGCCCGGCGTTGTCGGTGATCAGGGCAGCGGCTTCGTGCAGGGGGCAGGAGGCGTCGCCGTCGCGGTCGGGCTCGATCTGCTCGGCTCGCTTCGCGGCGGTGGTGAGCAGCTGCGCCACGGCCGCGAGGAAGCCGCCGGGCGGGTCGGTGTCCTCGATGAGCTCGCGCAGGATCGCGGCGAGCTCCTCCTGGTCGACGTCTTCGGCGCTGAGGTCGTCCTCGATCTGCTGGAGGGCCAGCGAGGCGATGCCGACCGAGGCGCGGACGCGTTCGATGCGCGTACGGCGCGGGCCGGTCACCGGGCGGTGGCCTTGGCCGTGGCGATGAGCGCGGCGACGGTCTCCCAGCCGTGGTGCCAGGAGTTGTCGAGGTGGAAGGCGCCGTTCATGCCGTGCGAGGCCAGCTTGTAGAAGTTGGTCTTACCGGTCTTGTCGGCGAGCTTCTCCAGGACGCCGTAGCCGGGCACGCGGCGGTCCGCAATGTAGTGCGTGCCGAAGGACAGGGCGAGCGCGGCCGCGGCCGCGCCGGGGTGGACCCGGATGCCCAGCGCGCGGGCCCCGATCCCGGCGACGACCGCCTGGGTGGCGGTATAGGTGAGGCAGTGGTGCAGGCACGCCTTGCGGCCGTCGGCGGTGCCGTGGGTGGTCTTCTCCTTGGTGGCCGGGTCCTCGTAGGTGACCGGGGAGTCGTCGGAAGCGCCCTTCACGCGGGCGCAGAAGTCGTTCTGGACCCAGAAGTCGCCGACCGCGCTGGCGGCGCGGGTCAGTCCGAGCAAGGCGGCGAAGACGGCGGGACGATGCATGCTGGAGGTCTCCTGATCTCGAAGAGGGTGAGGGAGCGGGGTGGCCGGCCCTTTGCCGATGCGCGGCCACCCGGCGGTCCGACCCCGGCCGATACGGCCGGGGTCGGGTCGTTCAGAACGGCGGCTCGTCCGGCCAGGCCGGGAGGGGCCAGAGACGGATGCGCAGCTCGCGCCGGTCCGACCAGCAGCCGCACGCCTCCATCTCCGGGTTCGCGCCGCCGACCCACCATCCGCCCGCGCCCCGGCAGTCGGGGCAGGAGCGGCGGGGCCGGGGCGTCAGCTCGATGCGGTGCCGGTCGGCGTACAGCCGCCAGTGGCCGGTCTTGAGCGCGGCGGCGGTCGTCGCCGCGGCGAGCGGGACGGCGGCGAGCAGCAGGGCGGCGCGCAGGTGGCGGATGGTCACGTCAGCGGGATCGCTCGGCATGCGGCGGCGTGGTCGTTGGCCTTCTCGCGGATGCTGAACAGGTAGTCCTCCTCCGGGAACTGCGAGGTGGCCTTGCAGCCGTGGCACATCCACCGGTTCTTGAAGTGCTCACCGAGGCCAGTGACGTCGACGAAGGATCCGCCGATCGTGACGAACCGGATTTGGAGGTTCTTGGGCCGCTCGGGCTCGTTGAAGGCGGAGGCGCGTGCAGCGGTGCTCATGGGCTGGTGTCCCTCTCGGATCAGGCGGCAAGCAGGTGCTTGGCCGGGGGAGCGATGTAGGAGGCGGGGTCGGCGGGCGTGCCGTCGAAGCACTCCAGGCAGGACCCCAAGGTCTTCAGTGGGAGGCAGTGGAAGTAGCGCCGGCGGCAGGTGCCGCATGTCTGGCGGGCCGCCATCGCCTTGTCGAGCGCGGCTTCCTTCGCGAGCGTCATCGGGAGCTTCGGCTTCGCCAGGTCGATCCGGTACAGCCACGCCCACCGCTTCCCGCCGCGGCATTCGATCCGGGCGACGGGCTCGTGGCCGCCGGGGCGCAGTCCCATCTCCCGCAGCTGGCGGCGGGTCGCGAGGTTCTCGCGCCCGGCCTGCCTCCACCGGAAGACCGGTAAGGCGCCGTCGCCGGGGTCGTACGGGTCGACGTCGACCAGGTCCTCGTCCTGGTCGGCCATCACCTGCTCCAGGAGCCGGGGAGTCGACGCTGGGGGAGCGGGTAGCGGGGGCCGGGACGCTGCGGGCGGGGCCGGCCGATCCGGCGGCGCGGGCGGGGGATGAGCACGAGTGATCTCCTCCAGCGGTTGGGTGGGTGTCACCGCGCCCCGCTGACGTCGGTGCGTCGGCGGGGCGCGGGAGTTGGTGGCCGGGCGGCCTGTCCAGCCCTCGCCAGCCCGTGGTACGGGCGGGCGAGGGCCAGGCAGGGCGTCAGGTCTCAGCGGGCGCTGCGGGTGCGGAGCAGTGCCGTGTCAGCGCTGGAGGGGGTGGACGTTGTCGGGTTCGTCGTCCAGGTCGTCGTGGACGGGGACGGGCTGCGGCGGGACGTGGACCTCGGGGCGGATGTCGATGTGAGGCTGGAAGGCTGTGTGGATGACCGGTCGCAGGCTCAGGCCGCGCAGGGCGAAGACGGAGGCGATGGTCCAGGCGAGGACGGTGATCCCGGTGGCGACGGTGCGGCCGTCGGCGGGAGAGGCGGACCACACCATGCCGACGCTCGCCGCACCCCAGAGGGTGTAGGTGATGCGGGCGCCGGTGCTGTGGAAGAAGCCGCCGACCAGGCCGAACAGGCCGACCGCCTGCCAGAAGGCGTAGACGGCGGATCCGCTGACGGCGAGGCCGGCGGTGTGCTGGGCGATGTACGTGCGGATCGGGGTATCGATCACTGCCCAGAAGCTGTTGGAGGTCTCGGACGCCAGCTGGGTCTCCGGGGCCGCGGTGGCGATCCGGTGGGCCACGGCGGAGACGATGTCGCCGGCGGCGTCCAGCACGATGATGAACGCGCACACGCTGGCCAGGCTGAGCACCGCCTTGATCCAGTTGGCCATCCCGTGCCAGCCCGCGAACCGCGCGTGCCGGACGTCCTCCCACCGCTCGTACAGGAAGCCGCCCTGCTTCCAGGACGCGTCCCATGCCTCGCGCAGCCCGGCGAAGCGCTTCGGGCGGGGCCAGTCCTTCGCGTCGGGCGGCTCGGGCGTCTGGTTGAACAGGTCGAGGAAGTTCGGGTTGTGCTGACCGTTGATGGGCTGGCCGTTGACGGGCTTGTCGTCGGACTGCATGGCGGGGCGTCTCCCTCGCTCGGGCGGGTGTGGTGGGCGGTGGTGCGCAGGCCGGACGGCCTGGCCCGCACCCGACCGCGAAGGGTTCGGGTACGAGGCAGGTGGTCCGGAGCGGTTCAGAGGCCGCGGGCGTCGGCGAGGCCGGCGGCCTGGTCGACCATGCGGAGCGGGGTGCGGGCCGATCCGTGCGCGTCGTTGAAGGACGGCACGGAGTCGACGTCGTCGCCGAACTTGCGGCGGATCGCGTCCAGCAGCACGGAGGCCGCGTCGGCTTCCAGGCCTCTGTCGCCGCCGGCCTCGATCCGGATGGCCCCGAGCATGCAGCGGGCGCCGTCCTCGTCGACCAGGGCGCCGGAGCACCAGCCGCCGGTAAGCAGCCGGTGGTGTGCGCGCTGCAGAAGGGCCGCGACCGGGGTCGGGTAGGACTGCGGCGGCGGCTGGAGCGTCGGGGTCAGCGGCATGGTGACGACGTCGGCCAGGTCCACGGGCTCGGTCTCGATGTGCGCCGTGTTGACCTCGTAGGCGACCTTCGCTTCGTCCAGCCTCACGCTCATCGCCGCCTTGATGAACGTCAGGCGTTCCTCGAGGGACAAGGCCGTCGGCGGCGCGGGCGGTGCGGCGGTCGGGGTGGCCTGGTCTATGGCGGGGTGGGTCTGAGGCATCGGGGCTCCCTGGAGGTGTCGAAGGCGCGGGGGTGGGTGGCGCCTTCGACGCCGGCGGCCGGGGCGGTTTCAGATGCTGGAGATCCAGCCGGTGACGGTGCCGATCGCGTCGCTGATGAACGGTGCGGCGCCGGTGGAGGCGAGGAAGAAGCCGAACAGGCCGCAGGCCAGGGCCGGTCCGAGGCGTACGGAGCCGCCCCGGATGAGGACGAAGACGACGATGCCGAGCAGGACGACGGCGGAGATCGAAACGGCCACGGACAATGTGTCCTTCCAGGTGTGAGCAGGGCCCGGCCGGTGCGGCCGGGCCCTGCGGGGGTTGGGGTGCGGGGGTGGGTCAGACGCCCGAGAGGTTCTTGATGGCCTCCAGCGCCTGGCGGGGCGAGGTGACCGCGTCGCGGCGCGCGGCGGGCTTCCCACCGCCACGGCGCGGGCCGCCGCCGCCCCTCTTCGGGGCGTCGTCGCCGTCCTCGCCGTCCTCGCCGTCGCCCGGCTCGGGGCCGAACTCGCCGGGCCGGGGCGGCTCGGTCCAGTCGAACCACAGGTCCCGCGCCTCGAGCTCGCGGATCTCGTAGTCGGTCAGGGTGGCGATGACGTCGGGGAAGTAGTCGTCGAGGCCGTTCTTGAAGTCCATGTACAAGGTGCGCAGGACCTCGGGCTGCTTGGCTTCGACGATCCAGCCGGCGCCGCCGGTGTTGGAGTTGGCGGGCGGCTCGGGCTCGCCGCGCATCACCCGCTCGATCCGGCCCGCCTCCTCCGGGGAGAAGGAGCGGGGGAGGGGGTCGGGGGTGTTCTCGGACGGGATGCCCAGCGCCTTGAACATCGCGCCGACCTTGCCGGGGGCGACCTTCAGCACGACCGGGATGCAGTTCTCGCGCAGGTTCTCGCACAGCAGCTGCGTGAACCCGTCCTGCACGTAGATGGACTGGCCGGCCACCTTGATGCCGATGCCGTACTTGCGGCCCTTGACCGACACCTTCTCGGCAAGGTCCATGATCTCCGCGCCGTAGTCGCCGTGGCGGGCGGCGGAGAGGAACTCATCGAGGTAGGCGGACAGCATCCGGTAGGGGCAGCCCGGCATGTTCGGGTCCCAGTCGTAGACCCTGCCGTCCTCCCACACCATCTCGCCGCGGATCTCCATCAGCGCGTCCAGCGCCCGCAGGAGCCGGATCATGTAGAGCGCGCCGACGCCGTAGCGGTCGGTGTACTCGCCCAGTTTGGCCGCCTTCTCATCCGGTGCTTCCGCCGCCAGCCACACCACCGCGCCGAACAGGGCGTCGGCGGCGACGTGCAGGCCCATCAGCTGGGTCTTGCCGCCGCCGGATGGGGCGACGAACAGGCCGTGAGCCGCGCCCCGGTCGGTGTAGACGCGGTTGCGGGCGGGCTGACCGTTGCCGAGGTAGCCGGTCACCCACCGGCCGTCCTTGTCCGGGGTCAGCAGCTCCTTCGTTGCGGGGAAGACCCGCGCGAGCGGCGAGCTGTCCCACAGGGAGACCAGGACCTGGCTGCCGTCGACGGTGACGAACAGCCGGCCTTCGTCGTACTTGGTCTTCAGGGCGGCCGCCAGGGCGTGCTGGTTGACGCGCGGCTCGCCCGCCTCGTCGGGGACCTGGGCGATGTAGTGGGTGACCTTGCGATCGTTGTCGCGGACTTCCTTGACGAACTCCGAGCCGGGCACGGCCCCGCCGGTGGCGCCGATCCGGTCGGCCCACCACTCGCGGGCGGTGGGGGCCTTGCGGCGCCGGTCGTTCGCGTTGGGGGTGACGTCGACCTCCCGCCAGGCGGGGCCGCCCTCGCGCCCTTGCTGCCGGACGACCTCCCTGATGGTGACGTCGGTGACGTCGACGCTGAACGCGGCGGCGATGTCGTCCTCCTTGAGGCCGGAGATGGCCCGGCCTGCCTCGGAGGCGCGCAGCAGCAGTGACAGGTCGTTGGGCATGCCGGGGTGCGGGGTGGCCTTGATGACGATGGTGCGGCCGGGCATGCCGCGGTTCTCCCACAGCCAGCGGACCTGCCGGGTGAAGGCGTCGGCGCCGTCGTCCGGCTGCGCCGGGGACGGCTCGGGGGCGGCGGGCTGGAGCTGCGGGGCGGGGGCCGGGGCGGCGAGCGCGGGACGGTGTCCGCGGCGGGTGTGCCGGGAGAACGGCATCACGAGCAGGCCGGCCGCCGCCCACCCGGCGGCGAGCAGGGCGTCCATGCACCACGGTCCCCAGCCGATCGTGTGCCGGGCGGCGACGTCGATGGCGGCGGCGGCCACGAGCGGGGACCACCGAAGGATCTTGCGGCCCGCGCCGGACTCGTCGCTCTTGTAGGCGAGGAACCAGCCGCCGACGCCGGCCGCGCCCGCCAGCTGTACGACCGTGTTGACGGGGCTGTCGGGGTAGAGGTTCGGGGCCGCGGCGAGGACCGGGGCGGCCAGGGTGTAGAGGGTGCGCTCCAGGGCGACGCTGCGCGGCACGGACACGGGACGTTCTCCTTCGGGAGTGACGATGGGCGGCCCGCCGTCGGTGGCGGGCCGCCCATCGGGGACTTCGGCGGGGTCGGGGGTCAGTGGGCGAAGAAGCCTGGCTTGGGGGTGCGCTCCCTGCGACCGGAGCGAACGGTGTCCAGGCCCTCGTACAGCCGCGCGTGCGTACGCCGCGCGGCCGTGGCCAGGCCGGATACCTCCTGGGCCGTCTCGTGGAGCTTCTGGACCTCGGTGGCGGCGCCGCCCAGGGCGACGGCCACCTGGTTGGTCATCTCGATGAACTTGCGGTCCAGTTCGGCGTTGGCGATGTCGACGGCCAGGCCCTCCGTGCGCTGGGCGTTCAGGCGCATGCGGCGCAGCAACTGCTCCAACTCGTCGCCTGCCAGGTCCATCGCGGTGCCCAGCGTCTTGAGCTTCTGCTGGACGGCCTTGTAGCGGTTGTCGCCGTCGGTCGTGGCGGCAGCGCCGCCGCCGGTGGTGGGCGCGAGGTCGCTCACGGCGAACCTCCTTCCTAGTCGTGGTGGGCGGCGGCGGAGGCGTGGGCCAGGCCCGCGTCGTCCATGGCCGCGATGTCCTCGCCGTAGACGCGGCCGACCGACATGGCGGCGATCCGGGCGGCCTCGGAGGCGACCTCGCACTCGGTGGCGCACCGTTCGGCCAGCTGCTTCATGCGGTCCGCGGCGTCGGCCAGGTCCGTGACCTGGTCGACGACCTCGGTGGCGATGTTGTGGTCGCCGACCAGGTCGGCCGCCATGTCCCGCAGGGCGTCGGCGACCTTGCCGAGCGCGATGGCCAGCTCCTGGGCGCGGTCCTTGTCGAGCGCGGCGGCGATCGCGATGTTCACGATCTCCATCAGGTACTCGCTGAAAGTGATGTCAGTGCGGTGCTTGGCCGCCATGCCGGCCTGGCCCGACGTGGGCCTGCTGACCTCCGATGCCACGGGGTCCTCCTGTGCGGTGGGTCGGGTGGTGCCGGGACGCTGGGTGTGGGGCTCGGGGGCCCGCGGGAGACTCGCCGTGTTCGTGACGGTGGCGCCGAAGGGGTCGGCCGCGTCTTCGACGATGACCGCGTCCGGGATGACTTCCTCAGCCTCTTCGGACTTCGGGGAGCGGGTCGGGCCGCCGGGGCGGTCCACCGTGACCTTCAGGTCTTCGGGCCGAAGCCTTGACGGCTCCTCCGCCTCGGGCGGGGTGGCGTCCTCTTCGGGCCTGGTGAAGAAGTCCTTGATCTTCTCCCTGAACGAGCGGTCGTCACCGCTGCCGTCCGTGCCCGGCGGGTCCTTGACGTCGTCGGGCGTGGGGCCGTCCTTCGCGTCCTTGTCGCCGGGGCTGTCAGACGGCTTCTCGCCGCCCTTCTTGCCGTCGTCCGGCTCCTTGGTCGCGGAGTCGTCCTTCGGGCCGCCAGACGACGACTCAGGGCCGTCCTTGGGCATCTTCTTGGTCGTGGCCTCGGAGTCCTTGGCGTCCTTGTCCCCAGTGGAGTCCTTGGCCTTGTCGTCCTTCGCGGACTTGCCCTTCTCGGCTCCACGGCGCTTGTCCCAGCGGCGCTGCGCTTCCTCCGCCACGGCCGCACCGAGGGTGGTGCGGTCGTCGGCGGCCTTGGCGGCCTCCCGCTTCGCCTTCCTCGCGGCCTTCCGCTCGGCTTTCGCCCTGCGGCGCTCCTCCCGCGCCGCCTGGTTGGCGGCGCGGTCCTGGTCGCGGTCCTTGCTGCGATCGGCGAGGTTGGCCGCCTGGTTCGCGCTGCGCCGCTGCTGCCGGGCGGCCTGGCGGGCGGCGGCGCGCTCCTGGCGGCCGCGGGCCCGTTCGGCCCGGGGGCTGACGGCTGGCGAGTCCTTCGACCTGCCGCCGTCGCCCTTCGAGCCGCCCTTGCCGGAGCCCGAACTACCCGAGCCGCTCTTGCCCGAGCCACCTGAACTTCCCTTGCCCGTACCGGGCTTGCCCGCACCGGAGCCTCCAGAGCCGTTCTGGCGGCCTTTCGGGCCGCCGGACGACTCATTGCCCTTCGAGCCGCCCCCACGGCCGCCAGCGGAGCGATCAGAGCCCTTCCCGGCGCCCTTGGGGGAGTTGCCGCTCCCGGAACCCCGACCGGTGCCGCCGGACCCGTTCGTTCCCGAGCCCCGGCCGCCGCCGGTGCTGCCCCGGCCTGAGCCGCCGGAGTTGCCGCCGCCGCGTGAGCCGCCCCCGCCGCCGGCCTTCGAGCGGCCGCCCTTGTCGGCGCCCATCCCGGAGCTGGAGGACCGCGCCGCGTCGGCCTTGCCGCGCGCCGCCGCCTTGTCGGCCTTCGATTTCATCTGCGCGGCGTGGAGCTTGGCGTTCTGCTCCATCATCGCGGTTTCCTGAGCGGTGCGAGCCTCCAAAAGCGCAGCCTTACGCGCTATTTCAGCCTCACGGAAGGGCGCCTCTCCGGCGTGCCGGTCCCGCGCCACTTCCAGCCGGTATTCCAGCCAGTCACCGAGGCGATCGGCGAGAGAACGAGGCTGCTCGTATTCACCTTCCTCATATTCCCCGTCGCCGGAATCCGGGGCGTCCGGAATTCCCGTTTCCCGCAAAGCGGTTTCCGGGGAAATGGGCCCGCGAATAGCCGGAAGCTCCATTGTCGTCTCCGCAGGGGACTCCGGAGGGACGACACCGCCCGAGCCGCTGTCGGGCGGTTCGGAATAGAAGAGTTCCCCGCCGTCGGGAGCGTCCGGCATTTCGTCGGAATCGCTGTCCCGGGTGGGGAGGTTGATCACGTTGCTGTCGGTGTCGTCGGACACGCGACCCCTCCTCCTGGGCTTGACAGTCGGCACCGGCCTCGCGTACACGCGTACGCGTCACGCGCGGCACGCGTCACGCGCGGCACGCGTTGGGATCGCCGAAGGGCCGTCCCCGAGATCGGAGACGGCCCTTCGTGACGGGACGCGAGGTAGCTAGCCGACGTGGCGGTTGTGGACGTTCTGCAGGGCCCGCACGACCTCACGGATGAACGCCGTGTCTCCGCCGCGGTAAGCCTGTGTGCCCCTGATAGTCACAACCCGGAGCCAGGCGTAGAAATTGCCGAGGTCGTTACCGTGCTGAGCGATCATTTCTTGCTTGATCTTCTGCTCGTGTTTCGCACGGTTGAACGCCTTGCGCTCCGCTTTCGTGAGCGGGCGGCCTGCACTCACGCCGACTCCCTGCGGTCCAGGTTGTAAATCGACGTGGGACCACCATAGCCCATATTCGGGCTCTGCGCACCCTGCTGCCCCGAACTCTCCGGGGCGGCCTGGAGCGGCGGGTTGTTCTTACGCGCCTTGAGCTGCGCCTTTTCTTTTCGGTTTTTCCTGACCTCCTGCACCTTTTCGTCGTGGGCGTGGCGCCTATGGGCGCTCTTTTCCAGCCCGGAACTAATGCTCTTGAGGTCGTTGAGAACGTCGTTCAGGGACTTTTCCACCGGGAAGGAGCGCAGGAAAGCCTGACCCCACTTGTCTCCCTCCACGCGGGTCTTGCGGCAGTGCAGGCGGGTCTCGCGCTGGAGGATCTCCAGCTTGGCCTGCATGTCCAGCACGACCCTGTTGAAGTCCGCGAGGTAGTGCGCGTAGGCGGCGGGGTTCTGCGCGATCTCGCGCAGCGCCGCGTTCGGGTCGTCGAAGAAGGGCTTGTCTTCGGTGCTCACGGGGTCCTCCGTGGGGGTCGGATCTGCTGTACTCGGGGGGCTGTTGGCTGCTTCCGGCAGTCGCAGCGAGGGCCAGCCCGATTCCCGCGGGCTGGCCCTCACTGGTGTGTGCCGGACGTTGATCAGGTCAGGTACTTGTCCGCGTCCTCGGGACGCAGCAGGCCCGCCTCCTTCAGCAGCCGGATCGCGCGGGGCTGGTTGACGTTGAGCTGGGTGCGGACGCGGCTGATGTTGACGAAGCCGTCCGTCTCGCGCGGCAGAGCCTGTACGAGCGGGAGCAGTTCGGCGTCCGTACGAGCGGGCGTCGCTGTACCGGTACGCGCGGCGGTGGCCGTTCCGCTTGTACGCGGGCGGGCTTCCGTCGTACTGGTACGCGCCGACGGAACGCCGTCGGCCGGGGCCGTACGTGCGGTGACCGTCCCTGTACGCGTCCCGCCCTCGTACGCGGCGGCGCTGGTACGGCCGGTGTGCTCCGTACTAGTACGCGCTGCCCCGTTCGGGGCGGCCTGTACGCCGCTTGTACGGTCGCTGTACGCGCTGGTCAGGCCCGCATTCACTCCCGCCGGGGCGGGGTGGTGCGGGGCGGCGTGTACAGGCTCCGTACGAGCAGTGCCGTGGGCCGTACGAGCGGAGGCTGTACCGGCTGACGGGCCGTACGAGTCCGTACCGGACGGGCTTGTACGGGCGTGCTGTGTACCAGCCGCGCCGTCCGTACGAGCGGCTGTACCGGTACGTCCGTCCGTTCCGGTTGCCGTGTCCGTACCACCGTGTCCGTCCGTACTGGCGTCGTCGTGCATGAGTGCGTGGACGCGCCAGATGACGGCCACGAAGATCAGCACGACGAACGTCGTCAGCGGCCAGGGAGCCGACTGGCCTTCCTTCACGAGGTGGGCCTGCTCCGCCAGGTGGTAGGTGACGTTCGCCGACGCCATCAGGGCGAGTGCCGCCGGGATGTCCCGCTTGGCGCGGAACGCGGTGACGCAGTAGACGTCGATGCTGACGGGCAGCAGCGGGGCGACGTACTCGTTGATGCCGACCATGCGGGCCAGTTCGTACTCGCCGGAGGCGGCGAGGCCGACGCCGGCGGCGAGTGCGATCCACGGTGCGGTCTTCCACGCCTTGCGGCTGAGGTTCTGGTGCCAGCCCCGGAAGCGGGAGTTCGCCCGCTTGGCCTCGCGGGCCTCCTCGAGCATCCGGCGGGCGCGGGCCTCGTCGGCCTGTGCCCGGTCGGTGACGCCCTTGGCCTTTCGCTGCGCCTCTTCGGTGATGCGGTCGGCCTCCTTCTGGGCGGCCTCCCGCAGCTGCTGCGCGACGGTCTTGGCTTCCTCCCGCAGCCGCTCGCGCTGCTTGTCGCACGCCGTCTTGAGCCCGGCGAGTTCGTCGGCGAGGGCCTTGCGCTTGGTGGCGGCCTCCGCGTCGAACTCGTCGGTGAGCTTGCGCAGCTGCTCGCGCAGCTCGGTGCGGGCCTGCTCCGCCTCGGCATGCGCGGCGGCGACCTGCTGGTCCGCCTCGCGGCGCCGGTCGTCGGCGGCCTTGACCGCGTCCGCGTACAGCGCTTCCGCCTCCGCGCGGCGGGCGTCGTACTGGCCGGCGGCCGTCTCAGCGAGCTTCGCGAACCGCTCACGGGTCTGCTCGACCTCCCGCTGCGCCGTGGCCACCAGTTCGTCGGCCTGCTCCTGAGCGCGGGCGAGAATCGTGCCGGCCTCGGTGCGGCGCTGGTCGACCAGGGAGCTGATCTCGGTGAGGTCGGCTTCCGCCAGGCGCCGCAGCTCGGCAACCGCCGTGGCCGTGGCCGCCCGGTCGGTCGCCGCCAGCTCGGTCAGCTCGGTGACCTGCGCGCGGGCCTCCTTCACCAGGGTCTCGGCCCTGTCGCGGGCCTCCGCCAGGAGCCGGTCGGCCTCGCCGCGCGCTGCCTCGAGGTCGTTCGCCGCCGCCGCGCGCTGGGCGGTGACGGCCTGGTCGGCGTCGGCGGTGATGCCCGCGGCGCGGTTGTGCGCCTCGGTCAGCAGCCCGGTGACCTGCTCGTGGGTGTCGGCGACGGTGCGCGCCGCCTGGTCCTCGGCTTCCGCCTGGAGGGTGGAGGCTGCCTCGCGGGCGGTGTCGATGATGTCGGCGGCCCGGTCCCGCGCGTCCGCGACGCGGGCCAGTGCCTCCAGGTCCAGGCCCGTGTTCGTCGCTTCGGCCGGGGCCGGGGACGCGGCGGGGGTGGTGGAGGCGGTGGGCTGCCCAGCCGGACGGGCCGCCGGCTTCTTGCGGGCGGTGGGCCTCTTGTTGCGGGTTCGAGTGGCGGCCACGCCGCCTCCTTCCAGGTCGATGCCGCCTTCGCGGGGCGGCGGTTCATGGGTGGTCGGGTCAGTCGCGCTGGGCGGGCAACTCCGGCCGCTGGTTGGCGGTCGCGTGCTGCTGGGTGAGCCAGGCGATGGCGGCCGCGGTCATGTCGTCGGCCGCGCCGTCGGTGTTCAGCGGGGCGGTGTCGATGTCACGCATCGCGTCGACGGGCGGCAGCAGCCGCATGTAGTCGCCGCTGGCGTCGTGGACGAAGCGGCCGGTGGCCACGGCGACCAGGTCGTACGTGCCCTCCAGCCAGGTCCGCTGGACCCGGCACACGAAGGTGTGGCCGGCCTGCCCGCTCCAGAACATCTCCGGGTCGCGGTACAGGACGAACTGTCCCCGCTTGAACTTGATTGCGGGGGTGGTCCTCTGGGCGTTGTCGCGCACGGCAACTCCTTGACGCGTCAGGGTGGTCCGGACTGTCCGGCTCCCCGTCACCGCCCGATCCGGCCGCCACGGTGGTGGGCGGGCGGTGCGGGCGGATCAGGCAGCCGTCAGGCCGCGGCCGCGAGGGGCCGGTGCGGGGCGACGACCTGGCCGTCGGGGAGCAGCTCGCCGGTGTCCTCGAAGAGGAAGATCCCGTTGCACAGCAGGCTCCAGCCCTGCTCCGGGTGGCTCGCGGTGGTGCGTGCGGCCTCGCGGTCCGGGCTGTCAGCGGCCGGGCAGTTCGGGGTGTGCCTGCACAGCGAGTCCGGCAACCGGGTGGAACCGGTGGTGGTCGTCGCGGTGTCGAGTTGGGTGCTGCTGCGCATGGGCTCTCCTGCGGGGATGCGGGCCCGAGACTCTCTCGGGCTGGAGGCGTGCGAAAGGCCGGCCGCCCGTGGTGCGGGCGGCCGGCCTGGTGGAACAGCGCGGTGCGGGACGGAAGTTGCGTTCCGGTCCTGCGCGGCGGGGCGGTCAGCCGTGGACGCGGCGGCCGAAGTCGTGGTTGTCGTTGGTCCGGCGGAGCTCGTCCTCCAGGCGCTTCTTGTCGGCGTCCGTCATGCCGTCGCCGCCTTCCTGGACTGGAGCCGGTTCCGGGCGGCACGGCGCTTCATCGCGCGCCGTTCGTCCTCGGACAGTCCGCCCCAGACGCCGTCGTCCTGTCCGGCCTCCAGCGCCCACTGCAGGCACTGCTCCATGACGGGGCAGCGGCGGCAGACGGCCTTGGCCTCCTCGATCTGGAGGAGTGCCGGTCCGGTGGTGCCGATGGGGAAGAACAGCTCCGGGTCCTCTTCGCGGCAGACCGCGCGGTGTCGCCAGTCCATGCCGTTCACTTCCCCTGCCGGACACGGCGCAGGGCCTCGTCCATGTCCGGGTCGGAGTCGGTGTTCCCGAGCGGGCGTGCGATGCTGGGCTGCATCAGGTCCTCCAGTCAGGTCCTGGACAGCCCCGGAGGGTTCCAAGTCGCCGGGGCTGTCGTGCTGTTAGAGCGGGATCGTCCTCCGCGCTCTCCACCGCTCACCGACCGCCGAAGCGGGCGGTGAGCGACTGGGCAGCGCGGGGCTGCTGGATCAAGGGGCGCGGTAGCGCGCCGGTCGCCTTCTGCAGGCGGTGCCGGGTCGGTTCCCGGTGCGTCATGTCGAGCTGTGACGCGCGCCGTGGTTTGTACGGCGCCTCAGCTGCGGCTTCACGCCACCGGATTGGTGGGTGCGACTGGCAAGGTCGGGCCGCGAGGACAAGCTTCACCCGGCTTGTCTCGGGGGCGATCTGTCTCATCTCGCCACATGCTTCGGGGCCACGCTGGTCGATCCGCTTGCCATCCAGCCGGTGGTGCATCGTGCTGGTCAGCTCCCGGTCCTTCCCCACGTTCCCGGTCGCCCGGAAACGGCTTTGCCTCGCGTAGGGGGAGAGCAGGCGTGCCTCTCGCGCCAGCCCCGCATGATCACTATTCAGTTCTCAAGAGAACGGCCGCTGCCTTTCACACCCCGACCGAGATCGGGGCCCCGAGATCGGGGGGTCCGGGCGGTACATCGGGGACCGAGGGTCCGGCTCCCTCATCCGGCGCCGCCTTGGGGGCGGTTCCGGGTGGGGGAGCCGGGTCCGTGAGGACCCGGCGGTGGATCAGGCCGCGAGCGGCAGAGGCTCAGCTGTGGTGGCCGGCGGCGCGGTGCGCAGCTGCGCGGCGTAGGGGAGGAGCACGTCGACCAGGCGCTCGCGCACCAGCTCGGTGGCGGTCGGGTCGGTGGCGACGATGTCGCGGGCGGCGAGCAGTCGGTTCTCGCGGGCCTCGATTGCGGCGATGGCGGCGGTGATGTCCAAGCCGTCCAGCCGCTCGTGGGGGAGGGGACCGGCCTCGTACATCTCCAGCGGCGTGCCGAAGGCGACGTCCAAGTCCAGGCTGGCGAAGTCGGGGAGCGGCACCTCCACCGCCTCCAGGAGCGCGAGCGTCTCAGCGTCGAAGTTCTCGGTGGCGAGGCCGGCGGTGGGGCGGCTGGTGGTGTTCATGGGGTGGAGCTCCCTTCGGTAGGAGCCCGCGCAGAGGCGGGTCAGGTGCGTTCGAGCAGGCCAAATAAGCGCCTTCTGGCGGTCCATCCCTTGCGGGGCGGAACACTTTGGACAGTAGTAGCACTGTGAGTGCGAGTCAACACTTTGACTGCGACCTAGCACCACAGCTTTAGGTGTGAGAATGTGTGCATGCTTACGCGACGTGGAGAGGGAGACTTCGTGGCCAGCGGATACGCACTCGTGGTGCGCTTCACCCTGCGAGACACCTCGGCAGCCCTGCAGTTCGACGACCTGGTCGCCCAGACCATCGAGGGCATCCGCACCGAGGTCGGCACGCTCGTCTACGCCGTGCACACCCCGGTGGACGAGCCCCTGGTCCGGGTCTTCTACGAGCTGTACGCCGACCGTGACGCGTTCCTGGCTCACGAGGATCAGGCCCACACGCAGCGCTTCCTCGCGGCCCGCGAGGTGCTCCTGAGCGACGTCGAGGTGACGTTCCTCAACGAGCTGGAGGACCTGAGCAAGCGCCCTGGAACGGAGCAGTCGTGAAGCCGACCGGTAAGGACGTCGATCCGCAGGATCGTGCCTTCGGGCAGCGCGTCCAGAAATTCCGGAAGGAAAGAGGGCGCACGCAAGCTGAGTTCGCGGCAGCGCTCGGGAAGACCAGTAGCTGGCTTTCCCAAGTCGAACGGGGTGTTCAGCCCGTCCAGCGCATGGACCTGCTCCAGCAGATCGCGGACGAGCTGGGCGTGTCCGTCCAGCAGTTGCGTCCCAGCGCTCCGGCAGACGGGCCATCACAGGCACCCACCGCTCAGTCGCTCTCCAACGATCTGGACGAGACCCGCCGGCTGTTGTCTGGCCACCCGGCGCTTCAGACTCTGCTGGCCGCCGGGCGTGACGACTCCGGAGCGACGCGCACCGTCGAATCCCTGCGCAGCGACGTCGATGACCTCTGGGACTTGACCCATGGAGGTCAGCTCGCACAGGTCAGCACCCTCGCTGTACAGCTGCTTCCCGAGCTGGAGCGGACGGTCCGGACGGCTCCCAGCGAGCACCAGGCGGAGCTGTACCTGCTGCTGTCCCGGGCCTACCAGGCCCTGTCCGCAGCGTTCGTACGACAGGATGAGGCGGATGCCGCCTGGGTAGCCGCCGACCGCGCGATTTTCGCAGCCGAGCGATCCGGCGACCCTCTGCACGTCTGCGCCAGCGTGTTCCGCATGGTGCAGGCGTTCGTACGACTTCGCAGCCTCGGACAGGCCGAACATGCTGCGCAGACCGCCATCAGCGCGCTGAGTGAACAGACCAGCCAATCGCCGGAGTCCCTGTCCGTCCTCGGCTCCCTGCATCTGGCCCTGGCTCTCGTTCGAGCGCGTGCCAGCGCGCGAACGGAGGCCAAGGAGGAGATCGCCAAGGCTCGCGCCATCGCCGCGCAGCTTGGGGAGAACCGCAACGACTTCAATCTGGAGTTCGGCCCGGTCAACGTCGAGATTCAGGCGGTCAGCACCGCCGTGGACTTGGGAGACGCTGGCGAGGCGCTGGACATCGGCCTCACCATCGACGCCGCTGAACTCTCGCCCGAGCGACAGGGCCGGCTCCTGATGGACCTGGGTCGTGCCCACGCGCAGAGGCGCCACGGCGGCGAGGCTCTCGACTGCCTGCTGCGCGCTGAGGTCATCGCCCCCGAGATCATCCAGACCCATCAGGCCGCCCGTGCGGCCATCCGCGAGCTCGTCCTGGTAGCGGGGCCAAACGCGTCGCGCGATCTGCTGGAACTCGCCGAAAGAGCTGATGCCCTGGACTAGTTCCGATCTGTTCCGGCCGTCGCCGTGGTGGTCGATAACCATTGGTCTGCACCCCCTGCCAACCGCGTCGTTGTGTGGGGGCAATCACACCGGCGGCGGCGGAGATGGAACATCACAGAGGCTTGTCGAAGCCCGTGCACAGCTTCATTCACGGGTTTTCAACATCCGCGTACACATGGGATTTGGAGCCCGAGCCCTAGGCTCGCGGCCATGACGTTGACGAAGGGGCACGGGGTGGGGAAGCAGCGAGCGGGGTGGCGGCCAGACCGGCTGCGCGAGCAGCGGGAGGCTCACGGCCTGACTCTGGAGAAGGCCGGCGAGCGGCTGCGGGAGGTCGCTGAGCAGGCCAAGCTGAAGGGGATCCCGGCCGCGAATCCTCAGACTCTGTGGCAGCACGAGCAGGGCGAGGTCTACCCGGGCCCGCACTACCGTCGTGCCTACTGTCTTCTCTACCGGGCTACCGAGCCGGACCTGGGGTTTCGAACCGCTCTGCCCGGCGAAGAGACGTCGTTCAAGCTCACGCCGATGGAAGACCACCTCAACGGCGCGCACGTCCTGGCCGTCGAACGGGCCATCCACCGCATCTCGCCCGGCAGCGAAGACGCCGGGCACTTCGCTCTCCAGCAGCGCATCATCGACGCCTGGAAGCGGAGGCACACCGGAGGCGACCCGCATCGCCCTGTCCTGATCCTGGTCGGGGGATACGCCGGGAGCGGCAAAACAGAGCTGGCGAGGTTCTTCGTCCAGCTCACCGGCTGGCCGCTGCTCGACAAGGACCCGCTCACACGACCGCTGGTGGAACGGCTCCTGGTCGCGCTGGGCGGCGACCCGAACGACCGGCACACCGAGCTCTACCGGGAGCGTGTCCGGTCGGTGGAGTACGACTGCCTCATGCAGTCAGCCATGGCGAACATCAAGTGCGGGATCAGTACCGTGCTCTCCGCTCCGTTCATCGCGGAGTTGACCGACGCAGCCTGGATGCAGCGCCTGACCAACAAGGCCGCGGCCATGGGCGTGGACGTCTTCCCGGTGTGGGTCCGCTGCGATGAGGAGTCGATGCGGGAGTACATCACCTTCCGCTCCGCTGCCCGGGACGCGTGGAAACTCCAGCGGTGGGACGAGTACATGGCGACCATCGACCTCGAGCTGCGCCCGGCGGTGCCGCACCTGGTGGTGGACAACCGACTGGGCACCGCCGTGAGCCTCGCGGACCAGGCCCGGCAGGCAATGGGGGCGATGTACACGTGAATCCGAAGCAGGGCGTGGTCCTGTACGGCCCGCCGGCGTCGGGCAAGGACACCGTCACCACCGCGCTCACCGAGCTGCACTCGAAGTACGCGCAGTTCGCCCGGCTCAAGGTCGGGACCGGCAAGTCGGCCGGTTACCGGATGGGCACTGCTGAGCAGCTGCGCGAGCTGGAGGCCGCGGGCGACGTCGTCTACGCGAACGCGCGGTACGGCAACACGTACGTGATCGACCGGCCCGGCGTCGACGCCGCGTTCGCGGCCGGGGTGCCTGTGGTGCACCTCGGGCAGGTCGACGGCATCCGGGCGCTGGTCGACGGCTATCCAGCCGACTGGTCGGTGGTGCTGCTGTGGTGCCCGCGCGAGGTGACCGAGCAGCGGTCGGCTGGGCGCGGCGACAGCGACACTGCGGCGCGCCTGGCAGCTTGGGAGGCGACTCGCGAGGACCTGGACGCGCACCCGGGCATGGTCTGGGACCTGACCGTGGACACCACGGCGTCGGCGCCACAGGACGCAGCGCGGCTCATCGACCAGCTGCTGGCGCAGCGGGCGGGAGCGGCGACGGCATGAGCGCGGGCTACGGCTGGGCGAGTCGGTCCAAGGCGTCGGTGAGCGTGAGCTCGCCGTCCTTGGCGTCGTTCCACCGTGCCAGTGTGGACGCGGCCGCGCGCAGCATCTCCGGCGGAAGGCCGGCGGCCGCGAGAGTGTCGGCAGCTTCCTCCAGTTCCGGGCCCCAGCGCCAGGCGCGGGCTGCGGTTTTGGCGACGTACTGCGGCTCGGAGAGGTACGAGTCGGTGCGCCGGGAGGCGACCTCGATGAGCTCCTGGTCGACGCCGTGCTCGCGTGCCATGCCGACCGCGAGCGCCACTAGCACTCGGCTGGTCTTCTGGAACGACGCGTACGCCAGTTTCAGCGCGGACGCCTTCCCGATCTCCGTGCCCAGCACCGCCGTCCGGACGGCGGTGCCTGTGAAGAGCGCCTCGATGTGCTTGGTCGCGGAGGCCGCGCCCGACAGGTACAGGGTTGGCGCCTTGCCGCCGACCGGCGGGGAACCGACGACACCGCCGTCCACGACGGTCGCGCCGCCGTCGAGCAACGCGGCGATCCGCTGTGTTCGCTCGGGGTTGATGGCGTTCGCTTCTACGTACACCCCGGCGAAGCGGTGCCCGGCGACGTCACGGGCGAGGTCCTCGGCCGCGGCCGGCGGGCAGAGGCTGATGACGATGTCGCTGCGGTCAAGCAGTTCGGCCAGCGTGGCCACGGGGGTCAGTCCGAAACGGGCGGCTCGCTCCACGGATGCGGTGCTGCGCCCGGTCTCGCACCACAGGGCCGCGGCCGCGTTGGTCGCGGCGCAGGCGGCGACTGCGGCGCCCATGCTGCCGGGGTGGAGGATGCCGACGGTCGGCTGGTCCACGGTGCTACTCCGTCTCGTTGAGCAGGATGGTGATGGCGTCGGTGACGTCGTCGACGACGTGGTTCGCGGCGGGGAGTCCGTTGGGCCAGGGGCGGCCGCGCAGCCAGATGGTGTGCAGGCCGGCCTGGTGGCCACCGCCGACGTCGCCGGTCGGGTTGTCGCCGACCATCCAGCCGCCATCCGCGAGGCTGACGCCGCACCGGCTGGCTCCGAGTTCGAAAAGGCGTCGGTCCGGCTTGCGGATCTCGAGATCGCCCGAGGCGGCGACTCCGTGCACCAGGTCGGCGAGTCCGGTGCCGGCGAGCTTGGCGCGCTGGATGTCGCCAGCCCCGTTGGTGATGACGCCGATCGTCCATCCACCTGCGCGCAGGCGGGCCAGGCCCTCAAGGACTTCGGAGCGGCAGGTGACGGCGGCCGCCATGAGGTCGATGTACTCCCGCCACAGTTGGTCGGCGGACACAACCAGGCCGAAGACTTCGCGCAGCCTGACGAAGTTGCCGGGGTTCGCCCGGTCGACCAGTTCAGTGCGCAGCCACTGCTCGGTGGCGGTGTCGAAATTGTGTGCGCGACACAGCGCGGTAAGGACGTCGTGAACGGCGGTCTGCCGGTCGACGAGCGTGCCGTCCAAATCGAAGAGCGCGAGCCGATGCACGGTCCCGGACCCTACCCGGCTGCGAACGCAACGCCGTTCGCAGTGACAGCAGCCCCCCACCGGAGATCAAATGGTGTATGTTTCAGAGATCGATCGATCTTGAGAGGCTGCGCTATGTCCGACCCGGACCGATTGAAGCAGGTCGATGCCCTGCTGGACGGCCTGGACGATGTCCTCCCGCCGCCGCGCGTGCGTGCGCAGCTGCGTCTCGCTGCGAACCTCACGCAGCAGGACGTCGCGGACGCGGTGGGCGTGAAGCGCCTCGCCGTCGTGCGGTGGGAGTTGGGGAAGAGCAACCCCCGGCGCCCGCAGCGCGATGCCTACATCCATCTGCTCAAGCGACTCGCGGAGCGTTTCCCCGAGGCCGCGGAAGTGGATGAGGGCATGCCGACGCCAGCCTCGGAATCAAGGGGGTCGGGGTGACGTAGCCGCCACCGGCCGCGCGCGCCTGAAGAGGGTTGCCACCCTACGTCTCGGCCTCGCGCGGCCCGTCTACCGTCTGGATCCCTCCAGCGCGGGTGTTCAGACCCCGGTGCCAGCCGGTTCTGAACTGCAGCTCATTTGAACTGCTCATTAACCAATCGGCCCTCATGGGCCATCACTGCGGGACCCCTGCCAGGGGGTTCCGTACCGCAGGGCCCCTGCCAGGGGGCTCTGCACCTGTTCCTCAGCCCCGCCAAGGGCTCTGGAGCATCCGTTCGAATCACGCAAAGGAGAGAGGACTCGCCTCTGGTTCTTCGTCCGGCCGCCCGCTCCTCCCGGAGGGGGCTTAACCAACCCATCCGCACATCTGGCCAGGTCCAGCCCGGAGGGGCTCGGGTCCGTCCAGCTATATGGAGAGCAGGTGTTTCTCATAGTGCCCGAAGTGGTGTCCCTCTGTCAGCTCGACCCTGTCCGTTTCACCCCAGTTCAGGCGCGGCGGCCGTCCCGTGTGACGGGATCGGCGTACAGTTCGCCCACCTTTACGCGGTTCGTACCGGAAGTTGGATTTCCGGTAGGAAGCTACAAGAGCAGCGGTTTCGCAGCAGCCTCGAAGGTCTCGGTCGCGGCATCGGCTGCTCCGCTCATGCACCCCCTGGCGGAGGTCTTCAACAACTCCGTCGACGGCGGCGCCCGTAGGGGCGGCTTCCCGTGTGGCGGGACGGTTTCCAAGATTGTTGCCCGCCGGGCGGGAGCGCTGAGGGCGATCGGGGCTCTGCGCCCTCTGTCCACAGGCCGCCCGGTGCAGGGTCTGCGGGTGGATGACGAATCGCGTGTTCCGGCTGCTCAGGGGGGTGTCCGCTTTGGCGTGTACACCGGCCCGATGACGAAGATGACCTCGGTCCTCGCGGTGCCCGCCGCTGTGGTCACGGCGGTGGGCCGATGAGCACGGTCGCGGCGTCGGCCGCTGTGCTGGACCACCCCCTTTGGGCAGGCTTCGACGACTCCGTCGACGAGTTCCGGCTTCCCGCGCAGCGGAGCGCGCTGCGCTCGGTGCCGGCCTCCGGGCAGATGGGCGACGGCGGCCTGGACGACCCGCTGCGCCTCGGTCGCGCGATGCGGCTGCGGCTGCGTGACGCGGTCCAGGCGCTGCTGGCGGATCCGTCGATCGCCGGGCTGAAGGACGCGCCGAAGCTGGCCGCGGTGGTGCTGTACGCGAAGTCGCGGGCGCCCAAGGGCGAGAAGGACGACAACCAGACCTCGATCTGGGGTTCGGAGCTGGGCCGCTGGCTGGGTATGAAGGAGTCCACGGTCCACCACAAGGTGCTGCCCGTGCTGCGTGGCGCGGACGCGCTGCACACGCAGGTGGTGAGGAACGCGAAGGGGCACCCGACCGGGCTGGACTGCCTGGTCATGCCGCTGTGGAACGCCCGCAAGAGCGGGGGAGCGGGACACCCGCTGGCGCTGACGAAGTCCGAGCTGGCGACGCTGCTGCGCCTGTGTGAGGCGCTGTTCGGGCCGGGCTGGACGCCGGAGGACAAGGAGCCGACGCCGCCGGGGCTGCTGGCCGGCCGTACGGGAAAGGGTGCGGCGACCGACCGGCTCGGGCTGCTGCTGATGGTGCTGAACACGCGGGCGTCGGGCTGGCTGCAGCTGTGCGGCGGCTCGGTGAAGAAGCGCGAGGGGCGCGGAGCGGCGACGCTGGCCCGGCTGCTGGGCTGCTCGCCCTCGGGGGCGCGGAAGGTGCTGGCCAGGCTGACGGAGGCCGGTGTCGTGGCGCGGCAGCGGAAGTCGACGTCGACGCGGATGAACGGCCGGGGCAAGGTCATGCTGCTTCCGGTCGCCCGCGCGTACGGCCGCACCCTGGCCCCTGTGGAGGCTGTTTCGGGGGCCGGGTCGGTGTTTTCGGCGCGTCCCGATGGTGCGTGCGGAGATCATGGTCCGGCCAGTGCGGCCGGTGCCCTTGGTACGTCTGGGATCGGTGGTGCTGAGGGGTCCTGGGATGCTGCGGATCAGGAGCGTCCCGATGGTGCAGAGTTCCACGCAGACCACGCTTCTGTGGTTACTCCCGTAGTTCCTCCGCAGCTTGATTGTGGTTTTTCCGGCGAAGGCCGTGGGGGTGAAGGCCGTCGGCCGGAGCGCGCGTGCGCGGGCGAGGATCAGGCCGTCGACAGCAAGACCGGCATCGCCGGGACCGGGTCGTCGGTGGCCGGGGACGGCCCGCTTCGCGGGGAACAGCCGAAGGAGTCCGCGGTCGACGAGCGTGATGGACAGCGTGCTGCCGGGGCTGGTGCCGGTGGCCGGCCGAAGGCCGTGGGGTGGGAAAAAGCGCAGCAGCAGAGGCGGGTGGCCCTTCCGGCTGATCTTCATCTACGGGTGGCGCTGAGGCCGGTCTCGTGGCTGTGGGAGCGGCTGTCCGGCTGGCAGCAGGACCAGGTGGAAGCGGCCGCCAAGGCGGAGCTCGCGCAGTTGGCGGGCCTGGGTGTGGCGCCGGAGGGTGCGCCGCGGCTGCTGGCCGACCGGCTCACCGACCGCCTGGAGGAGACCGGCGGCGAGGCCCGGGTCGACAAGCCGTTCCCGTGGCTGATCCGGCGGGGTCTGCCCCAGCGGCAGGCGTGCTCGCACCGCAAGTGCGACGACGGAGTTCGGCTGGACACCGGGGAGGACTGCGAGAACTGCGGCAACGTCATCCACCTCCGCCGGGCTCGCCGTGCGCGGATCGGCGCGGACATCGACCGGGAGCTGCCCGGCCTGTCCGACAGCGAGCGGCGGCGTGTCCTCGAGGAGCGGCTGCGCGAGCACGCTGCTGCCGAGGCGGAGGACCTCGTGTGGCGGCAGGAGCAGGCCCGCGCGGAGAAGGCCCGGCGCGCTGCGGCCCGTGTGGCAGCGGCGGAGCAGGCGGAGCGCGAGCGCCAGGAGGCGGCGGCCGCCGAAGCGGTGCGTCAGGCCCTGCCGTGCGAGGACTGCGGGCGGGACCAGGCGGCCGGGCTGTGCGAGGCGTGCGACCACCACCGTCAGACCGAGCCCCTGATCGGTGAGGCCGCTCTCCTCGCGGCGGCCGGCTCCGCTGACCTGACCGACCCGGGCGACGTCGCGGCCGCCACTGCCGGGGCCCGGACGGCCATCGGCAGCAGCATCGCCGCCGCATGGCAGGAGTTCTTGCAGATCACCGACGTCGCCATGCTGGAGGCCAACCCGGAGGTAGCGAAGGACGCGTACGCGTTCACCGCGTTCCAGACCGCGCAGCAGGCCGTCCAGGAGTTCCAGGACACCGCGCTGGCGATGCTGGGCCGGACCGAGGAGGCCGAAGCCGAGGCCCGGCGGGCGTACAAGGCGGAGCAGGGCCGCCCCTGGTTCCAGCACAACCCCACCGGCGCGGACGCCGTCGCCGCTGCGACGAAGGCCGCCGACACGGCCCGGGAACGCGCGGCCGAGTACCTGCTGGCGACGCGGCTGGAGCAGCTGCGCGAGCAGGCCGCCGCCCGCACCGAGACGGCCCCGGCCGCGCCGTGGACCGACCGGCTGCCGGAGCTCGCCGCGCGCTCGCTGGACGGCGAGGCCGCCGGGGCGGTGATCGCGTGAGTGCCGAGCCGAGCGGGGTCGACCTCGCCCGCCAGGCCCTGGTCGCGGCCCGGGAAGCGGCGAAGAGGAACGGCGCCGCCCAGACGAAGAAGGCGAAGCGGCGCACCGGCACCGTCGTACGCCGCGACGGGCGCGAGCCGCTCGGGCTCGGTGCGGCGATCGGCATGATGATGACCGAGCGCGGCATGGTCGCCCCGGCCGCCGGCGGCAGCGTCCTCGCCCAGTTCGACGACATCCTCGCCGCGGCCGCGCCCGAACTCGCCGGGCACGTCCAGGCCGTGGGCTTCGACGCGGACACCGGCCGCCTGGACGTCGCCCCCGACGCTCCCGCGTACGGCACGCAGCTGCGCTGGAGCGCACCGAAGCTGATCGCGGCGGCCAACGAGAAGGTGCCCGGCGCGAACGTCCGCACCGTTCACGTCCTGGCGCCCGCGCCCGCGAAGGCCGGCCCCGCCACGGCGGCCGCCGCCCCGGCCCCGCAGCCCACTGCGCCCGCCGTGCCGGTGGAGCGCCGGATGCCGCCGGAGGGCTACCGCCGCGCGATCGAGGCGCACCGTCAGGCTGCCCGGCCGTCCCTGGCGGACCCGGGCATCGCGGAGGCGGTGGAGCGGCAGACCGCCGCGATGCGGGCGCTGTCACGCCGGGCGTTCCCCGAACCCGACGTCGTCGCGGACGATGCGCCGGCACCCATGGAGCAGGCCCGCGCCCAGCGCCGCCGCCAGGCCGCGGCGACCGAGGCCGCCGCGCTGCGCCGGGCTCGGCAAGAGCGTGCGGCGCGGGAAGCCGGGACGCCGACCATCGGCCCGCCGACGGCTCTGCGAACCACGGCCTGAGCCGAAACGCGGTAGATCAGCACTCCCCTGTTCCAGGTGGTTGTCCCGGCGTAGCGTGACGGGTACACGCCTGGTACACCGTGCGTCGCGGTGTGTACCGAGAGGGGGAGTCGTGCGGGCAGGGACCGTGCTGGACGGCCGCTATCAGCTGATCGAGGCGATCGGGGCGGGCGGGTTCGGGCAGGTCTGGAAGGCGCACGACCCCAAGGTCGACCGACAGGTGGCCGTCAAGGTCCTCACCGGCGACGGCAGTGCGGACAGCAGCCAGCAGTCGGCCCGCTTTGCCCGCGAAGCTGCGGTCGCCGGCAGCCTGTCCCATCCGCACATCGTCACCGTCCACGACTTCGGCTCCGCCATGCACGACGGACGGTTGCACGCCTACCTGGTGATGGAACTGCTTCGCGGCAAGCCCCTCAGCGCCGTATTGAAGGAGGGCCGGCTGCCTCTGCCCGATGCCGTTCGCACGGCCGTGTGCATCGCCGACGCCCTGGGCACCGCCCACGGCGCAGGCCTGACCCACCGGGATATCAAGCCGTCCAACATCATCCTCCGCCCCAACGGCCAGGCGACGGTGTTCGACTTCGGCATCACCAAGAGCAGCGACGAACGGCACGACATCACCACCAGCGGCGTCCTGATCGGCACCCCGGCCTACATGGCACCCGAGTGCTTCAACGGCACGTTCGACCACCGCTCCGACCTGTACTCGCTCGGGTGCGTGCTCTACGAGATGCTCACCGGGCACCAGCCCTTCACCGGGAACTCCTGGCACCTGATCAACCAGCACCTCAACGAGCAGCCGCCTCCCCTGATCAAGCGACGGCTCTCTACCCCGCCTCCCCTGGTCAGCCTCGTTGAACGGCTCCTGGCCAAGAATCCTGGCGACCGTCCAGCCGACGCCTTCCAGGTGATGCTGGCCCTCCGTGAAATCGACCGGCGGTACTTCGACGAGGGCCTACCGAACCGTGGGCTGGACAGATACGTCCGCTCCGCCATCAGCCCCCGCATCGCAACCTTCGGCGCGGTCACGCACATTCTTTTGGCAGACCGGGCGCCCTGCCCGGTCTGTGCACCCGAGCCTGGTGCGGGCGGCGCAGAGGGGTGTGACTCCTGCCAGGGAACCGGTGAGGCTTCCGCAGAAACAACCCACAGGATCCGGATCCCTCCTGGGGTAAAAGCGGGGCAGCGACTACGCCTGAAAGGACTGGGCTGGCCGGGAAGGAACGGCGGCGAGGCGGGGGACCTCTTCGTCGTTGTACGGATCGAGGGATGACGCCCAACCGACCGGCCATCGAGCCGCGGGGCGTCGGTCGTACGGGACGGCATGAGGGCCAGCGAGCGGGCGCGTTCGGCTGAATCCCGCCTAGATTATGGGAAGTTCGCGCTCTGCCGCCCGCGCGGACTGGTGGCTACCCTGCCGGGTATGTCGAAGCATCGTCAGTGGCCCGGCCCGAAGGGGCAGTCCTACGTTGCCGCACCGGAGCTCCCCTCGTACGACCGGCCGCCAGCCTCGGACGTGACCATCGTGCGCCGCGACGGCACACAGGAGACCCGGCCGGCCCTGGCCCCGAAGCTGTCCCGGGGCTCGTACGATCCCGCCCGCAAGCCCCAGGAGACGGGGAAGTCGGCGAAGAAGTGCGCCAGCTGCAATGGAGAGTTCAAGGAGGGCCAGCGCAAGCAGCGCCGGTACGACGCATGGCGGCACATGCCCGGCGAGTGCGCCCCGCAGGCGGTGCAGCCGGTCCGACCCCGTCCGACGGGCCGGAAGGTCCCCCTGCACGAGAAGGTCGCCCGCCGGTTCTGGATCCGCCGCCGCTGCCCCGTCTGCGACGCGAAGGCCGGCCAGGATTGCACCGACCCCGGCGAGCCGGGCGGCAAGGCGGTCCGGCGCGAGCACGGCCATGACGAGCGGATCGAACCGATCGTGAAGGAACGCGAGGCGGCGACGAAGGCCAAGAAGGCCCGCGAACCGGAGGACCGGCGCACTCAGCGCGGGAGCGCGAGCATGGTCCCCTACTACCGGCTGATGAAGATCTCCTGCCCGGTGTGCCACGCCAAGCCGGATGCCGAGTGCGCGCTGCCCGCCGGATCCCACCAGGCGAGGTTGGACATCCTCAACCGCTACCGCACCGGCGGCGGCCGCCGCCGACGGTAGACGCTGCTTCGTCAGGCCGCGGGCGGCTGACTGGACGGGGTCGCCTGGTCGGCAGGCTGGTCCAGCTGCTGCTGGCGGCGCCGCTGCTCGTTGCGGTGGTCCTCGACGCGCTGGGTGAACTTCTTCAGCGCCTCGTCCTCCCGTCCGGGCCCGTACTCCTTGTACGGGCCGATGCCGAGCCGGACGGCGTTCACCTCCTCCTCGATGGCGTCGGCGGTCTGCTGGAGGAAGTAGCTGCGCTCGCGGAACTTGTAGTAGCCGGTGAACATCGCGGCAACCGTGATGGCGAAGCTGATCGCGGTCAGGCTGACGCTCTGCCAGGTCAGCTCCTTGCCGGTGTCCAGGGCCGCGATCGTGGTCGTGGACGCGGAACCGATCATGATGAGGGTCTGCAGGCCGTTGTGGATCCGCCGATACTTGCGGCTGTCGGCCTGGTACTGCTCGACCGCAACCGTGACTTCCTCGCGGTAGATTTTGCGCCGGTCGTCCACGTCCGGGTTGTTCCTGACCTTCTGCTTCCACAGCGCCTCCTGCTGCGAGGCGAGATGCACCTCTAGGCGCTGGAGGCTGGGCACGTCCCGCCCGGCGAAGTAGACGCCGACCAGCGTCAGCAAGGACATCAGGAGCAGGCTGCCGCAGATCAGGTCACCCACGACGAACCGCGCGGGGTCGCCCGTGGTGCCCCAGGCGATGCCCGTGCCGATGACGGCGGCGAGTAAGGACAGCCAGCTGAGGGCCGCCCCCGCGCGCCAGATACGGTCCAGCAGCCGGCGCCGGGCGAGCTGCTCCTGGGCGTCGATGACGAGGTTGGTGGTCACCACGTAGATCCGTTCGTCGGCGTCCCGCTGGCGGGCGCGAGTCCGTTCGGCTTCGTCCCGCTTACGAGCGTTGATCAGGTCGTCCGCGTCCTGGATGCGGCGGGGCGCGTCGTCGTCGAAGTCCCGGGCCACGGGATCAGCGGGCGAACGCTTCGGTCAGGCTGATGCGGTAGCCGTCCTCTTCCATCAGCACGACGGTGACGCCGAACGGGTCGGGGTGGTCCAGCTCGATCGGGGTGAAGGAGAAGTTCACCGCGGCCTGGATCGGAGGCACCAGTTCGCCGCCGGGCTGCGGCGCGGAAGCCGGCCTCCAGTCCGGGGCGACCGACGCCCAGCCCTCGGCGCTGCGGGACAGGAGCTGCTCGCTGTAGGGGAACTGGTGCAGGACGTGCCCGTCGCGGGTGGCGACCACCATGTTCAGGCACGGCGCCGGGCCGACGATCGGCAGCTCGCAGGCGGTGGCGACGTCGTGGGTCTCCCACGCGAGGACGACCTCGTCCGCGCCGGCCGCCGCGGCGATGTTCGCGAGTTCCGCGATCCCGGCGAGAGCGTCCTGGCCGACCTTGAGCGGGCGGACCCAGATCAGCCCAACCAGCTCGCCGCGCACCAGCGGCATCATCAGCGGGCGCGGCACGACGCCCTCGCCCAACGAGGCGGTGTACGTCTCCTTCGCGACGCCGACCAGTCCGTTCCACATCCGTGCTTCCACGGGAGCCCCCTCCGTCTGCCGTAACCGATCATCGCTGACCCTGCCACGCAGGGTGATGCCGTGTCAGCGAGATGATCAGCCAGCCCAGCCGAACGGGAGGGGCGAGGGGCAACCCATGCCACCCGGGGTGCAACACGGCACTGCAACGCGAGTGCAACCCGGACCCTATTGCAGCCCTGATCTGCTCAAATGCGTGTTGCGCGCCTCAGCTCGGCTGAGAACGCGACGCTATGCGGCAGAGCCGTCTACGGTTCGCGCCATGACAAAAGTGATCTTGATGTATGGCCCGGAGCACGGGCGGATTCTCACCACCGAGACGACCGACGGGGAGGTGCTGCGTGAGGGCGGGTGGAGCTACCAACTGACCGATGACGTGGACGAGCGAGGGAGGCGCATCGCACGGGCGTACATGGACTGACCGGACGGCGGGGCCGTTAGGAGACGGCCCCCGCCGTTGGTTCAGCGCCTGGTGTCCAGGTACGCCTGCCGTGCGATGACCAGGCCGCGCCAGCGGTTGCGGGTGTGGCGTTCGCCGTCGAGCCACCGGGCTCCGGAAGCATGATCGAGGGGCCTGTCCGCCATGAACTGGGCGATGTCGACGTAGTAGGCGTAGTCGCCGCTGCGCGTGAGGTCGCGCAGCAGGGAGATCGCCGCGCTGATCTTGTGGTGGTCGTCCTGGACGGCGTGATGGAAGCACACGGCCAGTCCCAGCGCGGCTTCCGACGCTGTCAGGCCGGCGTCGCTGATCTCGGTGCGCAGCAGGCGTACGGGCTCGAGGCTGCTGATTGCTCCGGCGTCTCGGACGAGCGCGGCGATTTTCGTGGTGAGGGTGGTGGCCCGTAGGTCGAGCCCCCTCAGCAGCTGGTCGGCGAGGTGGAGTTCGTCGTCGGCGGCGTCAGGGTCGGTGAAGGCGAGGACGAAGGCGCGTTGGGCCTGGCTGGTGGCTCGCTCGCCGGCGATGCCGTGCTGCTCGGCCTGGTCGCGGGCGGTGGCGTAGGCGGTGGCCGCGCGGTCCATGTCGCCGTGGGGCCAGAAGACGTCACCTTCGACACGGTGCTTGCGGCCTTCCCAGCCGAGGGTCTGCGCGACGTCGTAGGCGGTGCGGAAGTCGCCGGTGAGGCGGGCCAGGTGAGCAAGGCCCCGCTGGGCGGCTGGGGCCAGGCGGCCTTGGCCGTCGGCGACGAGCTGCATCCCGTGGCGCGAGCCGGCGGAGTCACCGAGGTCGCGCTGGGCCTTGGCGAGGTAGTAGACGGCCATCTCGTGCAGGTCGGCGGGCAGCAGTTCGGTGCGTACGACGCCGGAGAGGCGGGTGGCGGTGAGCGAGCGGTGCTCGTGCTGGCGGCGGGCGAGGGTGGCCAGGAGTTCGACGAGGGCGTCGGCCGGCGTCGTCATGCCGCCGTCGGCGTCGGTCCGGGAAGGTGGGGCGATCGGTTCCCACACCGAGTCGCCGACGTACGCCCAGGCGGCTTCGGCCAGCCAGCCCAGGTCGAGACCGAAATCGCGCGCCAGGGCGAGGCCCTGGCGCAGGCAGCCGACGAGCAGCATCCGGTCCCGGCCGGTGCGCGCACTGAACTGCTCGCCGAGGGCGGCCAGCGCACGCTGGGCTGCCTGCTCCCAGTCGCGCGCCGACCAGCGGTCGTCGGCCTGGTCGTCGGCGCCGCGGACGGTGGAGCGGATCAGCCCGTGCAAGTAGTACGGCCACAGCCCGAAGACGTTCTCGCGGACGAAGGGCCGTTCGATCAGCCGCAGGGCCGGCGCTTCGTGGCGCAGTCCTGCGGCCGCGGTGGCCAGAGTCAGGTCGAAGGCGTCCAGCAGGGCCACGGAGCGCAGAACGTGGCGTTCGTCGGCGGTGAGGTCGGACAGGGTGCGGGCGATCAGGGCGGGGAAGTCGTGGTCGAAGTCGGAGGGCTGCGGGGTGCGGCCGGTGCGGCGGATCTCCAGGAAGCGCATCACCGACAGATCGAGGTAGAGGGGCAGGCCGTGGGAGCGGTCGGTGATGACCTGTCGGATCTCCTCGCTGATGAGCGGTTCGCCGTCGCGGGTGAGCCGGCGGGCGAGGTGGTCGTCACAGTCCTCGGGGGAGAAGTCGCCGACGAGGACTTGGCGCCCGTGGCCGTGGGGCGGTCGGGCGGCGCGAGCGGCTGGGACGGCGGCGGGGAGGGCCAGGCCGGGCCAGGCGGTCGGGCCGGTGTAGTCGAGCTGTCCTTGGAGGGCTCCGTCGGCCCATTGCAGGCGGGAGCGGCCGGTGATGACGAAGAAGCAGTTCGGCATCAGCCACACCACCCGCTGGATGAGGCGCTCCAGGTCGCGGTGCGTGCGGTCGCCGACGTCCTCGAAGGTGTCCAGCAGGATCACCGGCATGACGCGCTTGTCCGCGGGCAGCTGTGCGAGCTCCCAGGCCAGCAGGTGCGGGTAGAAGGACAGCGACTCCAGGTCGGGTTCGGCCTCCAGCAGGTCCGCCAGCCGCGCGCACCCGGCGAGTGCCCGTACGGTGTGGCGCCGCTCCCGCAAGGCCCCTGTGAGGGAGCCGACCACCGCACCGACTGCCGTGCCGACGGTGCCCGGCAGGAGCAGGGCCTGGGCGACGTCGGCGAGGGCGGACTGCATCTGCTGGGGCATGGCCTTGCCGAACCGGCCCGCAATGCCTCCGCGGCGCAGGTACTCCTCCAGGCTTTCGCCGGGGTGCAAGGTCTCCCAGTAGCGGCGCAGGGCGATGTCGAAGGCAGGCAGTGGACAGCCCAGTTCGGCGAGCGCGGCACGGATCGTGAGAACGACGTCCTCGAAAGAGGTGCCGGCGGAACGGGCCAGGTCGATGCGCACGGGCAGGATCCGCTTCCCGGACCATGCGGGCTCGCCCCACTGGGAAGGCCGCTGGTCGGCGCCGGTGAGCGCGGCCTCCAGCTTGCGGGACAGGGTCGTCTTACCGATCCCGCCGACCCCGTGGAACACCATCACGTTGTGACGCGGTCGCTCCAGATCCTCGACATCGAAGCCGGGCTCATGGATCTGCCGCAGGTGCTCGGCCAGCGCGGCCGCAACCAGCTCCCACTGAAGCTGCCGGTTCGTGAACGCCTCCACGGCCTGAAGGCCCCGGTCGTTCGTGCTGAACAGCGCCCGCAGATCCCGACCTGCCACGTCCCACCCCCGAAACGATGATCACCTGGGCCCAACCTATGCCGGGAAGCGGCCCCTTGGGGAAGCATCCCCCGGACGCCCGAGAGCGCGAAGGCATTCCGTACGCGCACGCGGCGCTGCGCCACCGGAATCGGCCAGGGAGACAATGACCGTTTCCGGCAAGATCAACACGAAGGTGGTAGCCATGTCCGACAGCCCCGACTTCTTCGGTCTGGAAGGCGGCGTCGAAGCGCAGGCCGCGGACGCCGTGCGGGCGGTGGTGAGCTGGTACAACGACCAGCTCCTCGCCCAGCAGCGTTCCCCGGTGCCCGATGAGGAGCGGGTTGAGGAGCTGCGGGCCGGACGTCAGGCCGCGCTCGCCGACCAGCAGCAGCTTGCGACCGCCGACTTGGAGGAAGCGGCCCGGATCAAGGAGGTCTACGCGGCCCGGCTGAAGGACCTCGACGCGTCGTAGGCCGCTCCTCGGAGCGTGACAGGCAGAGGCCACAGGGAGGGGTGCGACCGGTCGATCCAGGCCGGCTGCATCCCGGGCGGCATCAGCGGGCGGGCGAGCGCGACCATCTCCTCCAGTTCGTCACGGTGCTGGGGGAGCGCTCGCCACAGACCGTGATGGAGGCGGAAGAACGCGGCGGCCTCCTGCTCGGTGTACGGGCGTGCCCGTTCGGCCGCCAGGGCCCATGACGCGCTCCCGGCGCCGCCGGCCTCGTGCCGCAGCAGGGCACGGCCGTCTCGCCGGATCACCGTGATCGCGGCGATCGCCGGATGGCGCTCGGCGGCGGTGACCACATCGGTGAGCGCGTGGAAGCAGGTCCGGTGCCCCGACCACGTGGTGAACCTGGGGGTGAGGCCGATCTGCAGGGACCGGGCGTAGCGCAGCGCGGTGGCCTGACGGCTGTCTGCCTCGCGGACGGCCAGGACCACGAGCTCGACCGGGTAGCCGCCGGCCGCGTACGGCAGTGCGCTGTCGAACAGCTCCTCAACGCTGCCCGGCGCGCCCTCGATCAGGACGTCACCACGCCGCTCCCGCACGTACTGCTCGGCCTGGGTGAACCATGCCCGGTAGTCCGCCCGGATCGCCGCTCCGGCACGGCGGGGGTCCTCGCGCAACAGCCGCAGGTAGTCCGGGTGCTGGGCCTTGAAGTCGTCGCCGATCAGGTGAGTCGTGCCCGGCCGCATCGCGCGCCGCACCATCCTCGCGGCCAGGAGCTTGCCCGCCCCGGGCTGCCCCAGCACGTAGACGGCGCGCGGATCGGGCCGGGTGATGATGCCGCTCAGGTACGACGGGGCGATCAGCTCGTCGAAGACCCATCGGTGCTCGTCAGCGGAGAGGCGGTGGTAGTCCACGCCGGGCGCTCGCCGCAGGGGCTGGGCGATGCGCCGTACGGGCTCGGCAAGCGCGGCCGCGCGCCGGACGTCCCGGTGAACGGCCAGGCGCTCGTCCTCGGGCAGATCACGGTGCACCCGCACCTCGGCCCGCGCGAGCGCGTGGTGGAAGACGGCCGTCTCCTTCGCGCTCCAGGGCCGGCGCTGCTCGAACACCACGGCCCTGTCCGCGGCGGTCCGGCGCCGCCACGTGCCGTCGAGCAGTTCGTTGTCGTACAGCACGGTGCCGTCGCGGCGGACCACGGTGATCCGGTCGGCCAGGTGCTCGGCCTCGATGACCGCGAGAGTCCGCAGCATGCCCTTCGCGCAGGCGTCGTGGTTCTCCCACGACACGTACCGCGGATCGGAGAGAAAGCGGTCCAGGGTACCCAGCTGGCTCAGGGCCTCCGCCGTTGCCACCGCCACTACCTCGATCCGGTGGCTGGCCTGCCGGTAGGCGGCTGAGGATGTCCGGAACTCTTCCGCGTCGGCGAGGGCGGATTCGACCACCGCATCGAACCCGTTTGCCCGGACGTGCTCTTCGACCGCGGCCTGCCAGCGGCTCGTGTCCGGGCGCACCTGGACGCCGGCGGTGCGGACATCGGCGGTCAGCAGCTCTGTGTACCGGCGGTGCGCCGCCTTGTAGAGGTCGCGGCAGATCCGTACGGCGCCGCCCCGGCGGTCCAGAGCCGCCTGAACGAGATTGGCGATAGCGGTCTTCCCCGCGCCCGGCTGCCCAGCGACCACCACAGCAACCGGACGGGACTGGCGCACGACTCCCGTCGTGGCCTCCGGAATGATCACCCGTTCCAGCACCTGGCGGCGCTCCGACTCGGACAACGCCTCCAGAAGGCCGCCTTCCCCCACCAGTCCTCCATGCCGTTCGAGCCCACACGGTCAGGGCCGAGCAGAGCTGTTCGCATTTCAAGGTCAACATAGCAGGCGTACGCGTAAAGAACGAATCTCGTACGCGATGCGTACGCGAACTGCACGGTTAATGGGGTAGAGTGTTGGTCAGGAGGTGTTCCATGTCCGAGTTGTTCGACGCGGTCGACGCGCTGGTCGCGTCCCGCTCTCCGCTGCCACCGGCGGAGGAGCGCAAGCGGCTGCGGGTCGCGCACGGTCTGACGCTGGACGATGTCGCCGGCGCACTGAAGGTGCGGCGGGCCACGGTGTCCGGATGGGAGTCGGTGAAGAAGCCGACCGAGCCGCGCGGCCCGGAGCGTGAGGCGTACGCCCGGCTGCTGAGGCAGCTCGCGGAGCTCTACCCCGCCTCGGAGGAGCCGACCGCCCCGGTGCCGGCCACGTTCACCAGTGCGACCGCCGCGGAGGAACCGCGGACTCTGTCCACAGGCCAGGCGTCCGAGGCTGCGGTCATGACTGCGACCGAGAACACCCAGACCCCTGCCCCTGCCCCTGTCACTGCTGCTCCGGCGGCCGCGTCCCGTCCGGCGCGCACCACCAGGCCGTCGGCGACGTCGCGCCGTCCGGGTGCGAAGAAGGCGGCCCCGGCCGGGACGCCGGCGGGCGGCACCGACTCGCGGTTCGAGAACGGGCCGCTGGCGGTCGTCGACGTCGAGGACGGGCAGGTGCTGGCGTACTGCACCGGCGGCCTGGTCCTGGACGTGCCCGCCAAGAGCATCCCAGCCCTGGTCGACTGGACGCTGCGCGAGGCCAAGCTCGGCCAGCCGAAGCTGTCCGGGCCCGGCAAGGACGCCGACCCGCTCATCGTCCTCACCGAGGCCGCGCTGGAGCGCTACGGCCTGCCCGTCACGCTCACGGAGGAGGAGAAGCACGCCGGGCGGATCCCGGAGGGCCACAAGGTCATCAAGCAGCTGGTGCGCGCGGAGTGGAAGCTGACGAAGAGGGGCTTCGGGCCGTGGGCCCGGATCTACCGCCCCGCCACCGGGTCGGAGCGGGCGTGCGTGCAGCTGTGCATCCCGTCGTGGAACGCGCTGGACACCCGGCACTGGGGCGAGGCCGGGCAGCTCCCGTCGGCGGAGCTCGCCCGGGTCCTGGGCGTGTACGCCTCGCGGGTGATGACGCCGCGCGGCTCCACCGCCGTGACCGGCCTCGAGCTGATGACCGCGCTGCACCCGCCGACCCGGGCCTCCGAGCCGGACGCCGACGGCAAGCGGCACTCCGAGCACAACCCCGGCTCGCTCGGCAAGGACGCCATCGACCCGATGAACTTCCCGCCCTGCGAGGTCCCCGACGGCCACCCCGTCCTCAAGGACCTGCCCCGCTTCCACGTGCGCGGCCCGGCGGAGAAGCTGTTCGAGGAGGCGTACGACTGGGCGCGGCCGATGACCGACGCGGAGTGCACCCTGCGGCATCTGGTCGGCATCGACGTCAACATGGCCTTCGCCGCCGGCGCCAACGGCCTCAACGTCGGCCTCGGGGAGGCGACGCACGTCAAGGCCCCCGCGTTCGACCCGAAGCTGCCCGGCTCGTGGCTGGTCGACCTGTCCCACGTCGACCTGTCCCACGTGAAGGTCGGCAAGGACAAGTGGGTGGAACTGGACGGCGCCCTGCTGCCGTCCCCGTTCACACAGAAAGGCGAGCGCCCGACCGGCCCGGCCTGGTACGCGACGCCCACCGTCGCCTACGCAGTGGAGCTCGGCTACGAGGTGCGCCCGCTGGAGGCGTGGGTCCGCTACGACAACGGCCGCTACCTGGACGGCTGGTACCAGCGGCTCCGTGACGCCTACCTCGCCACGATGGCCGACCTCGGCGTCGACGCCGACCTCGCCCCGGCCGAATTCCTCGCCGCGATGGACGGCTACAAGGAACGCAACCCCGAGCTGGCCATCGTCGTCTCCGCGGTCAAGGCCACGGCGAAAGACGGTATCGGCAAGTTGCGTGAGCGGCCCCGGGGCGAGAACTGGCGGCCCGGCGAGCCGTGGCGCGCCCTGTCCCGGCCGACGTGGCGGCCCGATATCCGGGCGGCGGTCATCTCCCGCACTCGCATCAACCTGCACCGCAAGATCGTGCGGCACGCGGCGTTCACCGGGCAGTACCCGATCGCGATCCTGTCGGACTGCGTCGTCTACGCCGCCGGCGGACCGAGCCCGCTGGACTTCCTGCCTTACCGGGAGGGCAAGCCGCTGCCCGGCGGCTTCAAGCTCGGCATCAACCCCGGCCTGGTCAAGTGGGAGGGCACGCAGGACGTCCTGTGGGGCGAGGAAGTCCGGGAGCGGTTCAACGCCCCGCAGCTCAACCTCGCCCGGTACATCAAGGACGGCACCGTCACCGACGTCGACAACGGAGAGTAGGAGTAGGCCACGATGAGCCTGTTCGGGGACGGCCTGGACGCCGCCGTGCAGAAGGCGTTCACGCGCCCGGCGCCCAAGAACGCGGGCCCGCAGATGCGGTACCTGGTCAAGCAGCTCGGCGGCACCAAGGCGGTCGCGCAGATGCTGCGGGTCTCCCAGCGCACCGTCGAACGGTACGTGAAGAACCAGATCAAAAAGCCCCGCCCGGACCTCGCCGCGCGCCTGGAGAGCGAGGTGAAGAAGCGCTGGCAGCCGCAGATCAGGGCCAAGGCCAGGGCGAAGGCGGCGAGCACGGGCGGCATCGTCATCGACGCCCGCGCCCGCATGGGCTACACCGCGCCGATCGGGTCGACGGACCAGGACCGCATCCGGCACTTGACCGTCGCCCTGCCGCCCGTCTATGCCGCCCGCCTCTTCGACGCCCAGGAGCAGGGCGCCGGTGATGACGAGCTGCAGAAGATCGCGGCCGAAGCGCTCAAAGAGGTCTACTTCCAGGACGGCGGGCGCCGCGCCGGCTCCCTGGAGGAGGTCCGGTTCACGGACATCGAGCACCTCGAGTTCGACCTCTAGCAGCCCGCGAGCCCGGACCGACACGGTCCGGGCTCGCTCGCGTATCCGCGGGGGGGTCGGATATTCATGCACGCGATGCCGTGTTCAACGACGCCGCCTGGTGCCGGTCACCCCGCGACTCTGGCCGGACCGGGAACGCCGGCCTTCCCGTGCGGCGAGGGCCGCGTCGACGAAGGCCCGCACCCAGCACGTCGTCGCCGGTCAATGCTGAAGAAGCGAGTTCGGCGGCTGCGTCGACGCGCCTACGATGCGGTGGTGCGGAACACGAAGGCGTTCAAGGAAGCCGTTGCCCAGACGCTCGCGGAGCTGGCCCGCCAGGGGGTGACCCTCGCGCCGGCGACCGTGGAGGACACGATCGAACGGCAAATCACCACCGTGGCGGAGCGGCTCGGGATCCAGGTACGTTCCGCCTGGCGGTACTTCGACGCCTCCGTCACGGCCGACCGGCTCGCGCAGAGCGTGGCGTCGTACGAGGACAGCAGCAGCGAGAAGGGCGTCGGGCAGGCTCCGATGCCGCCGATCGACAACCCGGAGCTCGCCCTGGTCCTCGCCGGGGTGCCGGACTCCCTCGCGCAGACCGGCGGCGACCTGTACGCGGTCATCATCAACGTGGCCGTCAACGCCTGGATGGCCGGCCACATCCACGGCGAGGACGGCTGCACCGGCTGCGACGGCAGCCGCGGCCCGGCCGGACACGACTGGGAAGCCCGGATGCGCACCATCACCGAGCTCCAGCCGAACATCACCAAGTGGTTCGACCGCGACGTGTGGACCCGCGCCGTCAACGACGCGGGCTACGCCGTCACCCGCCGCTGACGTCAGCGAACCTGGACGGATACGGTCCTGGCTCGCTCGCGTACCGGAACAACGTCACGCCTGGAGCGTGGTGTCCGACGCCGGGCTGCGTGGGGCCGGTACGACAGTGCTGGCCTGCTCGACGAACTCCCTCACGAGCGTCACCGTCTCAGCGACCGTGACGTCCTTCGCCCACGTCGCCTTGTGCCACCAGCAGGACAGCTCGAACCGGTACGCGCCATGGGCCAGCTCCACGCGCTCAATCCACGGCACGTGCCTGCATCGGCGGGAGCGGATGATGTGGCGTTCCGTCGCCTCCACATGCATCCGGGCGAGGGCGGCGTGGTACCGGGCGGGCAGGGTGCGCCGCTCCAGGCAGACGCGACACTCCAACAGGTGCAGGGCGGCGCCCTCCTTGTTCTGCAGGAAGGAGTGCGCGGTGCTCTTTCCCTCATAGGTGTTGCAACTGCCGCACAGTGGGCCGCGGACCAGGCCGTGATCGTGACAGTGATCCCAGACCGCCGCCCGACCCTCCGAGCACAGGCGGCACAGGTAGCCGTCGGCGCGGGTGCTGCGCGTGCGGGCCGACTCGTACAGCACGCCGCGCAGGTGGCCGGTGTACCGCTGGAAGGTGGCTCCCGAGCACGGCGGACACAGGGTGACGTAGCCGAGGGGGCTCGGTGTGCGCCAGGCATCCCCACGCGGGCCCTGGGCGCGGCAGCGGCCGCAAGTTCGGGCCTGGGCGACCAGGCCCTCCGTCACCTGCTCCCACCGGTCGAGGAGTTCGGCGTAGGCCCTCGGCAGCAGCAGGCTGTCTCCAGAGCGCGTCATCAGCTCCAACGGCCGGGTGTTGGCGATGTTCTGCCGGCGCCCGTTGTGGGCCGCGATGAACTCTTCCCAGGTCAGGTCACCGGGCAGCCCGTCGGCGCCGATACGTTGCCAGCTGTCGTTCCAGTCTTCGTAGTGCCGCTGCTCCTGGTGCCTGTGGCGGGCGTGCCAGTACATCCAGGAGGCGATCTTCTCCCGCCAGTCGGCCCGCCCCCGCTCCTCCGGGTCCTGATCGTCACGCTCGCGGTAGGGCGGCACCTGGAACTCGACGACGTCGCCAGGGTCCAGGCGGAAGTCAGCGAACGCCTGGGCAGCGCGTCGGATGTCCCGTTCGTCGTACGTCCACTTCGACCTGTTCTTGTAGCAGCGGATCGCGATGTCGCCGATGACGACGTGGCCGTGCTGGCGCCGCCGCACCATGTGTACGAGGTCGTCCGGGTCGAGCGGGAGGGCGGATGCGGCGGAGATCTCCGCGAAGTATGTGCGGGCGAGCCGGGGGCTGATCTGGGCCATGCCCGGATGGTGGCAGCGGGGTCTGACAGCATCCCCTGCGCACTCGCACGTGAGATCGGATCTCCGTACAGGCGCGCGAGTGCGGGTCTATTCGCCGTCCTCGAAGCCGCGCTCGAAGCCCTTGAGGACGGGGTCCAGCTCGGCAGCCGCGCCACACAGTGAGCACAGCCGCACCCCCGGCTGCTCGGCTGCGTCCAGCGCCCGGTCCAGCGGCAGCACCGGCGCCCCGGCCGGCGCCTCTTCGCAGTCGACGGCGTGCACGACACCGCCCCGGCCGGGACCGCGGCCGCCGGCCTTCGCCAGCACCCAGCCGGACTGACGCCGCGGCCCCAGCGCCACCTGGACGGGCGAGGGCGGCTTGAGGTAATCGGTGGGTACGGCGTCGTACGAGACGCCGTCCACAGGCCGCACGTGGTCCGGGGCGCGCACCCAGACCCGGTACTCGGCAGGCTCCACCGAGTCCCCAGGGCCGTTGCGGTACGCCGGCAGGCCGACCTCGTACCTCCAGCCGTCGGGTGCCTGGCGCCGGAACCACAGGTGGGCGACGACCTCCTGGTTCCCGGGCAGCAGCACCCGGATGGGCACCGGCACCGGCTCGGGAGCGGAGGACGTCGTCACGCCTCCCACCGTACGGACGGACGCCGACAGAACACTCGCCCGTACTGCCCCTGCGGCACACCAGTGATCAAGGGACAAGTGGCCGGTCGGTGTAGTACAGACTGACGCAGAGGGGGCACAGAGAGGTGTCTTCCACCCGGTCCCAGCCGGGAGGCAGCACTGCCAAGCCGGTGCGCCGGTCCACCATGAATCCGTCGGACGTTGCCACTGTCCTGCACCATGAGCACGCCACGATCAGCTTCCCGGCCGCGTGTCGATACGCGGCCCAGTGCTTGATCCAGCTGATCAGCTTCAGCATGTGCCCACTCTAGAGCTGGTGGCGACCTGGTGTAAGGGCCGTGAGCAGCAGGGCGGTCACGCTGCCGGCCTCCGTGATCTCACCGGCACGCACCGCTTCAACGGCATCGTGCAGCGGACGCCACTGCACAGTCATACCTTCCTCGGTCGCATCCCGGCGCATCCGGCCCGGCCGGAGATCTGTGGCGAGCATCAGGTGGGCCCGCGCCCGTGTGGTGCCAGGCAGCGGATCGATCACACCGAGTGTGTCCAGCCGGCCAGCGGCCAGGCCGGTCTCCTCCTCCAGCTCACGCAGCGCTGCGCGGCGCGGCTCCTGCCCATCCGTCCCGCCGCCTGGCACGTGCAACATGCGCCGGCCCTGGAGGTAGAAGGTGTCCTCCACCAGCAGGGTCCGCCCGGCAGTGTCGAGGGCTACCACACGCACGCCGTCGGAGACTGACACGTGCTCGTACACGCCTTCTGTGCCATCCGGACGTCGGACAGCATCGCGGTGCACTGACAGAAAAGGGCCCTGGTGCACCAGCTCTGTCGACCGTCGCCTCCACGTCATACCGAGTGCTGTCCCCCTGCTGTCCGTTCAGCATGCAGGGATCAGGCTCTCAAGTGCCGAGCACGGTTTCGCACACGGTCCTGCGGGATTCCTCGGCGACTATCCACAGGCGATCCGTGGTCCCTGGAGGCATGAACGATCACGAGCAGCAGCCAGCCCCGCGCCGCGGCAAGGTCCTGGAAGCCCTCGCACAGGCGGAGCGGAAGGTGTTCACCCGGCCCGCGCCGAAATCCGCAAAGGCACAGGTGAAATTCCTTCTCACGCGGGCGAAGGGGTCGACCAAGGATCTGGCGGAGCGCCTGGGCGTCTCGCGCCGCACGGTGGAGCGCTACCGCGCCGGGAAGCTGACGACCCCGCAGAAGCGCCTCCAGGCCGCCCTGGTGGAGGAGACCGAATCCGAGTGGCAACCGCAGGTCAGAGCACAGGCACGCGCGCAGGCGGCCACCTCCAGGGGGATGATGGTGGAGGTGACGGCCTACTTTGGATTCACCTGCACGGGCAGCTCGGACGACGGCCGCGAGCGCCAGATCACCACGGACATCTCGCCCTTCTACGTGAAGCAGATCCTGGAGCTCCAGGAGGCCGGTGCGACGGAGGAAGATCTGCATCCGATCGTCGCGGAGGCCATCACCGAGTCGTATTTCACGGAATGGGGCACACGGGCCGATGGCCTGCGCGCAGATTTCACGTCCGTGTCGAAAATAGACTTCCGGTTCTGACCCGCTCGAATTCACAGCCTGCTATAAAACGTATCGGCGGGCCGCCGCACAGCGCTCTGGCGGCGGCCCGCTCTGATTCCTCACCACGAATGCGAGGCCGAAGATGACCAGGATGTGGCCGCCCGGCGGCGGCACCCGTCGACCGCTCGCCCCGCGCCTCGCTGCGCCCCGTGAGCCGGTCGACCCCGCCCGGATCGGTCGCCGTGTTGTACGGCGCCGGGCGAAGGGCATGGACGCCGGCGCCGTCGCGGCGGCCCTCGAGGACGCCCGGTTCGACGCCCGGCAGAACTCGCGGCTCGAGGACCTGGCCGACGATGTCCGCGGCCGCGCGGAGCTCGCGGAGTGGGAACGCCTGGACCAGCTGCTCGCCGCCGCGCCTACGGGCACGGTCTACGACCCGGACGCCGACGACGTCGTTCAGGCCGAGCTCGCCGCCGACGCCGCGGCCGCCGCCGCCCGGGAAGCCGAACTGCGCGAAGCCGCCCGGATCGCGGCCCGCGCCGACGAGCTCCAGGCGCTGCGCGAGCTCGGCACGCTGGAGCAGACCGAGCCCCGTACGGGAGACGAAGCCGTCCGCGACGAACTCACCCGGCGCGCGGGCGGGTACGTCCAGGCCGACGTCGACGGCTGGCTCGCGCACGCCCTGGCCGCTCACCTCGGGCACTACCGCGATCCGGCCGCCCGCGAGGAAGCAGCCGGCCTTCTCACACCGCCGGTCCTCGCGCACGCCGCGCTGCTCGCCGAACTCGCCCGCCTGGTCCCCGGTGCCAACGTCGACGAACTGGCGTTCGTGGCCCGGCTCACCACCACCGAGCCCGAAGCCGCTGGCGCGCTCGCCGCGTTCCTCACCCGCGCCCGGCCGTAGCACCGCATCCGTGATCACCGAGGGTGACTGTCACGCTGTCACGCCGACCGGTGTCACGCACCCCGATCCGGCTGTCACGCCGGGGTGTCACGCTGACGATCCGGCCCGGAACTACGGGCCCGGCCCCGAATCTCGGCCACCTCGCCGATCAGCGTGACACCCCTCCCGGAGCGACTACGGTCCGCATCCGGCTGCGGTCCCCGCCAAGACACTGGCGGGTGGTTTCACGCCAAGCATCACTGCGCACGCCGGGCATCGACCTACTCTGCGGTGCCATGGATGACGAGCTGACCAACGACGACCATCTCCGGGCTCTGGCCGCGCTGGAGGCCGTCGTCCAGAACAACGACGGCGCCCTGGAGGTCCTGGCGGGTGGCGCGCACGAGCGCCCGCTGGCGGCCCTGCTCGCCGCGTACGGAAAGCACACGCTTCACCGCGTCCTGCTCGCCGCGTTCGGCATCGAGGCCACCATGACCCACGACGAGACCGGCCAGCGCGTCGCGGAGCTCAACGGCGATCCCATGGCGCGCATCGTCTTCCTCCTGACTGACTCCCTGTACCACCAGGCCGTCCTCGCCGGCGACGATCTCGTCACCGCCAAACGGATCGGTGGATCCCTCCTGCTCGCGATCCACGCCTTCACCGACGCGGACAACCAGGACGCGTTGACCCTGCTGCGCGCCCTGCGCAACGAGGCCCTCCGAGCCGGCTGACGGCACCGGTCAAAGTTCAGTGGGACACCTCGCCCACCTGAACAGTGGACCGAGCTGTGTCATCGCCCCCCTGTTTCCCCAGGTGGACACGCTCACCTGTGTCACTGTTCAGCTGATCTGTGTCATCGGACATCGCGCCCCCGCATGAGCCGCCGGGATCGGCCCCGGGCGGGCCGGGGAGTGCGGAAGAATCGCCGGGGTGAGCACCGACAGCGCCACCGCCGCGCTCTACGCCCAGGCCCTGCAAAGCACCGCCACCGACCCGAGCCGGTGCACCGTGCCGTGGGGTGTGTGCCCGGAGCACGGCGGCACTCTCAAGTCCCGCGCGCGAGCCACCGAGGGCTTCGACTCCTGGTGCACGGATTTCACGTGCTTCAACGTCTGGCCGTACGACCGGCTGGACACGGCCTGCACCGAGCCGGCCACCCACACCATCCAGGCCGACAACGGCGACCGCTACGTGGTCTGCGACGGCCACGCCCTGACCGCCCGCACCCAGATCACCGACGGCCAGGTCCTGCCCGGCCTGCCCGCCTGAGCACCCGGGAGGCGCGATGACGCAGCACGAGTACCAGGTCGTGGCACGGTGCACCGACCCGTCCCACCCCGGCGTCACCACCCTGATCTACACCACCCACGCTGTCTCGATCCAAGAGGCCACGGCGAAGGTCCAGAAGCTGCGCATCGACAAGATGACCCCGGGCCTCTACCGCATCACGCAGATCACCGAGCGCGAACCGGAGTGCACCTGCGCCGTGCCCGGCCTCGGAGGCAAGTGCGCCGGCGAACCCTGGTGCGCCAAGGTCGAAGGAGCCGTGGCCGCGAGCCCCGTACCCGACTGAGCAGAGCGGTCCCACGGCCGCCGTGCGGCCGATACCGTGGTGACACACGCCCGTTCGCGCCCTGGAGGCCCTCGATGAGCGAACAGCCGGCCCCCGCCGACACCGCCGCCCGGCAGCTGGAGCCCGCGGCCGCCGACGCGGTCCGCGCGTACGCGGCCAAGACCCGCGCCGACGCCGACCGGTTCGCCGCCGTCCTGGAGGACATCGCCACCAACGGCCTGCCCGACCCCGAGCAGTGCACCCCCTGGGAGGAGCTGCGCGAGGCCCACCTCGCCCGCCTCGCATCCCAGCGCCCGGCCGTCGCCTGATGGCCCCGCAGCACGGCCCCCGCCGCGCCCGGATCGCGTTCTCCGACTCCGCCGCCAAGCAGCTGGAGAACCTGACCAGCGAGGCTCAGATCCACGCCCTGGACCGCGCCCTGGTCGTCGTCTCCGTCGACCCCGAGGTCGGCGAGCCAATCCCCGGCGACACCGCCGGCCCCCAGCTGCGCGAGTACGCCGACGAAGTCGAGCGCGTACGCCTCCTGTACTGGGTCACGGCCTTGAAGACCGTGGTCGTCGTCGCCTACCTCGAGGTCTGACCCGCGACGTCCTGGACCAGGCCGACCGCGTGCTGCTGGCGCGGCCGGCCTCCGCGCGTGTCCGTCGTTTGGTGAGGGATCGGGTCTGTCGGTTGGTGAGGGATCGCTCGCGTATAAGGAAGACGTAGGACTGACTGACCTGATGACGGGCGCGCTCTTCCTCACCCGCCGAAGGCGAAGTACCGGAAGTACGGCCGGGCAGATGCCACCGGCCTTGCACCCTTGCACCCCATTGGTAGGTACTACAGGTAGTACCTATGTGCGGGTTGTAGATCTTTCCCTCTGAGGGCGAAGCTCGCTGCGCGGGCACACATCACCCGCCACCACCTGCACCGAGGCACACCCCACCCGTCCGGCGCACATGATCCTTCCCGGCGCTGTACGGCCGCCTGCGGCGTTCTGACGCCCTCCGGGCTCCCGAGCAACGATCAAGGCCCTCAAAGGCGCTCACAGCGGCGCACAGCGCCTCGGGCGGCGGCGAAGCGCCCTGCCCCTCGGCGACGGCTCCACGACGGGCGCCGCGCCCTCCCCCCTCGGGCACCGCCTCCCGCCGCTCCCGGACCGAGCTCCGCTCTCAGGGGGGAGATCTACAACCCGCACGTAGGTACTACCTGTAGTACCTACCAATGGGGTGCAAGACGCCTCCCCAGCGCAGCGCAGCATTCGCACGCCCCGCCCCGGAGAGCCACGACCCGGATGCCGCTACGCGCATCCCGCAGCGCGCCTTGCACCTCGCGCGACCTGCGCCGTACAGCAGCCGCTGCTGCTCCTGGTGGCGAAGGGTGCAAGGCCGTCTGCTGCGTCCCGCAGCACGGGCCGGCGTGCAGGAGCGTCCCGCCAGGCGGCACACGGCTGCTGCTCGTGTAGCAAGGCCGACCTCACCGCGTACAGCGGAGCACCGCGGCAATCAGCGGCTACGCGGTCGCGGCTGCTCCTGTCGACCTGTTGTCCTGTCGGCTGCTGCTGCGCCCGCACGCCCGCACGGCGCAGTCAAGGAGGACGTCGAAGCCAGCGTCGCGGTCGATTCCTGAACCGTGGCGCGCGACCTCGCGGGCTCCCTTCACGGCCTCCCAGGCGACGGTCTCAGCGAGGGTCGGCCGCTGGCCGTAGAAGTCCAGGGCGTCGGCAAGGTAGGCGGCGAAGCCGAACTGATAGGTCCGGGCCTGGTCCACCTCGTCCACGCGGCGTTCGGCGCGGCGTGCCGCCTCGAACCAGTCCAGGGCCCGGCCCCGACCCACGGCGTTGACGACGATCGTGAAGAACGACGTCACGGGCTCCGTGCTCGCGGGCCAGTCATCGGTGGGGAGGCCGTAGCGGTTCGCCAGCTCCTGGGTGAAGTGGATGCCGAAGTTGTGCGTCACGGCCTACTCGTACCGCGCCAGCCGGCGCTCGCGTGGGCGGCGCGCGGCAAAGCCTTTCGGGAACGCCCGTGCGGGCCGTCCCGCCTGCGGCTTTCCCCTGGAGGGGAACGGTGTACGCGGTGCTCGGAAGGACGGCGCTTGTTCTGGAGAACTAGAACAAGGCGGTATCCCTGGTGCTACCGCCTACTCGCTGCCCGCGCTACGCCAGCAGAGCTGACGGTGGTCGGTTTGGTCCTGCACAGGGAAACCTTTGTCCACCCAGACGGGGACTTCTGGTGTCGGCGCCGACACCGGGAACGCGATCGGCGCCGCGCCCATGGAGGGTGCAGCGCCGATACCCTGCGGGGTGTTGGTCGGGTCAGCCGACGGCGTGTAGCGAACCGCGCCTCTTGGCGGCCGCGGCCTTCTTGGCGGCGGCTGCGGCCGCGCGCTTCTTGCGCTGTTCGGCGAGCTGGTCCTGGTAGGCGGCGACGGCTCGGTGGTAGTCCGCCACGTAGGTCTTGCTGTCCAGCCGGTCCGCCTTGGGCATCGCCTTGACGGCGTCCAGGGCGTCCTCGGGGGAGTTGTAGCCGGCCAGCATCGGGTTGATCTGGTAGACGCCGTTGCGGACCTTCTTGACGAGCTTGGCCAGCTCCAGCTCCCGCAGTGCGGCGTTCACGCTGGGGCGGCTGAGCCCGAGCAGCTCACCGAGGGTTGCCTGGTCCATCGTGATGCGGCCGCCGGCCTCGCTGCGCGCCCGGAGCTTCAGCAGCGCGCGGTAGGCGGCGGGCGGCAGGTCCAGGTCGGCGAGAAGACCGTCGGCATTGGTCGCCGACCACTTCAAGGTGCTCACTGGGCTGATTCCTCCTCCTGGCGCTGCGCACGGGCCAGTCGGCGTGCAGCGCGTTCCTCGGCCCGCTTCTTGCGCAGTTCCTCGATCGCCTCGCGCATGTGCTCCAGCGACGGGAACCGCACCAGATCCGGCAGGCTTTCGTCCCTGCGGATCTTCGCGATCGTCTTGTCCTGGTCGACCTGCACGTACTCGGCTTCGACCAGCTCCGTGCCCGGGATGAACTCCGCTACACGGTACGAGTAGGGCGGGTTGAACTGATAGACACCGCGGCGCACCTTGAAGACGATGCCATGGCTCATGACCTCCTGCAGCGCCTCGTTGGTCTTCGCGCGGGGCACGTCCAGGACCGTCGCCATCTCCTCCTGTGTCAGCCGGATCTGCCCGCCGGCCTTCTGGCAAGCGATCAGCAGCAGGATCAGCCGCAGCGGCAGGGCCTCGCGGAAGTACTGCGCGATCAGGAAGAAGAACTCCAGCGAGTCCATGGAGAACGCCTTGGGACGCTCCGGGTGCTCGTAGAACTCCATCGGCTTGCGCTCGCTGCTGAGCGAGAGCTTCCGGCGCGGGTAGCGGCGAGCGACCGAGTCAAGGTCGTCAACCGGCTGCACCGGCTTGGACCACGCCTGGATCTCCTCACCGAGGGGCAGCTCCGTACGGCGCGGCGCGCGCTTCGGTGCGGGACGACGGCGCTGTGGCTCGGGTGTCACGAGGCTGCTCTCCACTCCGCTGATCTTGGGCGCCAGCAGTATGTCAGCCACGCCGACAGATATGTCGGCCTCACTGACATTCCGGCGTGTTGTGTCCCCCCAGGGGGGACAGATCTCCCCCCTCCAGGCGACGGCAGACCGTTCAACGGGACGCCGTCGTGAACGTCGGCCTGGCTGACGTTTCGAGCCCGAAACGTCGGCCAGGCTGACATTCCGTCTGCGATGTGACTACTCAGGAGGTACACATCGCAGACGTTGTGTACCTCCTGGGGTGACAGATCGCCGAACGTGCAAGCCGCTGACCAGCGGGTTCTTGATCTGCGTAAGTATTAGGTGGCTGAGGTCCACCCGCAGGCGCCGACCGGACCCCTCGTGGCTGAGGCGGCTTCGCGTGCGGGCCCGTGGGCCCGCGCAGACCGTAGACGGCACCAGCGGCTCTGAGTCTCGGGCGGTGCCGACCGTGACGAACAAGCACCAGGAGGCGGGGCCGGCCTCCGTGGCGGGTTCCGCCGCCCGGCCCGAGGGGCCGTTCGGCTCCGGTACCTCCGCACGCCGGAATTCATGCTTTCCGATATCCGAGGTACTGTTCTGTGGCTGAGGCCCGAAGCCGCTCAATTCGTGATTCCTCGCGTGACTGGTTGGCAAAACACGGGCGCTGACGTTTCATCAAAAGGCGCACCCCACCCGGGTGGTTGGGGGGTGTCCCGTGTTTCCGCCAACGGTACATGCTGCATCAACCCGATGCACGCGGTACACTGGAACCCACACGAACGAGCGACCCACCACCCCAGTAGCCAGCCCGGCCCGCGCCAGCGGGCCCCAACGGTTCTGGAGGCGCAGCCGGAAGGACCGTCAGGCGGGGGAGCGCAGCGGACCCGCCGGGAGCGCCCCGCGCTCCCCCAACTCCCGTACTGGAGGCCCCACTAGCCGCACCCCACCCACCCGATCGGCCCGGCCTCGCACCGCGCGGCCAGCCGGGCGCGCAGCGGCCGGCCCCACCGCCTCCTGGAGCGCAGCGGAGGGAGGCGCCCGTGCTCCGCACGGGCCAGCGGGAGCGCAGCGACCGCCCCCCTTGCACATCGCGCAGCGATGTGGTACCC